>JADKCL010000065.1 GCA_016718825.1 Bacteroidota bacterium | reverse complement strand
GTCCCTTCCTCCCCTTACAACCAAGAAGGCAGATCAACCCGAAATCGTCCAGCCAGCGATGCCATGGACGAGGTCGTCGTCTGTCGACCCCAAACAGGCTATCTAGATCACCTCCTTCCTTCGACCTCGACTACCGACCGATGGCCGGCCCAACAAGTCGCGAATAGGTGCGCATTTCGCGACCGTCGTCGGTTTCGGTGTTGAATGCGTGCAGCGCCGCCACGGTTCGTCCGGCTTGTATCCACTGCGCACGAGGTCGAGCAGGTGCTTCAATTTCCAGTTTGTCACCGTTTCTCCATCCATGCCCACGTAGGCGATGTGGCAAACGGGGTGCAGGCGGTTGCGTGAGGCGGTATGCAACCCGCGGGTTGCGGTTGCGCAGCGCGAAAATGACCCCGGGGCGAAGGCCGAGGTCGCCACGGTGCGGGCAACCACGGCATGCAAGCCATTGGGTGCGCTCGCCAGATTGTCTCTTGGTTTTATGATGATTCAGCAAATCCACATACGAAGTCGTTCAGCCCCATGTCGGTGATATTTACGCCCCGCTTTGAGGTCTTCGAGATCAATCACTTCTTCCTGAAGGCGACGAAGCCGCTCCTTACGGTAGGAAACGTCATTTCGTGCATCATACATTGTCATCGCCCGTAGCAGGACATCGACGATGAACCGCGTGATTCCACACGTTCTTGAGGCGATGTACTCAAGTCGAGGAAATGTCTGGCTGAATTTCACCAATTGAATCACACTGTTCTGAGAAACTGATGGCGATCCACGCGGCCAAAGCGCTGGATAATTCGTACGGGATTCCAATAAGGCCAATCCTTATCAGGTAATCGCAGTCTGCAGAGCCCACTTTCTGAGATGCAGTCCGTGGCGATCAGGATGTCGATTTCGCCATCTTCCTGCGGCAAATGAGCTGCTTCTTCCTTTGACCTTGGAGAAAAAGCGTGAGCAAGGATTGGAAGTCGTATCCCTTTTTGAGGTTGTTCTTCGGCGCATCCTTGCCCGTGTGACTTTGCCGGAATGATTCTGGCAACCTTCAACAGCGGTGCTGGAAAGATGCAAATGTACAGATAATCATAAAGATCAGGGGGTCGCAGAAGATGAGGACTTTTTTGTTGGAGCCATTGATTGGCGCAGCAACCTTGGCCCGCACATGGGCTATCAAATGTTGCAATTTGGTGTCCTCCGCAGGAGTTACCTTGTGCATGTCCACAAGCAGCGCATTGATGATGGCCAGGTCGGCTTCGAGGTCATATTTCCATGATGGAAGGTCCATATCTGCAAGGCTTACCTGCACCTTGCCTGTTGTTTTTTCATCCACCTAGTTGCTGAGATCCTTTGTATCCTCTGCATCCAAATCCACTCTAAGGCATCTACTCCAATCGTGAACCGAGTGTCTTGGTGAGTGCTGAAAGGATGCAATTCTCTTTCCAACATCCTGCATGGTTGGCCTGAGAGATTCCATGGCCAGTCGGAAGGACGACACCGAATCCTAGTCGTTTCCTCAGGGCAAATTCGTATTTAACTGGCGATTGCAAGCTACGCTCACGGTCGATTTGTCGCAATTTGCCCTTGCCTCCCTCGACTTTCGTGTCATACATGTCCTCATATTTCCGCATCCGGCTCTGGAGAATGTAACTCACCGGAGCGTAGATCCCCAATTTCGTCAAGGAAAGGTGGCGGTAGATTTCATTGAAGCTCATCACGTCGGCGCGACTGGTAAGCGGCGAGCGAAACGACTTGGGAGGCAACCTTTTGGGAAACTTGCCGATGTCTTTGGTATCGTAAAGTCTCGATATGGCTTCCGTGACCGCGCGATAGTCGCTGTGTCCACACATTCAGCCAAAGTCGAAGTCCGCTGTTGAGAATCGCCTTCGGCGTTCTGCGATCGGGTTTCAGTTTTGACCAACGCGTGCGGCGGTGCGCACTGCGAAAAATCTCCTCGACCGAACGGTTGGTTTTTAGTTAGCTTTGCAACTGGCGAGTCACCTCATGGCCAGCGCGAGTTGGTTGCGTGGATCATTGAAGCGGGGTTGGCCAACGTTGCCGAACCTCATCAAGACCTTGGTTTACATTATCCTGATCACCGCATTCATCAAACGTTGATACCGGGTTTCCTTGTCCTTAAATGCATCGTTGTTGCGGAAGTGGTGTTATTCGACCATCCCAGCAGGTCGGAAGGTTCCCAATTGATGCGATTCAGTGGTATCCCAAGGATTTCGCCACCTTGCGCTGAAGGTCGGTATGACAGAGCACGTCATAGTTCAGCCGATCCTTGGCCAGGATATTGGTCTTCAGGTTCCGGTTATTGAGCCAGTTGTCAACCAATTTTTGGGCATGGCTGATAGATATCAAACATCGTTTACACTCCAAATATCGACATCGTTTACACTTCTGGCATTTTCTCTTTTCCAAGAAGATGTTGCTTTTTGGGTAAAGTAATGACAGAAAGTAAGCTCCGAAAATTGATGTTGGTTTTGCATTTGGAGGGTCTTTCGAAGGTTGAGATTGGAGTCCGGACGGGTAAGAGCCGACAATGGGTTCATAAGTGGATCAAGCGTTATGAAGCTGGGCCTGAAACCGACTGGAGTCAAGACATTTCCCGCCGCCCAAATACCGTTTACGGTAAGACGAATCCTGAGACTGAGCGACTAGTTCTTGAGGCCCGCGACCGTCTTGCACGCACGAAATACGCCCAAATAGGTGCAGTGGGGATTCAATATGAGCTTTCAAAGCCAGGTCTGCTGGCAGCAGTTCCTCCAACCTCGACGATCGACCGGATCTTGAAGCGCAACGGGCGTATCCCTCTGGGGCAAAAGTCAACGTCCAAAAAAAAGATTACCCATCCCAGTATTTCTGCACTGACGAGATGGATCTGGTGGGGCCGCGATATCTCAAGGGTTCGACACGACTTTACTGCTTCAACCTGATTGACACCTCGACGCATGCGGTCCATATCGAACCAATCCGGAGCAAGGAGGCCGTAGAAATTGTCAGGGGCATCATAGAGGCGTGGCGACAGTTGGGCCTGCCAGATTGTCTTCAAATGGACAATGAGATGACCTTCAGGGGGTCCAATCGGCATCCAAGGAGCCTGGGCTTGGTGCTGCGGTTCGTCTTGTCGATGGGGGTCGTTGTGAGGTTCATCCCTTGCGCCGAGCCTTGGAGGAACGGGATGATTGAAAAGTTCAACGACACCTTCGACAAGCGGTTCTTCAGGGTGCAGAAGTTTGCCGATTTCGACGCACTCAAGGCGGAGGCGGCAGTATTCCAGCAGTTCCACAACGAAAGGCATCGGTATAGCACCCAAGGCGGGCGTACGCCTCAGCAAATGCAAGAACTCTACAGCCCGAGGCCCAAGATGAGACTTCCTTCAGGATTTGACCCGAAAGTGCCGCTACAATTGGATGAAGGGGTCATCTCATTTGTGGAGATTTATTCGCTCCGATGGAGTACTGGAAGTGTTGGGAACGAGGTTCAGGGTCGACAATGGTTTGATTTACAGCTATGTCGAAGCAGATCTCATCATCCACCGGCATACACTTGTAGTTTCTTCAAACGACGTCGTCCATCACCGCTTCTCCTTCGTCATGCCCGTTGACTGGTAAAACACTGAGCGAGTAAGTAATTTGTAAACGATGTCATGGTATTTTGCCATCCCTAGCCGCCCCCTAGGGGGCAAAAACCCTTGCCCGCCCCAAAACGGAGTGTAAACGATGTTGTGGTATTCCTAGCACTCCTAGAATGTGTCTGCGAAAACTCATTGAAGATGTTGTAGAGCATCAGGAAGTAGATGCGCTCGGAGAGTTTTCCTGATAAACGGACTCAATGTGGAGGCAAAGGGCATCGGTGACGTCCTTCACCTTGCCTTGGTCGTTCCAGATTTGCTCGAAAAGATTCAGCCATGTATGCGTGTAGGGTGCGTCGCTGAACTTGTTCACGAAGTTCGAAACGGCGTTTCCCTTCTGATAACCGAGATCCACCGCAGTAAACCCTTGAATTGGCATGTAGGCTGTATCCTCGCCGTCCTTTTCGATGCAAGCAAACTGCTGCATCGGCGATTTGGAAGCATTGGACCGGAATTGAGCTTTTTTCCGCAACCACGCCGCACATTCTTTGGCAATCGCACGTTGGGAAAGCTTGTTTTTCAGGTGGATTTCAAATTCGCTTCCGTAGAGGTCATAGCTCGTTCCAATTTCGGATATGAAACTCACGGTGTTCGCGCTCGGGTGGGTCTGTGACCCCCCCGGGCAGAAACGCGGGCGCCGTGAAATGAACTCCAAGGAATCTATCTGTGCAAAGTTCGCGTTTGAGCGCCTCGAGCGTAGATCGAAAAACAGGATGCCGCGATCCGAGCTTGGTTGCGCAGGCTCTTTTTGAGTCGTCGCCCCATAGGGTGTTGATGTTGTCGATTAATTGCATGGTGGCGTGGTGGTGATTTTGCCGATTGCGTGGGCGGGTTCCAGCCGCCCTATCCCTTTGAGATTTCAAAGGCGTCCTTGTCGCGACGGAGGGTGAGAAAGTGACTCTCATCCTGGCGAATATCGGAAAAAATTAGGTGGAGAATAGCAAGCTGCTTGACACTCCATCCAGAACCACCTCTGTGCAGTCACTATTTCCGAGGCCTATCTAAGTGCAAATCGTCCATATTCCCGGAATTGTAATCTTCGTTAATGACGGTTATCAGGTAATCATCAGGCAGAGTATTTACAAATTCAACATTCTAGAACAATCGACCCCTGAGGATCGCTGTCCAGAGCTCGTAGGTCCACAAAGCCCTACCATCGGTTCAGAAGGGAAACGTACTTATTTGAGTGGCTTGAAATAATTACTGGGTTCAATTTCAACCATTGATAGAACTTCAGCTCTGCAATTGAACTCAGTATCGGTTTTATAAAATGAGCCGGTGAATATAAACATCAGCTCTGCATCCACCACCACAAGCGACAACAAATCTACAGGGCGTGGCACTGTCATCTACATCCCTTACGCGTACTCCCCAAGATTCTTTGCCACTCCAGAAGAGCCTATAATATCTTTCGATATCATTCAAACATGTTTGCAAAAATGTCATATCAAGGGATGGGCAGGATGAAATGTCTCCTTTCGGACGAAACGGTCAAAGCCGCCGACGACCTCTACATGGCCCGATTTTGGGTCATATTTCATAGGTTCCGAGCCAACAGAGAATGAGAACGAAAATGACTTGTTGACGTCCAAATTCGAAGCTTGGCCTTTCCTTGATATACCTTTCAATTATGTATTTCAGTGTTAGGGAAAATTTTAATTCTCATCTACCTCAAAGTCGTTTTCCTTGCATTCCTGCGTCACAAACAAAATCAAGTCTCCAGCGATCAACTTTCAACCTAATCATCAGGTCAAACATTGAAGGTTACTTCGTCATAATAAACGGAGGATTATCGTGTTGACGGACGTTACAAAATCGAAACCTTTTATCAGTCCTGATTTTATCTGTTACCTCCTTCCATCCTACCACTTCATATGTGTATGGGATTCAAGACCATCCGGCTAACTCTAAATTAGACCAGAGCTCTGCCTCGTTGATTTCCTGAAGATGTCGCTCGGTAATCAACAGGCCATTGAGGAGAATATAAAGTCGGATAGTCAGGGACGTACCTGGATCTCGATGAAATCTTTCCGCATAAAGGGTTCGCCAAGGAAAATCCAAAATCTCGAATTCCTAGTTCAAGTGCCAAATCGTAATGCTCTTCACTTGGTCTATGTTCAAATCCTTGCGGCAAGCGGAAATACAATCCGTATTTAAGCCCATGTAATAACGCAAGTTACACTTAAGTTAACTCAAAATGTAGAGACTTAAACCGATGCTGGAAGTCAGACACAAATTTTCAATTTATTCCTTGTCCTTGTAGACCGTATGGCATCCGGTATCATTGTTCCAATGCCCCATCGTGGAAAATACTGAGACTTTTTCCTTCCTTCTTCTCGTTTGCCGAGAAGGATCGCTTTTTTTCTTCTGCGGATAAATTTTCTTTTTCGTAATAGCAAATCTATTGCAAGTGATTTTCAAATCTAGAAGAGATAGTTTGAGGAGAAATGACTCATGTCATTCTTTTTTATACTATTCGTAACAATCCTTCCTGACTTTCAAACATAAGAACGAGCCCAGCCAAGTTTCTTAAGTAACATTGGGCTTTGACACAGCCGTTTATCATTCAACAATGCTCTCTCAAGCAATTCTGTTTCGTACCTATCAAAAACCATGTTACGTACCACGGAAGTGGCGCTTCAAGTTGTTAATACACCTATTCACGAAGGAAGAGCCTTGCTGCCTTCATTTGCAGGGCAAAGCCTTTACATCTTTGCTTAACCAACTTCAGGCCGAGCCGCGATTTAAAATCTTCCTTTCGCATCGATCTTGATCGGGCACGGCAAAAATATTCGGGTTTAATATACATGGTCGATCGGAGAAAGCGCAAGCGGTACGAGACTTCCTTCTCTGAAGGTTTCACCTCGAGTCGTACATTATCCCATTGTCAGTGCCCTCGAGAGATCTCGATTCGTGGATGGGGAAGATTTACGTTGATAAAGCCACCTAAAATTTGCAACGTGGAGGCCCTACAAACATGACATCACCAATCCGGACTAGGTGACGTTTGGGGATTTAGGACGCGGCCTAGAGGGAACTCTAGTGGTCCTCCACACGCATGTTGAAATGGATGAAGGTCTCTTCACTAAAATTGCAACCTTGCAAGTTCATCAGCTGATCACCACATCCAGAGCGTTTCGGCAACCTTCAGGCTTTGGGCGAATGAAATACACAGAAATAAGAAAATTCCGGAATTGAGCATTTCCGAGGAAGACTAATACCAATTGGCCTCAGTACTCTCTCATAGGCAAAATCAAATTACATTTACTCGGGAAGGAGTTCCACATTACGTTAATTGTTCCAACAAAATCCTTCGATGGAAAATACCTAGATCCCTCAAAATCAAGGCTCTGGCTTTTCTGATGTCAATACCTTCCAATTCAAGCTACCATCGACTGACCAGTTTGAAAGATTAGCACCCCATTTTGGCTTTGATGCTCTAGGTAGACCTATCCGTTGTATTCTTCCAAAGCCCCCTTTGGTGGGATTACAGTTAAAAAAACGTCGCAGAATGTGAAAACGCGAAGGCCCTGTTTGCAAATGGAGCGTTAGCCATTGGACTTTTGGGAGTTGTTCGATATGAAGAAATGCATTCTTGAATCAGGAGATCGGGGCCGTTATAGCCTTTGTTTTGGAGCCAATTCCTGGTTTTGCAGTTATTGGATTACACAAACATAGACATCCAACATAGAGTCTTCTATAACCCGGTCGAGTGCTCCAAATATTCCTAAGGAAATTCATAACTTTGTCACTCGGTCAAGATTAATTCAGTTAATCAGCGAAAATGAATGGAAACCAGATAAGATAACTCTGAATCAGGAGCTTTGTTTGCATTCAAGCGGATGTGAGTAATATCGAGTTATCAACCCCACACAATACCGTTGCGCTTTTTGGACTTCCGTTCGTCGCTATCATTGTCGAAGAAGCAAAAAAGTCTGCGGGCCGCATATGCGCTGAGAGATTTGGTTAGCTGCTTATATCACCTTTGATTCTCATTTATCATCCCAATGCAATTCCAGCTTTCGACAATGACCTCCTCGTTGAGCATGATTTTCTTCTGGAACTCTTGACTGGCTACTCTTTATACGAAATTGAGAAAAAGTAAGCTTTCGGATGTTTCTCTCTGTATTGGGATTTTATTTTGCAGCTGTTTCAATCAGATGATCTTTCGCTGGAGATGAGGAATGTTCCGCCAGCTGAACAACCTCAATATGGGCTTCCTATGATGATGGGATTTTACGACTTCTGCATGGTCGAGCTCTATCCTCTGTTTCTTAATTGCCAGAAGCAATACCATGAATGATCGAACCATGGATCCTTACTCCCAGATTTGGATCAGTTATGAACTGGCCCACGAAGAAGAATCAACATTATGAAAAACATCTTTTAAGCACACTATTGAATCTCTGATTCTCGGAACCAATCGCCGGGAAAGTTCCAAATCCGACTTCAGAAGTTGATCCTGTCTATACAAACGGCGTTCCCTAAGAATTTGACGCCTGGCACTTTACAAAACAAGTCACCGAGTGGTTGAATCACCTGAACCCGCACACCTTTTTCGCAAGTCAATGCCATATGAAAGCAAGTGTTGCAAATGATGCTCCCCTATTGAAACGCGACATCAACCTTCACGCAAAATCGCTCCTATGAACCAACCCTTGGATTCCTTTGCCTCCAGCTGTGACAAGTCGACCTCGAGCCGCCGAGCAGTGGATCACAACATCCTCTTGGATGCGCTCCAGAGAGGTTTTGTTGTCAGGTAATCGGGAAAGTAGGCCCGAAAAAGTTCTGTCACCAGTGGTAAATTCCGAGCAATGGGTTTTCGGTCAACTCAAAGGCTATGCGATCTCTTTCGTCGCCGAAGGTGCAGCAAAATTGATGGTATTGGATAGTCGATGGCATAAACGAGTATTCCTGCGATTTCGGCGTTAGAAGCGGCAACCCACAGGAAGAACTTCTCGGCATCAAGGACGCTGCCGCGCCAGCCGTTCATTCTGGATGCTGGCATTGTGGGCTGCCTCTGGATCTCCCAGGATGGTGATCGATGATTTCGATTACGGACTGGCGTGGAACCGCGAAGGAAGCTGATTGACGTGATACGAATCGACCAAGATGAACTGGCGCACGAGGATTGACGCCAGCTGTATTCGGCCCTCCATCCCAGGATGCACCGAGACGAACTCGTTTTGCGTGTTCAGCTGCCCAAAGTAGGCAGCTTTGTGCGACGGGGCACTCAATGCACATTTGAGCGTAGCATAAGCAATTGAACTGGCGACCCCGTCAAGGTCGGGGTTCTCATAGGGGATGACGTAACAATTGGGTCTCTTTTCGCAAATTGCGCGAACTCGTACTCCGGGTGTCCTTCCTGCCGCTAATGCGACAGAGATGCGCACAAACCGTGTTTCAGATCAATCGCGCTAAATCTACTAAGATGCGCGAAAGTGACAAGCATTCCGTCAATGTGGTTCAGGTCTGCGCAACCTGACCCGCTCCCGGATCTAAGGTATGGTAGTGACTTCCACTATACCTTCTTCTGCAGCTTCTAAAGCTCACATTCTGTCACAGCCATTTCTTCGATTCCCGAACCGTAGACTTCAAGATTTCATTGGAACGCTGGCAGCGCATCATTGAGTTGCTTAGACCTTGTGCAAGCCGCATCAATTTTTGCAGGTGTCGAACCGCTCTTCCACAAAAGGAGGTTGGGGACCACATCAAGGCCACCGATACTGCGGGATTGATCGCCACGATCATCACCAATGGTGTACATGACTCGGGGTTGGCTCGATTCCTCGGCCCCTTCCACCTAAAGCCATTAGGTTTCGTGCGACAGCGCATTGGAAGAAACTCAAAAGCAGCTCGAAGCGAAATGGGCGGCACGTGGCCGAAACGCTTGAAAAATTGATCTGATCCATGATTTCAACAGCCGTGGCGGGCAGCATCCTTTCCCAAAATCACCACAGTCGTCACCAACCTCAATTGGGAGGAAGACATGAGGGAATTCATACTACGAACAGGGGGGCTACCCGCTGAAGCTCCTTCAGGTGTTGCCGATCACCGGAGAGAATGATGCATCGTGGGAAGACCTCTTGATTACCGAAGCGCAGTTTCAAAGCATTTTGCGAGCGACACCCCACCTGAACCAGCGCGGCATCGAAGTGGTACCGAAACAAATGAAGAAACTGATCGACACCTATCATGGTGGATCCAGAAGGGCGGTTCTTTTCTAATCAGGGTAACAAATACACCTACAGCGAACCCATTGATGAAATCGGAGTGGCTGAAGGGCTACGTCAAATCGGATTCCAGAAGGAAAACCTTAACGGCATCAACCGCATGTTTCCTGAGAAAAACTCTCGAGTCAAGTTCGGCGTTGTTCATGGAGGTTTCGGCCCTTTCACATGGCCATCTCGACTGTACTTTGACCGCAAACGAAAGTGTGACTTTCTCTACATTGGGATTGCTAACCCAGACCCTAGCCTGACACAGGCCTACCAAGCCAATGAAGGAGGGCAACACCAGATTCGGATCCATTCACCTATTTCGAGCGGCGAAGCTATGATCAAGGCTGCTGTTAGCCGAGGGGCTGTCGCAAAGATGAATTCGAATTGGTTCCTTCCGATCAATTTTGCGAATACATCCGGTATTACACGCCATCTCAGCAACCTATTTCATAACGATCTACGATGCTGGGGTCGAAGCAAAAGGAAACACTAGAATTGCTGGGTCTCCGTGTAGATGTGTTGGAGGAAGGTGGCCAGAGCTAAAACTCTGCCGGGACTACGATCAGGAAACGATCACCGACCGCATTTGGGAAAAGTTTGTACCGAAGGCAGTGTCCGACTACATCCTTGAAAATGATTTGCTTCAACGAATCCAAACACAAAGATGACCATGGAATACAAGACCTTGGACCAGAATGCGCCGAGATCCATATATGGTGGTAAAGCTGAGGGACTTTCGTGGTTGAAATCCTTGGGTTACAATGTGCCTCCTGCAATCTTCATCCCTGCTTCCTACGGCAACGTGGGCGAAGGTGACCTCCAGCCGATTCTTGATTCCTATTTCCCTTCTGAATCGATGTTTGCAGTCCGTTCGTCTGCCTTGATGGAGGATGGAGCCGGGCATTGCTTCGCGGGGCATTTGCAACCTTCACTGGATTGAAGTCTTTCTTAGTCCTCGAAAGATCAAAGTGGTCAAGGCTTCCGGCACTTCTGGAGCGACTGAAATGGGCGTGGTGATCCAGCAATACATTGTTGCCGCCTATTCTGGTGTTGCATTTTCGTCTGATCCCAACACAGCCTCGGTGGAAAGCGGAATCATTAGTTTCTGTGGACGGCAATGGCGCCTTTAGTTTCGGGAAAAGTCGCGAAGTGATGCTAAGGTTTCCTACCAATCGCGGGAATTGAGTTCTCCCTCGATTCTACGGTAGTGCCCTGAGCTTGAAGAACAGTTGATTGAAACTGGCCTTCTGGCAAGAAGCTGGAAGCAAATGCAGGACATCCAGTAGATATCGAATGGTGCATTGAAAAGGGAAGCAATCAACTTTTTTTACTCCAATGCAGACCGATTACCACAGCTCGCTTTGCAAAATCAGAAGTCATCGAGGTCATTGCTGCGAATTTGGAGCGAATTCCTTCAGAAGTACGAGGGAATGATAAGATCAAACTCCGGCTTGCCTGCTCAGAAGCTGGCATTGCAACCACCAAGGCTTTCATCCTCAAACTCAACCGAGCCGATGCCGATCAGTTCTTTGAAAACATGGAATTCGTGATTCCCATCCCGTTCAATTCTCTGAATGACGGGTATAGCTCTATCCTGATTGCACCGCGAAACCTCGTTCGGCATGTGGTAAGAGAGTTTTCTAGCACTGACCACCACGAGGCATGATCCAATATCCGACAGATTTTTCAACGCTGCTTCTCCCAGTATTGGAGGGGAATCGTGATCACGCACGAACTCTTTCCGTTGGACTACATGGGAATGATCAGGAGAATCGGGGGCGGCTACCTGGTCGAGCTGTCCAAGGCGATCTATCCAGAAAGGGGTTGACCGATTGCTCACGTTTCATTCTTGACTCGAAGGGCGAGGTCGTGAGCAAGGAAGGGCAACCAAGCCAGCACCTTCGAAATCGGTTCTCACGGAGTTGAGAAGATGCCCTTGAACGAGCTTGTCACGCTACCGGCTACTGCCTTGGCAATGATCAAACGCACATTTGGGGACTTTCTGGCTGATGAAAAAAGGGTTGTTGAGTTTGGAATCAATCAAGTGGGGACTGAGTATCACCCGTATTTGATCGATTTTCAATCTGAAGCGGCCGGGATTGACTTGACGACGATTGAGAGAGGCGTTATCTCAAAAGGGAAGATCTCCGGAAGGTTACGATGGCTCGATCTCGATTCAGACTGGAAAAAAGGGGTGGACATGCATTTTCATGATACCCAGTCTGGAAGTTCGGCTTCTCCAGTAGCTGATCCTACAATCTTTGTTGCGGATCGCCCGGACATCTCCATTCTCGGCCTGCTCAATCAGCATGATCCAAGTAGCATCGGTTTCATTTTTCGAGGCGGGTCAATGCTATCACAATCATGTATAGTCTTTCGAGAAAGGCATTCCGGCGATCTTCCTCCGTGAAGGTATGGTTTAGAGGGCATTGAATGGTACTCATTGGAAGCTTGAGACGATTTGAAAAGAGGGCCCTTGCAGAGACACCCAACTTTACATCAGGCAGAAGCCAAGGAAACGGATCGTGTAGCCCACAACTCAACATTGATGCTGCCAAGGAGGTATTGTATTGCAGCTGAGAATTCCCTTACTTGACCCTATCAAACCCCAACAATGTTTGGGGCTGGTTTAAGAGTGGCGAAACTTGCCACCTTGAGAAGTTCTTTCTGATGCCTGATATTCAATCTACTGTGTTTAGAAACACAAGTATCAATTTATGATGAGAGTTGAGAATTCACGAACTGATTTTGGACGATTGAAGTGTGAAGTTAGGGAAATGTTGGGAATCGGTGTTGATCGAGGCGCGGGCCTCCAGCCCAAGTCGAGCCCGCGGCATCCTGCCGCAGGGCTATCGAACATTTGCCTCCGGCGAAAAATGTTCTTGAAATGTCCTCCGATTCACCCTAAATGATTGATTCTGTCGATTGCAAAGCCATTCAACAAACCAAGTGATCCGAAAAATCTAAAACCAAGGCTTCTAAATGGAATACTCCTTGAACCTCCCATTCTCGAGCAGCAGAAGCGTTGCCTTTCGATCATTCTTCGGATCCGCTAACAAAATCGGAAATTGGCCCTTGTCGATTCTATTCATGATATTCGGTTCTTCATCAAAGCTGTACCCCATCAATTTATCTTTTGATCCGATCCGAATGGAATAATCTGGATATCCGTCCAAATCCAGTGTGGCAAGCACTTTACTCTCATAGGCCTCGCCAACTTTGGTATGCTTAAAAGCGACCAACCTTCGTTCGAATGGCTTCACTCCGCGTTGTTCGAGAATAATAACATTGTCTGGTAGACGATCCTTTGGATAAGGGCCTTCTTCCAATTGCATTCCCTTGATCAGTGTATTGTATTCTGACTTTCCAGAAAATGCCTTGGCCGACCAAAGTGGTTGTCGTTCCTTCGGAATACCATACACTTTCCGAAAAACCTCTTTCGGCAGGTCTGCTTTCAAACCGGCATCATGGAAATAACGCGCCAGGGAGATTCGGAGATAGGATGTGTCAAACCATTTTTTGACCCCGACATCCATCGCATGGTTGATCACCTCGATTTCATCCAATGGTACAAGGTAATAACCATTGACATAGCCTTGTTTTCCTGACCACGCGACCTGCTTCCAGCCATTTTTAGCAGTATTCAAGACCTGTATTTCCGATCCGAATGGAATCTTGCCCAAATCATCCTTGCCATCGGGCGTCCCCTTTTCTGCATTTTTCCAAAGGTGCAAATCCTCGGGAACTACCCAGAAGGTTTCTGATTGTTGCCCGATCAAACCGCCCTTCCAAAGCGCCACAAAGCCTCCAACAATCAACAAAAATAGAACCAACGCCCAAATCCAGCCCCGTTTGCGCTTCCGCTGCGGAGGGTGCGGAGGCAACTGTTGAGGCAAAGGCGCTGAAACCGGTGCGGGAGCGGGCTCGGAACTCGGTGCGGGCTCGGCAAATCGGTGGGAGGGCGGGTGGAAACCGGATTGGCTTCGGGCAACGGCGCGGAAACCGGTGTGGGAGTGGGCAACAGTGTGGCCTCGACTTCCTCTAATTTTCCCTCCGTATTCTCGCCAAATTCCTCATCCTTCAAGGCATCCAAAAACGAGACACAGTCCTGAAACCTGTCCTCGGGACGTTTGGCGGTGGCTTTGGCGATGATGGCTTCAATGCTTCTGGGCACTCCGGGATAAAAATCAGATGCATTCGGCAGCGGATGGTTCACGATCTGATCGTAAACGAAAAATTCGGTGGTGTCTTGCGGATAAGGGCAACGGCCGTCGCCATTTGGAACAAGGTCACACCGAGCGAATAAATGTCGCTGCGGACATCAACCGTCTCGCCCTTGACCTGCTCGGGACTCATATAATAGACGGTGCCCATGTTCATGCCCGTCTTGGTGAGCTTCCGGTCTTGGTCGGTGAGAATCTTGGCAATGCCAAAGTCCAGGATCTTGACTGTTCCCGCTGCGGTCACCAGAAAATTGCTCGGTTTGATGTCCCGGTGCACGATCATCTTGCTGTGGGCATAGATGAATCCCTCGAGAATCTGCCCAAACATCTCACGCAACTTCGGCGCCGGAATCGGTCCGCTGACCTTTTGGATATGTTCGTCGAGCGGCAAGCCTTCCACATATTCCAACACGAGGTAAGCGCCCTGTTCGTCTTCGATGTAGTCGTGGAGCGCGACAATTCCGGGATGTTGCAACATCGCCAAGGTGGCAGCCTCTTGCTTGAACCGCGCCCGGATGCCCGCATTCCGCGCGTACTGCGTATGCAGGCACTTGATCGCGACCTTTCGATCCAAATGGGTATGCTCCGCCAGCCAAACGGTCCCCATCCCCCCGTCGCCGATGAAGCGCACGAGGCGGTAATTTTGGATGACAGTGCCGGGATTCAAGCTCACGGTGGCGAAAATCGGGATTTTTTTTGGATTGTTGTGCCGATCAAATTTGAACCGAATTTCGTATCTTTGAGTATGCTAGACTTGGAATTTGCCTATTTCCTCGAAAATCAAGACAAGTGGTCCAACGAGCACTATGGCAAGTATGTCGTGGTCGTTGGACAGACGGTGTTTGGTTTTTTGATGATGATTGGTGCCGCGCAGACCGGCAAAGGATCACCATCCTGTTGGAACTTTCCTGATACAACTTTGTATACTGGGCCAGAGAGCTATAAGCAAACGCTTATCACTAACGTGACTTCTCTCGATGAACCGTGAAGACATTCACGGTCCTTTTTGATCGAAAGCCAAGGATTCCGAAATCTAAACTGAGCGTTGTTTCCAGCATCTGATTCTCAAACAAGCCCCTCCCCGCCCTGTCGCAGGCCCACAACCACGGTCAAACGGCGCCAATCAATTTCCTCCATCCCTGCTGGCAGGTATTCAGGCAGGCTTGCGGCTTCCTTAAACCTTCAATATTCGATTTCTGACGCCCCTTGGCGTCTTGGTAAATGTAGCTGAGGAAAAGTGTGCATGATGAGTAAATCGTCCAGGCCGGCCCTGATCATCCGAATCTGCTTCTCGCGCTCCACCTTCCCCCCCCCGCGCCCCCCCCCCCCCCCCCCCCCCACTCGCTCCATAATACTGGTTCCCTCGATGAAATCCGGAATGATATTCCCAGAATCAGTTCCATCGTATTGATATCCAGCAATTCCAATTCATGCACGTACGTGTATCGCCGTCTTATTGCCTCAGATGCATCAGCTACTCGTTCAAAACGGTCATTCATAATGTCTAAATGCACGCAGGAAAACCTCCCAACTCACACTTTCTGCGGCCAAAATGGCAATCTTCCGGGCATGTCTAATGGGGCTTTCATCGCGAGAACATTGGCCCATGACAAGGGTACCACGGAGCTTCTTCAGCTCCTCCTGTTTCTGTTTCATGGTCATTGAATCTACCGGTATATCCGAACTTTCCGGGTACCCGTATTCTGCATTGTCCAGGTAAGTTTTCGTCGTGGTATCTACCAAACAGTCTACATACTGCACCATTCTTGCGTACCGATCATCTAGAGGTTTGGATTCAAATTCAGTTTCAAAGTAGAATGCGGTCAACGAGGCGGCGTTGTATTCATCGGCTTCTTTACGCCTAAAAACCCATTTGCCTTGATTCGATTCGATTCAGGATGGCCATAAATCCAGATGCGTTCTGAAAATTGACGACCGACTTCAACACTAGAGAATTCCACACATTCCTTGTCATCGTAGTCCTCCGTCAAGGCCTTCATTAGCAACAAGTCCTTATCGATCACGGCATTCGGATAAGCAGCAGCAAACGTTTGGATATTCGGTTGCGTCTTGAGTAGTTTCTCGACAGCCTTGAGGTCTACGGAATCAATGTAAACAAAATGCCCCTTGGCCTGCGGGAGGGAATAATAGGTTCTGGATAGCTCACAAGAGCGGAATTTGATATTGAGCGAATCAACAATGTGGTGTAGTTGCTTCATCGTTCCTTCACTGTATAGCAACTTGGTTTGTCCATTGTCCGGATTTTCGTCTTGAGCCGGAACCAACAAGGGAAGGAGGAGGAGAGCGACGAAGAGGATAGGATTTTTCATAGTGCTGAATTCAATCAAGATCGTACGATGTATTTTGGGTCTCGGGAGGATGAACGGCAAAATTCGAAAAGGGTACAACAATTGGCTTGATAACGCGTCAACTTGGCAGATATTGTTGGGCATAAAATCGAATCTGAAGTCGAAAAAATTCAGATAAATCCAAAGCAAGGCGTAAAGGCTTCCGGCATTTAAAAGTGTTTCCTGACGTCCTTCCCTGATGTAGGAAACGGTTGCATTGACTTGATCACCGGAACGGGCGTCTGCCTCCGATACAGAAAACGACCTTGAACCAGCAAAATATCCCTTCAATCCCTTGGGCTCTCAGTGGCCTTCACTGGGCCCCCTCTTGCCGCCCCAAATGCCGCACGATCCAAATCCCCAAAAAATCCCGAACGGCTTGTTCCTGAGCATCCTCTTGATCTACCTCACTGATAGCCGAACTTGCCTCCGCCCCTCCCCCACCAGCAAAAACGCCCGCCTGCCAAAGCACTACCGAAACCACTAAAACAAGCCCGACCACAATGCCCAAAATCGCCATCATCGGCATGCCTTTTTTGGTTGGCCTAGCCGCTGGGGTCGGCGCCGATGAAGCCGAACCAACCTGCGTTGCCGGAGGCGCCATCGGCTGCGCAGGAGCCGACACAACCGGTGGAGTTTGCACTACATCCACCACAGTTTTGGACAATTCCGCATTGGCCGGAGCCGCAACTTGCGGCTTCTCCCCTGCCATCAGCGCACGCTTGAATTCCGCGCAGTCCTGAAAACGATCGCCGGCTGATTTCTGCGTGGCTTTGGAAATCAGTGCCTCCATCTCAGCAGTCACGCCCGGATAAATCTGCGAAGCCGGTGGCAGCGGCTTGTTCACAATCTGATCGTAGACCAAAAACTCGGAGCTTTCAGCATTGTAGGGACATTGGCCGGTTGCCATTTGAAACAGCGTCACGCCCAAGGAGTAAATATCACTGCGAAGGTCAAGCGCCTCCCCGCGCACTTGCTCAGGGCTCATGTACAACACCGTACCCATGTTGGCGCCCGTTTTCGTCAGTTTTTGGTTGCTTTCCGTCAGGATTTTAGCGATCCCGAAGTCCAGGATTTTGACATTGCCGTCTTTGGTCACCAGAAAATTGCTGGGTTTGATGTCGCGGTGAACGACCATTTTGGCATGGGCATAGACAAATCCATCCAAGATTTGCCCGAACAATTCCCGCAATTGCCCCGTCGGAATCGGACCGGTTTGGCGGGTGATAAATTCGTCCAAGGGCGTGCCCTCCACATACTCCATCACGAGATAGGCATCGTCGCCCTCTTCGATATAATCATGTAGCGCGACAATATTCGGATGCTGCAAATGCGCAAGCGTCGCAGCCTCCTGCTTGAAACGCGCCCGGATGCCCGCATTCCGCGCAAACTGCAAATGCAGACTTTTGATGGCCACTTTGCGACCTAGCAAGGTATGCTCCGCAAGCCAAACTTGCCCCATTCCACCGTCACCGATGAATTTTGTAATGCGATAATTGCCGATTGTCTTGCCGAGCATGCTTTCCATTCGAATTGGTTTCCACCAAATTACCGCTCGTTGGGCAAAATGTCAAATGGAAGTTCGCAATGCATTCAAGAAGGCCGTACAAACGCTATCAAATCCGACTTCCCTGCTTGAAATAGTCGAATCCGCGCAAGCTGTACCAGCCCCAAAATGCGTAGAAAATCAAAAATATTGCCCCCACCAAAAGCCGAATTCCTTCTCCTTTTCCCTCGGGCTCATGAACCGCGATGACAAGCGCAATGGCAAAAAGCAGCACAAACAACGCAATCAATTCGACCAGAATACAAATCATACGCCCGAGGCTTCTGCTCCAAAGTTTTTGAAAGAAAATGCCCAAGCCGGTAATCGCCATCGTCAAAGAAAACAGAAAATACCCCCCACCCGCCAGAATCGAACCCAGCGCTCCGTTCCCATCTTTGCCATCCAGATTCAGCGCTTCGCCTTCCTCAGCGGATTTCGCAATTGCCTTCACCATCATTCCCATCGAAATCACGCCAAACCACAAGGCGATGCCGATGGTCACCAAGGCAAAAATTCGCAGATTCCAGTGGGTCTTTGCTGAAATTTGCGGCACCTGCGGATTTAAGTTGGGAACGGCATCTTCCATTTATTTCACATTTGAATGGGTGAAACCAATTGCGTGATTATTCCCATTTTCCCTTTCCGGATTTAGGGTCGATGACCATCGTTCCTTCAATGGGAATGTCAAAGGGCAATTTTGCAATTTGGAGCGTCACCGTGCCTTTGGTCGCGTATCGAATTTCTCCCGTAAAAATCGTCTTGACAATGCTTTTTCCCGCTTCCAAATGCTTGATTTTCACCGTTCCGGGGATGCGCGTGCTGTAATTGGCTTTCAACGGAACGGGCGCATCGAGCTTCCAGTTTCCAGCCGGATCCTCCAGATTGGATTCGCTGTAAAAAAAGAGTGTCAAGGCCTTCATCTCCAAGGGAATGTCCAAGGGATTTTTGACCACGGAGACAAAGGTGAATTCGGAATTTTGAAGGTCGCTCGTTTTCCAGCTCAAGTCCTCAAATTTGATGGGCGAATTTCCCATCGACCCGCCGACGATATCCTTGATAAATTTCTCGGGCTCGATTTCTGTTTGGAGGTCGAGCCCGTGCGCATAATGCAGGCGCGTGAATTCGCCTTCAAGGTGAATGTCGAGGGGACATTTGTCCTTGGCGAGCATGGATTTGTAGACGGCAAATATGGCCTGCAATTCCATTTTCACCGGCAATTCCAGTTCGGTGGTATCGCCTGCGGCGAGTGCAAAACCTTCGGGTAATTTCCCGCGGCCGATCAGCGTATCGTGGTAGGTCACAATATAGTCGAGCTTGCGGGCGGTCAATTCGAAGAAGTTGGCATTGGAAATCTTGCCTTTGACGACGGCATGCAGGTCCTTGCCCTCCAATTCTTGGATTTCAATACCGTCCAAACCGACAAATTCGGGCATTTTGAAAGTGGCCGCGACGATTCCACCACCAATCAGCAGCAGGACAACCAACCCGATAGCAGCCCAAATCAGCTTCTTTTTCATGGTTGGTTGGATAGATTTGGCCACGAAGAGACGAAGGCACGAAGAACTACACTTGACTTCGTGTCTTTGTGTCTTCGTGGCAAATTTTCAGAGGTTTCCATCACTTGTCGCAGGATAATTGATGCAAGGTGGAAATGTGACTCCGGTAACATTCAGCGCGACGCGAAGAATAAGGATGGCTGCGGAAAAAATTATCGAATTCACTCACCTGACCTTCATGGCTTTGCATCCGGTCCCAAAAGTCAATTCCGCGGCAGGCATCGTACCCACCGGCGAGCGCGAGGTCAATGCCATACAGATCCGCCTGCGCTTCATTCACCTGATTAAATCCCATCGTGACGAGTCCCACAAAACCCGCAAATGCTGCACCGGCCTCCTCCCCCAAAATGCCCTGCGCCAACTCCACTTCTTTGAGTTTTTCCGCAATATGTCCCAGTTCATTGTGCCCGATTTCGTG
The DNA here is from genome assembly GCA_016718825.1 of Bacteroidota bacterium. Taxonomy (NCBI): domain Bacteria; kingdom Pseudomonadati; phylum Bacteroidota; species Bacteroidota bacterium. The sequence goes on along the minus strand of JADKCL010000065.1, from coordinate 278,297 downwards.
CCCGATGATGCAGGCCAATTCGTCGATGCTCTCCGCCTGATCGAGCAAGGTATTCGTGACATAAATCTCCCCGCCGAGCGTAAAGGCATTGACCATCTCCGAATTCACTACATAAATATTGTAGCCAATCTCACTCGGTTCTCTCCTCAATTTCAGCAATTTGCGCATCAACCCGTTCAACAGTGGCAATTTTGGATGACCTGCGATCACGGGAAATTCGCGTTCGATTTCCTTGCGACTATTGTCTCCGTATTCGTCTTGCCGTTCGTCGGGTACATCCCCGCCCGCAACGTTGATGATTTCCTTTTTAATTCCGCCAATCGCATCGAGCAAGGCATCGCTTGTGGACGTTTGCTCGCTCTTCATGCATTCCAAATCGTAGGTTGCGGGGTCACAAAGCAAGGCCGTTGCAACATCGTCCTGGGATTCGACGCCTTTTCCAGCATCGCCGTTTTCGCAGGCCGTTGCAAAAAGGAGCATCCCTCCAAGCAGGAGTTTGGAAATGTTCCGCCAATTCGTGAATATCATTGCCTGAATCATCCTTCAATTGTAATGAAAAGATCGGTAAATATCCTGACATTCTATCAAAACGGCGAAAATCTGCTCACAGTCACGGTTCCCATCGGCGAGGAGCGGCTGATTACCGTCGGCACGCAGAAAGACAAGGTCGACGTCGCTTTCAAAAGCGACCTGATTTCGAGGATACATGCACAATTGATCCTCGATGAAAAGGGAAATTGCTTGCTGATCGACCAAGGCAGCACGAATGGCACTTTTGTCCATGGCATACGTATTCCGGCGCATCAGCCGACTGCCTTACAATGGCGCGACGAGGTCAGTTTCGGGGGATCCAACGTTGGTCGGATGGTTTTCGGGGAATCGGTTCCTGCAAAGCAGCAGGCATCTCCTTCACCACGGGCTGAGGCAAATGTCTCCTCCCAAATCGGCAAAAGCCTGCTCGCCTTGCTGCAATCCAAGCCGGAAATCAGCATCGGGCGCAGCAGCGAATGCGACGTCGTGATCGATTCCAGCCTCGTGAGCCGCCTCCATGCCAAATTGCGCAAACTCCCCGACGGCAAAGTCATGCTGATCGACCTTGGCAGCACCAACGGCACGTTTCTGAATGGGCAACGCGTACACGGGACCGCGCAGGTGCAACCGGGCGACACCGTCATCGTCGGGCGCAATGTGCTTTCGCTCGACCACGGTCCAAAAACGCTGACCGGCGAAATTGCGATTCGCACCGAGGCCATCCGCAAACAATTTCCGAATGGCAAGGTCGGCCTGCAGGATACCACGCTCGAGATTCCTGCCGGACGGTTGGTCGCCATTATGGGCCCTTCAGGCTGCGGCAAAAGTACGCTGCTCAAATGCCTCACGGGCGAGGCCCCGGCCACCCAAGGCAAGGTGTATCTGCATAACCTCGAACTCGTCCAGAATTACGCCTTTCTGAAAACGCTGATTGGTTATGTGCCTCAGGATGATATCGTTCACAAGGAATTGACCGTCGAGCAGTCGCTGTATTATGCAGCCCGCCTTCGAATGGAAAAGCCGAGTCAGCAGGAAATTGAAACCAAGATTGCGGACGTTTTGCAACGCCTGCGCATCGGGCATATCCGGCACAGTCCGATTGCCAAAATCAGCGGCGGGCAGCGCAAAAGGGTGTCGATTGCGGTGGAATTGTTGACGGATCCGCTCATTCTTTTTCTCGACGAACCGACTTCCCCACTCGACCCGCAAACGATCGAGGAATTCCTCAAAATCTTGCAGGAACTCGCCCACAAAGGCACGACGGTGGTGATGGTGACGCATAAACCGGAGGACTTGGAATACATGGATTCGGTGATTTTTATGGCCGAGGGCGGCGCCATGGTCTACGAAGGCAGCATCGCCGACTACAAAACCTACTTCGGGGTGCGCACTGCCGTGGAGGTTTATGCCAATATTTGCGGCGAACGGGCGGCAGGATGGATTCAAAAATTCCGCGGCAAGGGGGTACAACCCAAACCGGTGACGAATATCTCCAATCCAAGACTCGTGAAACGGAGTGACAAGAACATTTTCGTCGAATGGTTTTGGCTCAGCCGCAGGTATTTCCGGATCAAAACCAATGACCTGCTCAACATCGGGATTTTGATCGGGCAGGCACCGATTATTGCCATTTTGGTTTGCCTGATTTTTTCCAAGTTGACGCTGTCAGTGCCGTTCCTGATCACCTTGAGTGCAGTTTGGTTCGGGACGAGCAATGCCGCGCGTGAAATCGTCACCGAGGCAGCCGTTTACCGCCGCGAACGGATGTTTAACCTGCGGATCGGCCCTTATATCCTCAGTAAATTGCTCGTTCTGGCATTTTTTGGATTGATCCAATCCGTATTGTTTTCCGTGATTATCCTGATCGGGTTCCAAAATCTCGAACCCGGATGGCATAGTTTGGGTGCGACCATCGGCTGGGTTTGGCTGCTGATTGTCTGCGCGACGGCATTGGGTTTGATGATTTCGGCATTGGTCAATACCGCCGAAAAAGCGATGACGATTGTGCCTTTGGTGCTGATTCCGCAGGTGATGTTGGCTGGCGTCGTGGCACCAATGGGCAACCAAATGATGGAAATCGTCAGCTATGTGAGTCCGACAAGATGGGGCAACGAAGGCCTGACCCTGTTGCAGGAGCGTGTGCACAACAGCAGCTACGACGGCTTGAGCAATGAAATCGAGGAGGAGGATGAATTCGCCAAAGAGGCAATCCGCGGATCCATGGACAGCACGATCACGGCCCGTGAAGCCCTTGAGGACCAATTCCATCCGACCTACGAAAAGCGCTTTGGCGCCTTGGCATTCACCTACGAATTGGATTTGTTGGTGCTCTGCGTAATGACCGGCGGGCTGTTGGCGGTGGTCGCCGTGGCGATGCGGCGGAAGGATAGTATTTAGGAAAGGCCCCTCCCCCCTATCCAATATTCTCTTATCTTTGAAACACAACTCTGAATTCAGATATATGAAAGGCTATCAACAATGCGAAAAGGGCCACTTTTACAAGGAAGAGCTCTCCGAATGTCCCTACTGCCCCAAGCCTGCCGGCGGATTCGGCGGGGATGACAAAACCAAGGTCGGCGATCACGGCGGCAATGAAAAGACCTCCCTCGGCGACAAAACACAGATTTTCGGCGGCGATGCCAATCCCAATCCGATTGCAGTGAATCCGCCGCCCAAGCGCGACCTGAACAAAACCTTTATTCAGGAGGTCGAGGAAGTGCAACAAGGTGGCGACATCAAGGAGGTTGTGCATCAGCGCGCTACCCGCAAAATCGTCGGTTGGCTCATCAGCTATACCCTCGACCCGATGGGCATCGACTACCGTCTCTACGAAGGCAACAATACGGTCGGCCGCAATCCGGGCAATGACATCACTGTCGCAGGCGATCCGAGCATTTCGGGTCACCACGCCACCATCCTCTTCAAAAAAGGGAAATTCTACCTCAAGGACGAGATGGCAGCCAACGGCACATTCATCAACGACGACGAAATCGAAGTGGGCCAACCCATGGAGGTCGTCGATGGCGATACGCTGAAATTCGGCAAGACGGTCTTCCGTTTCAAAACCCCGATTTGATCCCGATGAAAACATTGCGCTTGCTCCCTGTTTTCTTGGCTTGGCTGTTGCTTGGAAGCGGATTCGCCTGGGCACAACTCAAACAAAAAGGTGAAGGCGAGGCAGCCAAACACCCGACCGTCGCCTTTGAAGTCAATGACCGCGATCCCAACGTGCATCCGGAGGGCTATTTCAAGGTGCTGGAGGATGAAAAGGAGGTCAAATTCGAAGTCAAAAATGCCGCACCCAATGATTCCGGATTTGCCAAAAGCATTCTGATCATCTGGGAATACCTGCCTTCGAAGGCCCGCGACGCGCAAAACAAGTTTTTCAGACAACTGATCCTGAATGCCTTGCCCGATATCCTCACCGACGAAGCCGACGAAATCAACGTTGCCAGTTTTGCCTGGACCGACAAAAACGACGGATCCAAAACGCTGAATTATCTCAGCGACGGATTTGACGCAGACACAGCGGCCCTGCGAGCGGAGGTTAAGAACGTCAAAGCACCCAACGGCAAAGGCATCGACGAGGGACATGGCTCCGAATTGTATCCTGCGATTTCGGAAGCCGTCAAACAATTGGCGCGGACGAAGTCACGGGCAAAAGTGCTGATTGTCCTGAGCGCGGAATTCCCCAATATTCACAACCAAAATGTGGATGCCTCGATGGCAACCGCCGAAGCCCGCAAGGCCGATGTCGCCGTGTACAACCTGCGCTATCAGCAAATGAGTGAGAAATATTCGCTGAACAATATGGCGGATCTCACTTATGGGCGCAGCTACGAAGTCAAAAAGGATGGGCTCAACGACGCTACCAAAACCTTGCTCGAATTCACCGAAGAATCCACACAGCGGGCATTGGGCATGGATTACCAATTCTCCTTCGAATCCGCAATTCCCAAAGATGGAAAATCGCATTCGGTCCAATTGGTTGCCGGAACCGAGAATTTGACAGTGAATTACACCTCTCCTTCAAAATCTTTTGGCGAATGGATCGGCGACAATATCGCCTTGTTTATTGCGCTGATTGTATTGCTGATCGGTTCGGGTGCAGGCATTTTCCTTTGGATGCGCAAGCGCAAACAAAACGAAGAAGCCCGGCAAGCCGACGAAAGGCGCAAATTGGAAGAAGTGAAGGCCCGCGGTGCCGAAACGGAGCAACGTCTTGCCCAACAAAATCAGCAGGTGAGCCAAATGCAACGCGAGGAAGCGGAGCGTCAGCGCAAAACCGAGGAGGCCAAACGCCGCGCAGAAGCCGAATTGGAGGCCAAAACCCTGCTCACCGAAATGTATGCCAACGGCAAGCAGCCGCGCCTGACGACGATGGTCAACGGCGCACCGCTGACGATGGACCTCCCTTCGCCGGTAACCACCGTGGGACGTGATGCAAGCTGCGATGTTCAATTTAATGTCAGCACCATTTCCCGCACGCATTTTCAGGTCATTTACCAGGGCGGAAAATACCTGTTGCTGGATCTGGGAAGTACCAATGGCACAAGCCTCAATGGCAGCCGCATCAACCAAGCCGAATTGCGTCATGGCGACGAAATCAAGGCCGGCGATGCCATTCTGCATTTTTACATTTGATACACGACGCGATGGAAACACCCTTGCAGATAATTCATGTAGCACGTACCGATGTCGGCAAGGTTCGCGCGGCCAATGAGGACAATCAAGGCCATGCCGAATATTATTGGGGGCAGGTATTTGTGGTTTGTGACGGCATGGGTGGCCATGTCGGCGGTGCCAAGGCATCGCAAATTGCGGTGGACAGCATCCTCGAGTTTATGGCAAGGGACAAGGCAGAAAACCCAGCCGCTTCGCTCGAAAAGGCCATCGCATTTGCCAACGAACAAATCTACGCCACAGCCCTGAGCCAACCGGCACTCAAGGGAATGGGAACCACCTGTGTGGCCATTCTGCAAAAGGAAACTGGCTTGTGGATCGCGCACGTGGGCGACAGCCGTGCCTACATTTACACCGATGGCAAGCTGTTCAAGCTCAGCCGCGACCATAGTTTTGTGCAACGCTTGGTCGATCAAGGTACGATTGCGGAGGAAGACGCCGAATTGCATCCGCGGAAAAATGAATTGACCCGCGCCTTGGGCATCAAAGGCGACGTCGAAGTTGAGGTCACCGCAGAGCCGATTTTCCCGAAAAAGGGCGATGTATTTTTGTTGTGTTCGGATGGCTTGTATGGCATGACGGGCGATACGGGCATCCAAAAGGTGCTTGCGGGCCCCGGAACGCTGGACGAAAAGGCCAAATTGCTGATCGACGAAGCCAACGAAGGCGGCGGCAACGACAATATTACGGTTCAACTCCTGCATGTCACGGCTTCGCCACATATTGCGAACCGTTACACGGCGATCAAGCCACCGATTCACCTCGGACGCACAATGCCCGTGGAGCAGGCAGCTGCACCCGTAGCCGCGCCTGCGGCGGAGCATGTGCCGATTGTGAAGAAGTATTTGATTCCGTTGGTGTTTGGGATCACGGCATTGTTGGCATTGGGGATTGTTTTGTTGCAGGTGGACTGGGGAAAAGCGGAACGGGAGAAATTGGAGGCAAGAAAAGAATTTGTCCGTGATTCGATTGAAATGGATAGCCTCAAAAAGGTCCTGTATGCCGACAGCCTCGCCCTTGAAGCCAAAGCCGATTCGACGCATAAGGCGGATTCCTTGGCAGCATTGAAACCGGCGAAGCCGAAGGCAAATCCGAAGGGGAATTAGGAAGCATTCTAGAAGTTTCGCAAAATTATCGAAGGTCGGTGGAGCGGAATTCTGCGCTTTTGGCGGAGAAATGAGTTTAACCCTTCAGAATTGAAGACATTTATAGGCGCATCGATGGAAATTTGCACTTAGTAGCCTAGCGTTGAGATGAATGGCTACCCACGAAAAATGAAAAGGAACCACAACTATTAATTCAATTATCATGAAAATCGGAAGCATCCTTATTTTCGTCCTTATTGTTTCGTTCGTGCTGATTTCATGCGGAACCCAGTCAGAAGGCGTTAGGAATGCTAGTCTTGAGCCAAAGGAGCCAGATCAAGGCTCTACATGTCCTTATGACTCCGTAATTTATTCGAAGATCACCACGATCATGATGGGGGATACCTTGCGATATTATGGGATTCATTTCTTCACCCTCCATTGCCATAACCAATTTCTAAGTTGGATGGACAAACAATTCGGGCAAGGTACATATGATCAATATTGGAGAGAATTTCAATGGAGGTCGAAGAATCTAGATGACCTATTCCCAGATGAACGCTTGATTACCTGCCAATTAGATTCCAACTTCGCGAAGGCGGATGGTCAAAAATTCTACTCGTTTAGTTTATCAATTTTTGATTCAATGGGAAAGCCAGTTAGCCCTACGATGGAGTCGGTTTTACCCTATTGCAAGTATTTTCAATCCGGAATTGACTCCATGGAGTGCTCGAGTAGAAAAGACAACTAATCAAGCGAAGATTCAAAATTATCTAATCGCTTACCGCATAATTGTTTGACTAAAGGCAATGTCGCATTCACTACCGTTATCACATTTCAGGCACCGTAAATTGTCGATTCAAATCTCCGACGAAAACCAATCAAAGTGATGTCCAATACTAAGCTCCCAAAGCGCAATGCGAATCCCCCGTTTCACGTTGGTGTATTGGGGATTTTCCTGGTCATGGGAATCATCATATTTGCAATGGACTGGTATGAAGATCAAGCCATTTCAAGAAACCCAAAGTACGTCGATGGAATTGTTGTTTGCGAACACCCCTATCATTGGAAACGTATGGATTATGTTTGTTTCCAGTACGAACTAGACAATAAACTTTATATCGGCAAGGCCGTTAATGGCGGTGTTATTGCGAACTACTTTCCGGGTCAGAAGTGCCGGATTGTATACGATGGGGAGAATCCAAAACATGCAAGAATTACGAACTTGCTTCTCGATTCTGGCACCGCAATGGTGCCTTCAAACTTTAATGGCGAAGTGATTCTGATGGATGGAGGTTGCTCTTGCAAATAATCACCGGTTTACTTATAAAGCTGATTTCCCAACGTTTAACAAACCAAGAATCGGCAGTCGCTTACAGAGAATTGGGATCCCAATTGAATAAATTTCAGAGCCATTGTGTTTCAAATCCAACCGTGAATGAATTACCGTAGGTCTTCAGCCTACAGTAATGACAACAACTTCCCCACGGGCAGGGAATACAATGACGGTGCGTTTGTAGTGAATATCATAAAAATCAAAACGGACTTAGATTTGGCAGCAAGCTCATACAACGATGTTGTTGAATCACCCATCAAGTGAAATTCACCTACAACGCCTCAAGCGAAACCCGCGCCGATTTCGATCATGCCCCACAGGTTCAATTCTACGATTGGAGACCTTGCAGAGCGCAAAGGTATCCACTTCGGGCAATTCTTGAAAAAATTGAATGACATCACCCGACAACGAATAGGAACCGATGGTAGTATCGGATCGCATTCGATTGCATTCTTTTACGCGACCCAAAATTGAAGATGTATAATTGGTAAACACCCAAAGATAGGTTGAATCCGGGCGCAGATCAAGCTGACAAACCTCCACCCTCACCCTGTTTGCCCCAACAACTTTCGCTCGGCTGCAGTAGGTTTGGGCGGCCAATGTGCAAAATATAAGGCCCACGAAGATACCCGTCAGCGTAGTGCGCATCCTTTTAGCTTTCATATCATTTAGGGACTGATCCATTTGTTCTTAAAGTTAAAACTCTTCCAGCTCAAAGGGTTCATTAACCTATTCAAAATGCATGATCTGGGACCCCTGTTTGCCCTCTCAGGAGAGCCCAATATTACTCACCTGAAAATTCTCCGCACTTGCAAGTGCCGCACTTCAGCAAAATCACTTATTGTAATCTTCGACACAAGTTGTTCAAGATATTCGACTTCCCGGACGATTGTCGGCGAATTTCCCAGCGGCATGTGATCCTCCCACTCGCCAGTTTCCAACGAATAAACATAGGCAGTTTCAATGGTCAAATTGACTGCCCTTTTCGTTGAATCTGATGCATTTTCATCAATTAAACAAAGAATTGCATCACAAATCGCACAGGCATCTAATGCATAGGAAGCACCTACTTCATTTGGAAAGTCGCCCGTATCAGGCGAAACCAAGAGCAGTTCTTCGCGGAGTTTGTCAAAGTTCCCAGAAGGCAGGTTAAAAAATGCTTCCTCCGCAGCTGCAAAACATGCCTGAAGAATTCGAGTATCACCGAAATTCTGCAACCGTTGAAAATGGGTATAGTTGGGATACAACCGCCTCGCAAGGATCAGGCAAAACAATATCTTCTTCTCCCGGCTGAGGTTTGCGACCGTTCGATGACGTTTTTATTCTTTCATTGACCATATCTTCTCTTAGTACTTATACAATCAACAGCACCCAATAAAATTTCCGGGGTACTGCAAATTGCTGATTTTGCTTAAAAGTAACAGCCACATACTTAAAAAGAACCTACATTGCTTGAATCTCCACTCGCCGACAAAGGATTTCAATCCCCTCCGACCGCGGATGAAAACCACGAAAATCACCACTCGCCAGGACACTGTGGTGCACCTCGCCTCGGATTTGGGAGTCCCAGAGCCAATAAGTTTATCTTCCCAACGTTTGATTTGTTCCGAATCCGTCACACGATATACATCGTGTACATCAACCGGTTGTGATCCTCCTATGCCCAAGCCGATGGTTTCAAATTCGAAGCTCAAAACTTGAGAAAACGTCAGTCTCCACAACTGCCCTCGAAACCTACCATAGCCAATCTCCAACTCAACGGAAATTGTCCTCAAGTCACGGGAAATTTCGAAGCCCATCAAGGCACTGTCATGAAAATCATGTCTTTCGGGTCCATCGATGCTTGGCTTGGATTTTTTCATTTCGCTATCTTGTTGAGGAATTCAGGATCGAAACGTCCAAATTAGGCAATTGTGCGGAAGGTAAAACAATGCGCATCAATTTCCAGGAATTACGGTGTACAAATTCGCCCCAATCGACTACATTACCGCTCGATTTACCACCCGCACCAATTGATAATCCACTTCTTACGATAGACGCGATGGTTCATAGAATTTGGAGCAGCCTATTCAGGCAAAAACCTTCATCCCAGCGACTCGGAATCGATGCCTTAAAGTCCGCATAGCCAATTGCGATATGCCTGCATCCTCCAAGTGGGCATCGACAATGGGATGCTTTCGCTGATAGCCGCCCTTTCCACCACAACAATCGTTGAGATGTGCCAATAGCCGAGGATCTGTTCCGACAAATGTATGTTTGTACCAATCGAATACATCAAGATCGAGGCTTCGTCCCAAAAAGACGATCCCTTTCAAAATAAAAAGTAAATGAGTTGGGCAGGTAATCAAAGCAGCGTTTGAGATCGTCCAAGTCAAAAGTCACCCACCAATCCGGCAGTCGAAAAATGAGCGAATGGTTAAACGGGGTCGGATAGAAACGAATGATCACAACGAGCCATTGGCTGCTTTCAAATACTTTAAGTTCGTTCCAAAGCGCATTCGTATCCAAATGTCCCACAATCGCTTGGTCGGAAAGACTGCGGTCAGCTATAAATGATCCACTGCGGATACGATGGCTTCGATCCCAGGGCTATTCTCCAAATCATTTCTCATAATCCAACATCCTCACAATTAGTTTGCCATTCTCCTCGGAAAAGTTCAGAAACTTTGGAATATGGGTGAAATCACCCTGTCCTAAACGATTTCTGAAACAGGCATAAAAAATGAGCGGAAATGGCTACCTTGTTTTTGCACCACAAAAATAGTCATCCCGCTCATGAGCAATATTACAATTTTCGCACAAATGGTCAGCATCCTCGGCCTATTTTTGTTTCAAAGGGTCGTCTTCCAGTTGAAGACCGAGGATGATACCATCGACAATTGAAGCCACAACAAACACGAGGCAATTCACTCCCCGCGTGTCGCATGCACCGTGTGCCCAGGGCTGACGAAACATGAGTGCCAAAGCCCATTGAACCATCAGCATCAATGGCTTAACAGATAAAAAGCGAAAATAAAGTTCGCGACCAATAGGGACATCAAGGACACAACGATCCAGACACCAATTACATTTTTGCGTTTGGGCCACCGTTCGAATTCGGCAACATAACGTTGCCAAACCTTCCTATTTCCGAATGCGATCGAATTTAAGCCAATGACAAGAATTAGTGGAACATACACAATCGGCAAGTCAAGCCTCAATTCGATATTGAAGTCACCAATCTCAGTCCAATAAATTCCAATGGAGAACAGCAAATAGATTTCAAGAATGATCAAAAAACAGACGGCTTTAAAATCAGTTAAAAAAGCTCCCCCCATCGCCTTGGAGGACTTTTCTACAACCCGATAAATCTTGTAGAACAAGTAATAATATGCCTTCCTCATTTTATTTACAACCCGAAAAAGCCGTTGATTTACATTGAAAATACCTTTTGGCCTTAACAACTACCGATGATGGAAACAAGAACGAAGCGATACGGCAACTTTGTTGGGAAACCAAAACAACAGCCACCCATTCTGAGCAATATTACACTTTCCACCTAATAATCAGCCTCCTTGGCAGAAATTAGTTCCCAAAAAGATGTCTCCGAGTCGAAGCCTGATGATGACCCGATCGCCACTTTTGTCGCACCCATCATTCATTCCGAAAATTCCACCAACTCTGTAAATCAACGTAAGCAAGTTCCGGATCTTCCGGCAAATACGTCACTTCCAAAGTGTCACCGACATTCAGCGCATCGACAATGGATCGATTTTGGCTTTTCAAGGGTTTCAAATACTCCCACGTTTGGTGATTCGCGACATAATCAATTGTGGCTATTGTTCCTAGATTACCAGAGACAATCCCGATGGTTTTGACACCACGAGAATTGAGCTTCTCAAAATCTACATTCACCTTGTGGTACATCCAATACACCATCATCAGGAAGACTGCGAGCGCCGTGACGAAAAATAGAAATGGATGCTTTTTTAGCATACACTACCTCACTCCTGTCCTCAAAGATTTCTGAAACAGGCATAAAAAATGAGCGGTAAATGGCTGCCTTGATTTTCACACTAGCAGATTAGCCAAACCGCTGATAAGCAATATTACACGATTCTCACAAATGTTCAGCATCTGCCCCCGAAATTTGCTTCAGGATGAGGTCCACGCTTCGAATCCTACGAATCAACTGGGCTTTGGCCGTGAAGGAAACGGTGTCACTTGGGCCTCATCGTCACAGCTTCCTGCTCTCAGACGATGAATATTCCGAAATCAGAGTACAAAAAAAATTGCATCGTGGACACCCCAAGAAAGTCTTGAACACACCAACCTTCCGACAATTTCGCCAATGGATCGGCTACCAGCAATCCTCCAAACTGCGCGCGACGCGGCCTATTAGCCCACCATTTTACCTGAATTTCCGATTCAGTTCAACGCAATACCCACGACAAATCCCAGCCAAGGTTTACGCTGATAGATCCATATCTTCCGGTCAGGATTCATCAGATGATCGTATCCGATTGCGAATCCAAAACTAGCTACATTGGATTCTAGAAAACCCGCCATTCCGGTCTGAATGATCATTCCACTGTATTCATCCGTCCTTCTATTCCGGGTGGTAAAAGGGGTGATTGGTGTAGCACCCGGACCTGCAAAAACCCCAACATCGAATCCCCGGCTATTCATTTTGCGGTAACTTCTGCCCAAAGGGTCATTTTGGGTCGTAACACGGTAGTAGTCGTGCCGCCATCCGGCGTACAAAGCCAGGTTTAGATCCGTGGTCAACTGTGCAGGCAAGCCGTAAACAGACGGGCGGTATTTCAGAAGAATTGATGTGATATCAATATCGAGACTTTGCTTCCGCAAAACCAACAGGTTCATGGGAATGCTGTCCGTTGGATTGAAATCGATTGTCAAAAATTGTTGTTGATCCGGTTGTCGTTTTACCTGATGATAAACATCAATCCGTTCGTTTGAAACATCCAAATAGACATTCCGGGCCTTTTCATTTCCCGATTTCAATTGATAGTATCCACTGTTTAATCCATGCGTGGAAGCTTTCTCCAATGTATTGCAAGCAGAGAGAATTGCCATCCCCCAAATTGCAAGCGCAATGTATTTGCAACCCTTCTTCATGTTGTGGACCGTGTATTTCATACTTGCCCGAAATTTATGGGGGAATGGTTGAATCGTTCCCGCGCCTACGTCATGGAACAAGCTGATTTTCCTCAGAAGTAGGACACCATCATCCTAACGATCCCACCGCTTCGCAGCACGCAGCAGCGTGGTCGAACCTTTTAAACTGGCAAACTAAACGATAAGCATTTACGCAATTAAGAATGTAGTTCCTTGAATGCCAGAGACAATCCCGATGGTTTTGACACCACGAGAATTGAGCTTCTCAAAATCTACATTCACCTTGTGGTACATCCCATACACCATCGTCAGGAAGACAGCGAGCGCCGTGACGAAAAATAGAAATGGATGCTTTTTATCCTACGCTACCCACTTAATATGTAAAAGAGTCAAATCAAAGCCCTGGAAATGGAACTCTCATCTCCTACTGCATCTATGGGGGCAACGCATCAATTTTGCAAAATCAGCGATTTTTGATCACCTTCGCGGAATAAAACCAGATTATTCTTATGGATAAAATTGCTGAATTCTGGAAATGGTTCAAAAAAATGAGTCACGAATAGTTTCATCTACAGCTGTAGAAATGCATGGTAGTTTTCACATAAGGCGTTTGACAAAATCTGTCGTCCATATTGATCGTAAAATTCCCATATTGCCAAAAAGTACCGTCTATAATGGCGGCGAAATGAGCTTGTCAACAATGCCAATCACGATAAACTAAGCGAATTGAAATCCGATGAAAAGGATAAAACGTGTGTCAAAAAGTATCCAACCAATAGGGGCGCAAACACTGGGCATTCTTTCCTTTTGCTTTGCAACTTTGCTGTTCATTACAAATTGCAACAAAATTGATCCTGGAGTTTTTGGAGAAAATGCTCAATGCAAAAATCGAACGCAATGGCTTCAATCAACAGAAGTTTCAACGGCAGTTCAATGTCTTGCTCAACATCAGCTGGTAGGTGCCTATCTACATCGTCCCAATGGTTTTGAATGGTGGAGCGATAATGGCGAGCTACTTATTGCGGTTGATTACCAATACCTAGAAAATTCGAAGTGCTCCTTTCCAGCCCGCATCAAGGATATTTCGATGCTTACTATTGTCAGCGGAGACGAGCATCTGAAAATCGAGCTTTGTTGCGATACCACGCTGAAGGTGCGAAGTTATATACCTCGATTTTCGAAGAGATCCCGATGCGACTACCATTCCTATTTCCCAGGAGCAGGCTTGCAGTTTTCCGGACGTTTCCTTGATTCCTATCAGATCGGGAGCTTCATTGAATTCCACAGAAGCGGGTCCATTCGGTCATTTGCCTATTTTGATCCACCGAATGCCTGCATTCCCCCACCTTGCTTGAATCGCGTCTATTTCTTTGCACCCAACGGGGTTCTGTTGGATTCATTGGCTGAATCCAAGATGGGCATCAACAAGTTGGTCGCAGAGGAGATTGCAAAAGACCTCGTGAACTTGAAACTTGATTGGTATCCAGCCTTCTTATCGGATCGCTTTGGCCTGCGATAGCCTCGGCAGCGTATTGTTCTTGAAGGATTTCTGCAGGGAAAGACAAACGGGGAAACTCGTCCCCGGAATGGAATGCAACGAAGGTGAATACATCCATCAACTCAATCAAAACCAAAAATCCGAACAAGATGAGAATTGAAAGCAATGTGGTGACCGTCAGCTGAAGCACAATGTCATTAAGTTAAGGCCTCAATATTGGTTTTTGCTGTAAATTCTGGGTGTTTGTTATTTTGGTTTCGGCTAATGTGGACTTTGGGTTATCCACATTGTTCGTTTTTCTGAGTTTTGGTTGTAGAAAAGGGAATAGCTTCCCATGCCACTTTGATAGCAATTCTAAAGGGACTAGGCTTTCAAAGATCGAAGTCTCCGTGAGTTAGATGGCGTGCCTGTAGTTTGGGTAGTTGTTGTGCTTGCAGTTCCCCTGCATTTTACGCCTTGTGTGGGAGAACTTTCTTCCCTTTCGCACCGGTTCTAGATATCTGGTCATAGCCATTTGTTTCAGCAGATCCGTTAGGGCCTTGGACTGGTCGCCTTGTGCAAACAGCGTTGTAATCATTGGCTTGAGCAGGCCAAGGTTTTTGTTCCAGTCGATTTGGTAGTTGTGCAGCCGGTGCCTGGTAGCTTCATCCACCTGGGGCCTGTTTGCGCGTTCGATCATTGCTTGGAGGTTGGCAAGAAAGACCATTGCGTGGAAGTCCTGCTTGACCGCCTCCACGGACGTCCCGCTGAAGACCCCGACCTTAAGCTTGTTTTTGAGCCTGTCAAAGAAGGTCTCCACCGGCCACCTCTTGAAGTAGAGTTCCTTGAAGATGGAATGCGGGAACTTCGCGGTGTCGGTAAGGCTTGTCGCCAACACTTCGGGTTCCTTGCCTCCGATGTCCACTCTTACTAAGCGTACCGTGAGGGACTCCCCGATTTTGGCGGCGATGCCGAGCTTACGAAGCTTGGACGCGGATTTGTGGGTGGCCTCGAACTGCACCACTTCCTCGTCCTTGCCAGACTTGACGAATTCCTTGACCCTGTTGTTGGCCGTGAGCGTGCAACGCATCAAGAATTGTACACCTTTCATCTGATGCATCCTGATCAATCCCCAGCCCAAGAACAGCCTGTCATAAACCAGTAGGTCGTTGGCACCGAAGCCGCCGATGCAGTCAAAGGCCATGTCGATTTCGGATTGGATGAAGGGTGCCACGCGGGTCGTCACGGCATGGTTGTTCAGCACGTCATGGCAACAGAGAATCCGCATCTGCACAGATGTCACACCCTTGGTGTTGGTGACGCCGGGGAAAGACTTCCGCATCGCCAGATTGTCAGGCAGGGTGACCACCGAACCGTCCACACCGAACAGCCGCATGCCCATGAAGGTCTCGTGGGGACACGCATAAACCAGTTCAGACTGGTGCTCGAGCCAGCGGACGAAGAACTCGGAGAGCAGTTTCTTGCGGGCCTGCGAAAACGCCGAATCAGTGGGGCAGTCTAGGCCGTCGACAAGATCGAAAATCATCTTCAATTCCAGATCCAAAGGCCTTTTCATCGCTGAAAGTATGATGCTCACGACGCGATGGAATGGCAGCAACCTTTCACGGGTGAAGTCCTGCGGCCGGGCGCGGTAACGCACATCGAGCGATGCCTCGTGGACAAATTCTTTCAATCCGTCCAATGTCTTTTGTAAATTTGTGACCATAATAATGGGGGAGTGGGTGAGAAATAATGTAGGAAATTAAAGGTATCGCCTGCCCCCCTATTTTCAAGCAGGAAAACGACACAAGTTCTCCCCAAGAAAAAAAGACTACGCACTGTTTTCAGGATCGCCGATATCTTTATTTGGTTCGTAAGGATAGCCTTAACTTAATGACATTGAGCTAAAGCAAACGGAAATTGAGTAGCCTGCATTCTGTTCAATATTACTACTGAAATTGAGCCAAGAAAATCCAAGCACATGTGACTCAATTTCAGCGGTAATTGATCACGGCGGTTTGGCTACTCAATTACCGTAGGTCTTTAGCCTGCGGAATTGACAAAACTTCCCAAGACGACGCATTGCGCCAAATCCTGCGCCTACAATTCAAACCGTCGCAATTCCACCCGGTCCACCGAGAAGTCCTTCATGATGCTCACGCTCAGCAAATAATCCAGCCGCCCGTCGGCATACGCTTGGTACAGGGCTTTTGCCTGATCACGTAACAACTCCTCGGTGCTGTTGTGCATCAGCTCAATCATCTTCAGGAGGTACGGCCGAGAGCCCTGTTCGTATTCGATCCACCAATCGCTCCCCAAAGCCTGCCAACTACCGAGGAATACTTCGTCGCCTTCATCGCAAAGGGTGGTTTCCATGACAATCATCCGATCGCCATGCGCATGCACTTGTGGGAGATAGAATTGGGCTTTCATGGTTTAAATGTAAGCTACAACAACAAAAAAACAGCCCCTTTCGAAGCTGTTTTTGCGGACCGGACGGGACTCGAACCCGCGACCTCCGCCGTGACAGGGCGGCATTCTAACCAACTGAACTACCGATCCAGTAAAGCGATGCAAAGATAGACTTCTCAACATTCATTCCAAGCAATGCAACCAATCTTTTTTTTAAGTCTCTGATTTTTAGCGAAAAATATTCTTGCACTCCGCTTTCCAGCCATCAAAAAGGGCGCCACAGTTGCCCGTGACGCCCTTTTCATACTGCTTGGTTCTTTATTGCAGCACCACCTTGCCACTGCCCAAACGGCTTTCGCCAGCCTGAACCGTGTATTGATATGTGCCAGCTGCAAGCTGCTTTACATTCAGAATATGCCGCGCATTCGCACCGCTGCCCTTGTATTGCAACACCGAACGACCCTGCAAGTCAAACAGTTCGATCTGCACATCCTGCGCCAGCGACACGCCGCTGACGGTGAAGTTCAGGGATTCACCCGTCGCCGGATTGGGAAATACCTGAATACTGTTGCTCGCCATCCCCTGCGAAAGGCCGACTGCCACCACGGTCACGGAGTCGCAGAGCGTTTGCTCGCAGTTCGCGCCCGCATTCACGGTCAGGCATACCAGATAGGTGCCCGCATTCGCGTAGGTATGGGTGGGACTCTGTGTGGTGCTTGTGCCGCCGTCGCCGAATGTCCATGCCCAAGTCGAGGCATTCGTGCTTTGGTCGGTGAAGGCCACGGACAAGAGGTTAGGCACGGCCGAAAATGCAGCGGTGCTCGTAACCAAGGTCGCCGTCACAGGAACAGCTGCCGAACAATTCTGTGCATCCAATACCTGCAAGGAGAAGATCGTCGTCGCAGTTGGTCCAGCCATTGGATTCGGAACGGTCGGCGAATTGAGGACGTTTTGTGGTGCCCAAGAATACGCTAATGGCGCAGTTCCACCGATTCCGCTAGGATTTCCACCCAATTGGATGGAATCTCCGGCACAGAAATCGACGTTCGCTCCGGCATCGGCCATGAGCAAGGGTGCCTGATTGACGTTGTGCTGAATATAGGTCTGGGCAAATGCGGGGAGGGAAAACACCACCGTCATTGCCAGCAGGAATGTATTTTTCAAATTTTTCATTTTGCTTTCAATTAATGGGGTGGGATCAGAAAAGGATAACAACACGGCCATTGCCACTTTGAATACCCGACAAGGTGGAACCGCCACCAAGTCCGGTGATGTAGCTCGATCCGCCGCCACCGCCGCCGCCGGGCGTGGTATCAGATCCGTTTCCAGCGGCACCGCCACCGTAGTAGCCGCCACCGCCGCCGCCACCGCCACCGGTGCCATTGTGGTACAGCAGTGAACCGTTGCCGCCGAGGCCTAGTTGACCATCGGTGCCAGGGCCCCATGAGGTGCGCAAACAAGCCGTGTTGCCGGCATAAGCTCCATGAAGACCACCGGCAGATTGTGTTCCGCCCAAGCCGCCAGCACCACCGCCGCCTAGGCAGTTGCAGGGCGTACCCACGCCGTTGCCACCGGTGGAGCCAATTGTGCCTCCACCTGCGCCGCCATTGCCACCCGGTCCGGAGACCTGACAACCTGTCCAGACGCCATTGTGACCTGCACCACCGCCGCCACCTGCGACGATCGCACGATTGGCCAAGGCTGCGCCGGCTTTGCGTACATCTGATGCACCACCGCCTTTTCCACCGAAGGTGCCGATGGGGCCGCCCCCACCTGAGTTTCCATTGATACCGCCGGTACCGCCGCCGTTGTAGCCATTCTGACCACCGACGTAGACCGTCAACGTTTCGCCGGGTGTGACCGCAAGTTTGCCCGTTGCGTATCCACCGAGGCCACCCGTAGCACCGCCCACCAAGGCATTTTCTCCCTGCGCACCCCAACTGCGGATGATCACGGAATCGGTACAGGGCGGCACAACGAATTGCTGCACACCACCTGTAAATGCAAACACCGTGGAGTCAGTCCCGGGGCTTCCCGCGCCCGTGTCGACCAAAACGGTATCCATTGCCACGCATCCCATCGCGTCGGCCACAGAGAGAATGTACCACGTTGGGATCGCTGGAGATGCCATCGGATTGGCCACCGTCGCCGAACTCAGGCCCGTTCCTGGCGTCCAGTTGTAGGTATAAGGTGCACTGCCACCCGTTCCCGCCGGACTTCCGCCGATCATCACAGGTGCAGCGCAGTAGATTTTGTCCACGCCCGCATTCGCTGCAAGGTCGGAAACGACAACGTAGCTCGTATCCGAATAAAGGGGATTGCAAGTTCCTTCGGTGATCACTGCGCGGTAGGCCATTGGGCCTTGCGGCGTGACGGGAAAGGTGTCGGTGGTCCCGCCCGGAATTGCATTCCAAGTGGTGCCGCCGTCGGTGGAGGCTTCCCATTGCACCGCGCCGCGATGCGCTCCGACCGTGAGTGAGACAGCAGCATTGGGGCAGACGGTTGTTTGGGCGCTCAAGCCTTCCCATCCTCCCAAAGATGCTGTCATCAAGAGCATTAGCATCAATGTAATTTTCTTCAACATAAACCTAGAATTAAAAAATGTGACGTTTGTCTTTGCAGACTTCGAAAAGGTATTAAAAAAACTGCAATAGTCGCATGCCATCGCGGCTTTTCAGGTTTTTTATCGGATTCGCGTTCATCGTCATTTCCGATAGCACATTTCCCGCCTTCTCCTTACTTTTGTTGTTTCGGCACCTACCAAAATGGAGGATTTGATACATGAGTACGTTCATATTGGAGTTTGAGAAGCCCATCGTCGAGATGGAGGAGAAACTGGAAGAAGTCAAGCGACGCGCTGAGGAAAAGAAGCTGAAGGGTGGCAAGAAAGACCTGGAGAAGGCAGCCGAGATGGAAGCGCAAATCGTTGAGATGCAAGAGGTCATCGAAAAACTCAAGCATCAGATTTTTGGAAATTTGAGCCGTTGGGAACGGGTGCAACTTTCGCGCCATCCGCAGCGTCCCTATACCTTGGATTATATCGAGCACATTGCCGAGGACTTTATCGAGCTCTTTGGCGACCGTGCATTTGCAGATGACAAGGCGATCGTCGGCGGATTTGGCCGCATCGGACAACAAACGGTGATGTTCATCGGTCAGCAAAAAGGCCGTGACACCAAATCCCGTCAATACCGCAACTTCGGAATGCCGAACCCTGAGGGTTATCGCAAGGCCTTGCGCCTGATGAAAATTGCCGAGAAATTCGAAAAGCCCGTCGTGACCTTGATCGACACCCCCGGAGCGTTTCCTGGATTGGAAGCCGAGGAACGTGGTCAGGGCGAGGCGATTGCAAGAAATCTCCTGGAAATGGCGCGTTTGAAAGTCCCGATTATCTGCATCGTCATCGGCGAAGGTGCATCCGGTGGGGCCTTGGGCATTGGTGTTGGCGACAGGATTTATCAGTTGGAAAATACTTGGTACTCTGTGATTTCGCCGGAATCCTGCTCGAGCATCCTTTGGAGAAGCTGGGACCACAAAGAGGAAGCTGCGGAGGCACTCAAACTCACCGCAGAAGACAATCTGCGCATGAAAATCATCGACGGCATCATTCCGGAGCCGTTGGGAGGCGCACATAAAAATCCTGAGGAGGCCTATAAAGCTGTCAAGGAGCAGATCAAGAAAGATATCAAATATCTGAAAACCAAGACGGTAGAGAAGCTCATCGAACATCGCATTGCAAAATTCTCGGCAATGGGTTTTGTTGAGGATCCTTCGCAGCCTGCCAATGGGCACAATGAAGCTGATCACTGATTGATGGCCTCTTCGTTTCCAATTCGCAGCACATGAATAAAAATTCCGCCTCCAAAGTGCTCCTGTTGGTCCTGTTCTGCGGGCTAACGTTGTTGATTTCCTGCGGATCTGCGCCCAAACGCGTGGTTTGGGTCGGCGAATCGGATCCTTTGGATTTCAGCTTGAGCAATACCCGTCCGGAGAGTTTTGCCTTCGAATTGCCCTCCGATGAGAAGGGGCCATTCGATTTTGCCTTTGAGCTGACCTATTTTGACAATCAGCTTCAGGGTTGGGATGCCTTGCCGCTGTATTATACCTTGCAATATCCAGACGGCAAGGAAGAAGACAAACGCTTTTCCATTCGGCTCAAGGATGAAAAAGGCGAATGGCGTGGACAACTCAAGGAAAACATGACCGACAGGGTTCTGGAAGAGACGGTCAACGGTGGCCTCCCTCTCCTACCCGGCAAATACCTTCTCAAACTCTACGGCGACAGCAAGGATTTGGCAAAGCCGATTTTGGGCATTGTCCACGTGGCATTCAAGGTCTATTCGAATTGATTTTTGGGAATTTGGTTGAATGGCGGACTGTGCGTCCGAAGGACCTAAGTGGTCAACCTAACTTCGGAGAAAGCCTCGTGCGGTCATCTTTGCCATCATTCCACCGAGATGATCAAAGTTGTCGGTGAAAAAAATACGTACTTCTTCGCCACCGATTTCCCTCAGCGCTTGAACAATCCTTCCTTCAATGGCGATTTTGTTTGACCAATCTTCGGCACGCGTCGTTTCCCATAGCGCGATCAAGGGTTTCACCGCAGCCTGATCTTTGGTCCTTCCGATTGTCAAAATCACCCCTTCACGCTGATCTTCATTGTCATTGCCCGGTTTGCCAGTTTTCTTTCGCCGAGGCTCCACCATGGCTTCCAGTAAAAAAGGCAACGCGGCTTCCTTGTTTTGCAACAATAGGCGGGAGTTTTCTAGATAGGCATTTTCATTCATTGGATCCAGATTCCCGACCAATTTGCGAAGTTCATTGATTTCCATCGAATTGCAGGATAAGTGATTGACTCCCAAAATAATAGTTTCTACCCGCAAATGCAATTTCGAAGATCGAATGCGTGTTTTTGACTGTGGGACGGTGAATCCTCGGATGGTTGGATCGTTGGACGGTGGGACTATTTTAGAATGGAACCGTGGAACAATGCAACGGTGCGATCGTGCGATCGTGGAACAATGGAAACGTGCGATCACGGAACAATGGAACCGTGCAATCGTGAAACAATTTGACCGTGCAGAGACGGGGCATGCCCACGTCTCTACACGGTCGACCAATTATCCATTAGCTTCGCTGATTACTCATTGGCGTTCTTTTTTCAAAGGCATTGCTTGCGCGAACTACGTCCAAGAGACACCGTTTCGTGATGTGCTTCGCAGTTGCTTCGCAATTCTCAATTAGCTTCGCTGAACCCTTCGGCTTTCTCAATTCTCAATTCAACTACTGTTTGATCAAATCGCGGAATTTCATTTCGTGGCCATCCCAGATTTTGAGAACGTAGGCGCCGTTGGCGCAGTTGCTGAGGTCGATTTGGAACTGGATGAAATTCATGTTGCCGGAATCGGTTTCCTGACCCCAAACCTTGCGGCCGCTCATGTCAAAGACTTCCAGTTGCAGGTGGGTATCCAAAAAGCCCTCCATGTCGAGGTTGAATCGGCCTGAAGACGGATTCGGATAGAGGACAATGCGCTCCGGGCGTTGGACATCGTTGCCGACCAATGTGCCGTCGGTCCAGAAATCGTATTTGAAAAACTTCCCGAATTCGGCATTGAAGATCTTGCGGACGTTGCCGTCTTCGCGGGTGCGTGCAAAGCCCGTCCCGTTGTTGGGAGATGCCCAGTAATACAGGCCATCGTCGCCCAAGTCATCAAACTTGAGGGTGTAGCAGCCCTGCGGCAGGTTAAACACCTCTGTATATGTGGTGTTCGCCACCAAAAACGGCGAAGACTGCAAAATCACGGTTCCGTTTTCATCGTACAGACGCCATACATTCTGCGCCGGCTGATTGTTGGTGCGCCAGTAAAAATCCATCGTGGCGCCCACATAATTGTCCCAGGCATCGTAGGGTACTGCGTAGCCATCGTTGTCAGGCTGCTGATCAACGCCGCCATTCGGAGCGGTCAATTCCACTTCAAACACGCTTTCTGTCCCCGTCCAGAACGACGCATTGTCGACGGGCAGGGTGACTTCGGTCGATTGCAAGAAATCCAAACTGCCCGTCCAGTTGAATGTGCGGGTTGGGCCGCCTTTCATATTGTATGTGATCACCAAACTTGTGATGGTCGTCGTGCCTTCGTTGCGGATGATCACAATCGGCAGGTTGCAAGCAGGGTTGAACCGTTTGTAACGGACGTTTTTGCTCGGACGCTTGACGTCGGTCACAGCTGCGTCGAGCGTAAAATTCGCTGGACCATAAGTCACAAACTGCGTGCAGTTCAGGTAGTTGGTGGCAGAGGTATTGGATACGACGTCCATGCCATAGTCCACTTCCAAGGTGTCTCCCGGATTTCCCTGCGCGCCTACTTCAAGTTCGTAGAGGTCCGAAGGCACGCCCGGGCACCATCCGGCGCGGTCATACAACCAAGTTCCGCCTTGTGGATAGACCGGCATGTCGGCGCATTCCTTCCAAACCCTCCAACGTGCCTCTTGTGCACCGCCATTGATGTTCAACCAATGCCAACGGGCTACGAATTCGCCGTTTTGTTGGTGCCCGGTGATCGTCGAACGGATTTTCCAGCCTGCACTGTTGAGCGGCAATGCAAAATTCCGCGGCTCGTAGGCGCCATCATTGAAAATCGTCGTCATGCCATGCGACGCCAATGGCCAAATCGGCTGTATATTCTGCACTTCTCGGGGAGGCGTTCCTCTGATAAACAGGAAACGGATGTCGATTTCCTCTTGGTTTTGGCCGCCGTATTCCATCGACATCCGCTTGGCGCCGTGGAGAATGGGGATAAAGTCAGACATGTCAAATTCCCACATCACGCCGTTGATGCCAAGGTCGAGGCCGTTGCCGTAAGGCGTCACAAACGACATGATTTCGTAGCGGGCCGGGGTTTTGGCGTAATAATCCAGCGTGGTGATGTTGAGCAAACTATCGGTCACGGAGCTGATCGAATCGATCACCGCACCGGATTGGGCGTCGTAGACATATTGCCAGCCGGATTGGAAGTAATAATTGGTATCGACCGGCACGAGGTTGTTGTTGATGACCGTGTAGGAAATCACTTGATGCGGGGCATCGGCGACCGAGTCACGGATCGTGGTGGTCACGTCGTTGGTGGTCGTGTACACGCCACGCACCATGTAAATCTGCGGGCGCTGCTGCGTCACTGTGAAATTGCGGTACAAGGCACTTGCATCGACTTCGCCCCAAACAGGCGCGCCGGCGGCGGTACAGGTGGTGGCATTCGGGGAAGCATCGTTGATGGTCACGCCCGTGCCCTCGTCAAATTTGTAATAGGCCACCAAGTTGGCGTAGTTGGGGTGACCGCCGTTCAAGTCCTTGTACATCCAGTTTTGGATGGTTGGCCCATCCAAGGCAGTGCTAAACACCTGAAATTCATTGACCTTACCATAATAATCATAGCAGCAGCCCAAACCACCGCCGATGCGGAAGTTGCGAATGTCCATCGGTTTGGTCTTGCCTGTTCCCGAATGGAACAATTGGCCGTCCATCCAGATTTTCATTTCCCCGGTGACCGCATTTTTGGTGAAGGCCCAGTGGGTCCACCGTCCGCGGAAATCCGCTGCATTGACGGGCTTGCTGATGCGGTCATACCCAGCACCATCCGCGCCGCAATCCCAATAGACATTGCTGTCGCTCCATGGCAAGTGCACATTTGTTGCGCGTGCGCCGGAGGCGTTGGTGCCTTCAAAGATGCCGGTATTCGCGGGAAGATTCGCAGCGCCCCAAGACCAGAATGAGACGGTGATTTCGTTGGTGATGTTGCTGAATGCGGTGGGATCCACGTCGATATGCTCCGCGCCACTGAATTCGATGTATTTGTCAACGGAATTGGTGTAGAGGCCCATGTCGGAGCCGACATTGTAGCAATTGACGCCGTTGTTGGTGCCGCTGTTTTGATTGCGGTAGCTGAATTCGACGATCAAATTGTCCGTCCCGTTCCAGACATACGGTGCGTAGAAATTGAATTGCTGCCAGCCTGTCGCGGGGAATGGCGTGTTGACAAAATAAACTTCGGTGAATCCGCTGAGGTTGGGGCTGTTGGGATCCAAGGTCGTGGCGGACGTGGGTTTGATTTTGATGCGCATGAAGTCGGCTTGCGAACCCAGACTCGCCAGATTCAAGCGCATGCTTGTAATCTGACCTGCGGTGAGGCCTTGGCCGCTGAGTTCGGTGGCGGTCCAGAGAAATTGCGACTTGCCGACACGGTTGGCGGTACCGAATGGGTAATTTTGCGCTGCCGGCGAAGTCCCCAAGACGCCGTATGTATTCTCGGATACGACACCCGAATACGTGACGTTATGCTGCAAGTAGTCCCAATAGGAATAGGTCGTCGCATTGGTAATCGCAAATTGCTGACCCGAAAAATTGGAAATGACATGGTCGGGAGCGGTCCGTTTGGCCGAATCCGTGCGGCTGGAGTCGGTGATGATGGTATTGCAGCTGTAATCCCATTCGTAGCAGCCGACGTTGTTGGCATTGCCGATCAAAGCATCGTGGCACCGCATGGAATATTGCATGATGACCTTGCGCCAGGAATTGGTATCCGAAGGAAAGGTCCAAACACCAGCCCGCGTTGTCGAATCGTACGTGAGTGTCTGCACGACCACCGTATCTTGCGCCAAAAGCGCCATGGAGGGGAAAACAAAAGCCAAAACGAATCCGAAAAATCTCTTCATACCACAAAAATTGAATCCAGTACACTGCTAAAACGATTTAAATTACTGAAAAGTCCGCTCCAATCCCAAATCTGAACGGTGGAGAAACCAAATTTTTCGGCGCGGCGACATTTCGTAGTTTTGCAGCACATGGAAATACCATTCTATAAATACCACGGCACTGGCAACGATTTTATCCTCGTTGACAACCGGAAACAACTGCTCACGGGCAATGAAAATGCCTGGTTTGCGGCCATCTGCCACCGGAGGTTCGGTATCGGCGCAGACGGGGTCATCCTGCTCAATGCCCACGCCCACTACGATTTCGAGATGGATTATTTCAATTCGGATGGCAATCGCAGCAGCATGTGTGGCAATGGCGGCCGGTGCATCGTGCGGTTTGCGGCCGACCTTGGAATCGTGGCCGAGGAGGCTGATTTTCTGGCGGTCGATGGCGAACACGTCGCGATGATCAGTGCCGACGAAGTGAAGCTCAAAATGGGCCTGCCTACAGGATTCCAGCAATTGGAAGACGATCATTATTGGATTCATACCGGCTCCCCGCATTATGTGCAGTTGCTGGGAACGCCTGTCGCTGAGCATGATGTGGTCGCTCACGGGCGCGCCATCCGCAACAGTGCACCTTGGACAATCGAAGGGACGAATGTCAACTTCGTGCAAGCGGTTTCGGATGCGGAGGCGCATGTGCGCACTTACGAGCGCGGGGTCGAAGACGAAACGTGGAGCTGCGGAACCGGCGTGACCGCCGTGGCGGAAGTCTTCGCCCGGATTTTCCCCGGCAGCCCCTCGGTCAAAGTGCTGCATACGCCCGGCGGTACGCTCAAAGTGCATACGGCTGAAGGCGAGGCCCCGTGGCTGCAAGGCCCGGCCACTTTTGTATTCAAAGGTTCAATCCCATTCCCTGATCGTGGCTGAGACTCCCATTTCCCCGCTGAATACTGATTCACAGCCCCATTCGGGTAAAATCCTACTCCAAAGCGCCACAAGAAGTGGATTCGCAGGCCTGCGCATTCTCTTTTTGATTGGTGCATTGATCAGCATGATCGTGCAGCTGCTCACGATGCTCAAAGTCCCCCAACCCACTTCGTTTGTCTGGACGGATTATATCCTCGTGATGGCGGCTGTGCTGCTGTTTCTCTTGTTTTTGCTGGTTGGCCGCAAGGGTGGCGAAATCAGGTTGTATGCCGATCATGTGGAAGGAAAACGCTCCATGGGAGTTCCTTTCTCCTTCCCGATTGCCGACATCTCTGACATGCAATTGCAAGCCAAACGCCTCGCAATCAAAGGCAAAAGTGGCGAAATCCTGCTGATGGAGACGCCCCGTGAACCCCAAATCGGTGGCGCCATCTGGATGCGGAAACATTATAGTCATTGGGAACCACAGGTTTGGGAAAAAGTCGATTTCCGGCAGGAGGATGTTTTTGTTCGGGCTACGCGGTTCTTTCTGGGAACGGACAATGCAGCCAATTTTGGCGACAAAGGCTTTCTTGTTCCAGCTTCGGAAACACTCTGGTTTTTCCCGGAATCGTCCATGTTCCCCGTCAAAGGACAATCCGGCGAACCGACAAGACCTTATATGCGTTCGACCGAAGCTGCTGCAACGATGGTTCAAATCGAGCCCAATCCTGAAACGCTACCGCTAACAGCCCTTTGTACAGCATTGATTCGCTCCGGCATCGATCCAAAAGCCATTGCTGCCCGAATGGAAGAATTGGCAGAAATCCATGGCGGATCCTTGTGCTTTCCTTCCGATCCGGCTGGGCAATTCCTCGGAGAATGTTTGGGTTACAACGTGATTGTCGTTCCCGAAGGTGTGTAAAACGAACGGTAGCAATGCGTTGCTACGTCGATAATTTTGGTATTTTTGCCCCGCTTCAAGATGGCCACTTCCCTTCATCAGGATGGCATTCTGCGGCAATTTCATTAGAAAAATACAGCAAGATGCACGAAAAAGCCTTTGAAAAGCTTGAAAATAAAACCGCACTGAGCCTTTTGGGCGGCGGCGAAAAACGGATCGAAGACCAACACAAAAAAGGCAAACTCACGGCCCGCGAACGTTTGGAATTGCTCATGGACAAGGGCACATTCGAAGAAATTGGCCGATTTGTCGAGCACCGCTCCCATGAATTCGGGTTGGAAAAGCAGCGCATCTTGGGCGATGGTGTCGTGACCGGATTTGGCAAGATCAATGGCCGGATGGTTTATGTTTTCAGCCAGGATTTCACCGTCTTCGGCGGATCGCTTTCGGAAGCGCATGCCGAAAAGATCGTGCGGATCATGGACTTGGCGATGAAAAATGGCGCTCCTGTGATCGGACTCAACGATTCGGGAGGCGCACGTATTCAGGAAGGCGTGGTTTCCTTGGGCGCTTATGCCGACATCTTCTACCGCAACACACTCGCTTCCGGATTGGTGCCGCAGATTTCTGCCATCATGGGCCCTTGCGCCGGTGGTGCGGTGTACAGTCCCGCCATTACGGACTTCATCATGATGGTCGAGCAGACCTCTTATATGTTTGTGACCGGCCCGCACGTCGTGAAAACGGTGACGCATGAGGATGTGACCTCCGAAGAACTCGGCGGAGCATCGACCCATGCCACCAAAAGCGGCGTGACGCACTTCACCTACGCCAACGAAATCGCCTGCCTCAACGGCATCAAGCGCCTGTTGAGCTATATGCCGCAGAATTGTGAGGAAGAACCAACGATTCTGCCATTTGAAGGCGACCTCCTCCAAAAAATTCCTGCCCTGAACAACATCGTTCCGGAAACCGCCAATCAGCCTTACGACATCAAGGAAGTGATCGAATTGGTCTGTGATACCGAATCGTTCATGGAAGTGCATGCCGACTATGCCGGCAATATTGTCGTGGGCTTTGCCCGCTTGGCGGGTCGCAGCATCGGCATCGTTGCCAACCAACCTTCGGTTTTGGCCGGGGTTTTGGACATCAATGCCTCGAAAAAAGGCGCACGTTTTGTGCGTTTCTGCGATGCCTTCAACATTCCGCTGCTGGTATTTGAAGACGTGCCGGGCTTCTTGCCGGGAACGGATCAGGAGTGGAATGCCATCATCACGAACGGTGCGAAGTTGCTGTATGCCTTCTGCGAAGCGACTGTGCCGCGCATCACCGTCATCACGCGCAAAGCCTACGGCGGGGCCTACGACGTGATGAACTCCAAGCATATCGGTGCCGACATGAACTACGCTTGGCCGATGGCAGAAATCGCCGTCATGGGTGCCAAAGGCGCAGCCGAAATCATTTTCCGTAAGGAAATTTCGGAAGCAGAAGACCCGACAGCAGCACTCAACGCCAAAGTCGCCGAATATGAGCGCATCTTCGCCACGCCGTACCGCGCGGCAGGCCGCGGCTACATCGACGAAGTGATCAAGCCCGAAGACACAAGAGCCAAGCTCATCCGCGCCTTCGAAATGGCTGAAAACAAGGCAGAAAAGCAGCCGAAGAAGAAGCATGGAAATATTCCGCTTTGAGAAGTGAAAAGTGAAAAGTGAAGAGTGAAAAGTTGAGAGTGGAGAGTTGAGAGTTGAGAGCGTGGAGCGTTTTGCCTCGTGTACTTTGCGGTAATTTGCGTCGGCGCCTGTTCCGCGAGCGGGCATGTTCAACCGTGAGGGGGACTTTGCGGTTGGATGGTAAAGAGGATCGCGCGCAGTGGCCGCACTTCTATATTTTTACATGTATTCCTGAATCAATATGGACGAAAAAAGTCTGGACTTCCTTACGCGCTACTTGAATAACCCCGCACCGACGGGGTTTGAATCCCAGGGCCAGAAAATCTGGATGGATTACATGCGTCCTTATGTCGATGAATTTATCACCGACACCTACGGGAACGCCGTCGCGGTGGTCAATCCCGGCGCAAGCTACAAGGTGGTTTTGGCGGCGCATGCCGACGAAATTTCCTGGTTTGTGAGCCATATCACCACAGATGGCTTCATCTACGTGAAGCGCAACGGCGGCAGCGACCATATCATCGCCCCGTCCAAACGCGTCACCATTTTCGGGGACAACGGCATCGTCAAGGGCCTTTTTGGTTGGCCTGCCATCCATACCCGCACCAAAGGCCGTGAGGAAACGCCCAAACTCACCAACATCTTCATCGACGTAGGTGCTGCCAACGAAGCCGAAGTCCGCGCCATGGGTATCCACACCGGTTCTGTGGTTTTGTTTGACGAGGAATTTCAGATTCTGAACGACCGCTACTTCACAGGCCGCGCCCTGGACAACCGCTTGGGCGGATTTATGATCGCCGAAGTCGCCCGCAGGCTGCACGAAGCCCGTCAACGGCCTGACTATACCTTGTATTTTGTAAATTCGGTGCAGGAGGAAGTGGGGATGCGCGGCGCGCAAATGATTGCCGAGCGCCTTCGTCCCGACGTGGCATTGGTCACCGACGTGACCCACGATACCTCGACCCCGATGGTCGACAAATTCGAAAACGGCGACATTCGCTGCGGCCGTGGCCCCGTGCTGATGATCGGCCCTGCGGTGCACAACAAGTTGTTGGCCCACCTCGTCGGGGTGGCCAAGGACAAGGAAATTGCCTTCCAATACGATGCCGCGAGCCGTGCAACGGGAACCGACACCGATGCCTTCGCCTACTCGCATACGGGCGTGGCCTCTGCGCTTGTCTCCGTGCCCCTGCGCTACATGCACACGACCGTGGAAATGGTACACAAAGACGACGTCGAAGCGACAGTCAACTTCATGCACAACTTTGTCCTCAGCCTCGAAAACGGCCAAAAATTCAGTTATTTCGACTAAGTTTATTCCTATGAATCCCATTCTCAACCGCAGCATGTTTTTTGTCAAGGAGCATGTGGGCATGTTCAAAGCCTCCAAGAACTTTGACATTCTCGATCCCGAATCCAAAGCGATCATCCTCATTTGCCGAGAGGAGAACATGCCATTTTTTACCAAAATGCTGCGTTTTTCCGACTACAAACGGATGACGCCATTTGCGATCGACATCAAAACGCCGGAAGGGAAGACGTTGATCACGGTCAAACGTGGATGGACCTTTTTCCGTTCGGTGGTGGAGGTTTTTGACGAAAACGGCCAATTGGTGGGAACTTTCCGGCAGAAAATGCTGTCGATCGGCGGCAAATTTGACTTGCTCGCACCCGATGGCAGCCTGATGTGCACATTGCGCGGCAAATGGACAAGCTGGGACTTCACCTTCGAAAGAGACAATCAGCAATTTGCGCGGGTCACCAAAAAATGGGCGGGATTCGGCAAAGAGCTTTTCACCACCGCAGACAACTACATGCTTTCGATCGAACCGTCGGTCGCACCCAATGATCCGATGCGGCAATTGATCATCGCCTCGGTCATGTGCATTGACTTGGTCCTCAAGGAATGATGGATTGGAAGGCAACGGCGTTAGATCCTGAAAAAGAGGGGGTCTGGAAAAGGACGATGCGTTGGCACCTTCTTCTATTTGGCTCCTATTTCATTGGTTTCTTGTTGCTGTACTGGTGGTGGGGGCTACTTTATCCAGAACCTGAACGCTTTTTCTACCATCAACTCCGTCTGAGCCGGTTCTTTCTTGTGACTTTAGGCGGGCACCTTGGCCTTTCCATTGTGTTGCATCGGCGCCTTTGGGCTTATAGGATCAAATGCTTTTTTTTCGAATCCGGCTCTCCCTACACGGTGGCGATGATGCGGATACTGCTTTGCAGCGTCATCTTCACGCATTTCATTTTTTATGTGCCGCAATATTGGGCGCCATTGGCAGCGCTTCCCCACGCGGCGCGACAGCCCCTCCCCTTTGTCGGGTGGCTCATCGACATCCTTCCCATCTCGCCCACGCTTTACAACATTGCCTTGGCTTTGGGAATACTGCTGAGCGGCATGGCGACCTTGGGTATTTTCACCCGTATGTCCCTGATCATGCTCATTCCGCTTGTATTTTACCTTTTTGGAGTGCCGCAGTTCTATGGGAAACTCAGCCACTACCAATTTTTCTTTTGGATCACAGTAATTTTGGCCTTTGCCCCCAACTATCATGTTTGGTCCTTGGACGGCATTTTTGCACGCATCAGAGGCATCAGGATATCCAAGCAACCGGATTTGGCACATGGGCTTGTATTACGTGCCATCACATTGACGTTGGCGGGCGTATATTTCTTTAGCGGCTTCCGCAAACTCTACGAAGTTGGATTCTTTTGGGCATTGAGCGACAACCCGGTCAATCTTCTACGGACGGAATGGTTGGAGCAATTCAATGACGTACCTTGGGTGCGTGTGGATCAATGGCCTCTGCTTTGCAATGTCGCGGCGTTGGGGGTTATTCTCTTCGAATTGGCATATCCGCTGATGATCCTGACCCCTCGCGGACGGCGTGCTGCTGCTTGGGAAGCGGTTCTTTTCCACAATCTGAACGGCTATTTTCTAAAAATCGACTTCACATACTTGAAAACGGCGCATCTCTCCTACTTTTCAGTGGAGCGATGGGTGAAATGGTTTCGGCAACGGCAACGACGTTGGCTCGCCTGGCTTTTGTTGATCCTTGCGGTCATGAATCTTGGAATTTTTGTCGGAGCTTCCCAAATCATTCCGGGCCTTTTGGTTTGGGCAGTTGTGGATATTGTCTGGAACCGTTCGCCACGTATCCAACGCGGTCGGTGGCTACTCCGTTTGCGAAAAAAATTCCCCCTCAGGCCTTCCACAGCGTTTAGAAAACTATCGGCGGCAAGATGGCTTCGGGTCAGTGTTGCGACAAGTGCGGTGTTGATCACGCTCAACTGGACCTGCGGCGCCTTCGGGATTCACAGTTGGCCTTTTTCCGCCTATCCCACCTATTCGTTTTTACGCGGATCAACCGTGAAATACGGCTGGTTTATACCTGTCACGGCCCAAGGAACAACTTTAGACCTTGACCAAGAAGCTAAAGCGATCAAATTCAGAAAGGAAAATATCCTGCCGATGGCTGAACGTATTGTCACCGCCTTGGAGTACGAACCTGGCAAAGCCAATGAAGCCATCTTGCAATGTTGGTTGCGCTGGCGCACTGAGGTTCCCATTTTGCAAACAGCCACCTCTGCCCAAGTCGTGATCCGTGAATATCCCCTCGATCCCGATGCCCACGGAAAACTCATTGCTGAAACCCATTTGGGCGAAATGCAGTTGATTCAGGGCGAATGGCGTTATCTTTCCGACAGTTTGATCCAAAAATTGCAAGTCCCGAAATAATGGCCACTGAATCCGATCGCCCCATCCTGATTTTTGACGGTGTTTGCGAACTCTGCAATGCCTCCGTGGATTTCATCATGAAATGGGAAAAACGCCCCGATTTGTTGTTTACGGCGAATCAGAATCCGCCCGGGCGGGCCTTGTTGGAAAAATTCGGGGAGGATCCGGATGCAGTTTCGACGGTCTATTTGGTGCAGAATGGCAAACTCTACAAACGGAGTTCGGCGGCGTTGCGGATCGCGCGTTTGTTGCGTTTCCCTTGGTTTTTGGCTTACGGATTGATCATCATTCCGCCTTTCATCCGGGACTTTTTCTACAAGATCATTGCCAACAACCGCTACCGCTGGTTCGGCCAAAAGGAAACCTGCCGCATCCCGACGCCGGAGGAGATTGCACGGTTTTTGCTGGAGTGAGGGAAACGGGCGTAATTTTGCCAGCAAATACTTCCTTCAATGGCCATCGGCTCCTTTCAAAAAATCGAACAGCAAGACACTGAGGCATTTGCCGCCATCGTCGGCGCTGAATTTGTGATTCAGTCCGCCGAAGGCATGGAATCCTATTCCCATGACTATACCGAGGACCTGCATTTTGTGCCGGACCTGGTCGTGAAGCCTGCGAATGCGCAAGAAATCGCGGCGGTGATGCGCCATTGTCATGCGCGCAACATCGTGGTCACGCCTGCGGGCGCTCGCACGGGCCTGAGCGGAGGCATGTTAGCCGTCCACGGCGGTCTCATTCTGGCGACCGACCGCCTCAACCGCATTCTCCACATCGATGAACGCAACCTGCAAGTGACCACGCAACCCGCCGTGATCACGCAGGTTTTGCAGGATGCCGTCGCGGCCGTCGGCCTGTTTTATCCCGTCGATCCGGCAAGCCGCGGCAGTTGCTATATCGGTGGCAACATCGCGGAGAATTCGGGCGGACTCAGGGCCGTGAAATATGGCATCGTCAAGGACTATGTCCTTGATCTTGAAGTGGTCTTGCCTTCGGGCGACATCATTCGCACGGGCGCCAAGACATTGAAAAATTCGACGGGCTACAACCTCACGCAGTTGATGGTCGGCAGCGAAGGGACCCTGGGCATCGTCACCGAGGCGACCCTGCGGCTCATCCCCCACCCGACCCATCAAATGGTGATGTTGGCGCCTTTTGCGTCTGCCGAACAGGCTTGCGACGCCGTTTCGGCCATTTTCAGGGCTGGGATCACGCCTTCGGCATTGGAATTCATGGAAAAGGAAGCCATTGACCTTGCGCAAGCCTTCCTTGGCGAATTTCCCTTCCAAACCGAAGGCATCGAAGCGCAACTCCTGATCGAGGTCGATGGCAACCACCCCGAACGCATCATGAGCGAATGCGAGGCGATTTATGCCGTCCTCAGCCAATTCAACAGCGGTGAAATCCTGCTGGCGGAAACGGCGGAAGAGCAAAATCGGCTCTGGAAAGTGCGGCGCACCATCGGTGAAGCCACCCGCGCGGGCCGCATGATCAAGGAAGAAGACACCGTGGTGCCCCGCGCCGAACTCGCCAAACTCTGGACATGCATCAAAACCACCGCCAAAAAGTACGAGATCGAAGCGTTTTGCTTCGGCCACGCCGGCGACGGGAACCTGCACGTGCACATTCCAAGACCCAAGGAAAATGTAGGCGACTGGGCCGAAAGGACCGACAAAGCCGTTCGGGAGATTTTTGAATACACGGTTTCACTCGGCGGCACGCTCAGCGGCGAGCACGGCATCGGCCTCGTTCAGAAGGAATACATGGACATTCCATTTTCCAATGTCGAGCTGGATCTGATGAAACGGATCAAGGAAGTGTTTGATCCCAAGGGCATTCTGAATCCGGGGAAGATGTTTCCGGGAGTCTGAGAAATTGGCCACGAAGACACGGAGACACAAAGTCAAGCAGCATTTCTTCGTGCCTTTGTGTCTTCGTGGCCGGAATTCAAAAAAACTACCTTCTAAACCACTCCTCCACCAACTTTTCACTGGGTCGGCCGAGCGGCGTGAATCCACGGAGGTCGTATTTAGCGTCGTCCATGTAGGCCGGCCATTTCCATAGGTAAACACCTTTGCACCAAGGTCTTGCTGACAATCCTTGGATCATGGACTTGTAGCACATTTCTTGCGATTTAAAATCTGAAGCGCGGTCATCGGCCTCGGCATGGGGATTTTGCCAGGTACGTTCCACGGAACGGAAGCCGATTTCAGTGAACAGCACTTCTTTTTGTGCGGTTTTTGCAGCGATTTCGACTTTGTCCAGAATCTCCGAGAATCCCCGGTCGAGGTCCTTTTGGCTGGGTTTGTCCTTTTTGGTCAGCGGATAATAACAATTGATGCCAATGTAGTCGACCGCATCCCAAAACTTGCATTGTTCAAATTCGTCACCCCAATTGGCAGCGTAGGTGATTTTCCCCGAGAATATCGGTCGCAAGCGTTGGATCATCCGCCGCCAATCGTCGGGGCGCTGCAAGGTCGCCTTGCTGAATTCGACGCCGACACAAAGCACATCTGCGCCATACATTTCGCCCATGATCGCATAATGCCGGATCCAGCGGAAATAGCGGTCAAAAAAGATGGCCCAATCCTCTTCGGATTGCATGGCGATTTCGCCGGTCCAGCTGTTCCAAGGCCAAACTTGTGGCTTGAGCATGGTTTGCATACCCGCCTGTTGGGCACTCCAAAGGCTGTGAACGATACTTTCGTCGTTTTCCGCGCCCGCGCCGTCTGAAAATTCGAGCCAACTGGGTTTGTTCACGTCTTGATAACCCGAATAGGGAATCACTGCCACGATATTGCAATGCAGGTTTTTGGCCAGATAATCCATGGAAACGGTCGCTTCCGTGGAAGCATAGCCGTTAAAAATCTGGTAACCTTCGTGGGCGAAATTGAAGGCTTTGTGGAAATCCGGCAAAGCAACGCGATGGGGCAAGTTCTGATGCTTGGGCGGCGCTTGCGAATAGTTTTTCAGATGTGCCAGAAATTCAGTCTCCAAGTTAGGAGCCCGCAATTGGTCCAAGGCATTCTTATCCGAATAGACTTTCAGAAAGGCCTCTTTTCCCCATTTCGAGATCAGAAAATCCACCAAAGCCGCTGACATGCAGCCTTTCAGATAAGGTGATTCATGCGCCCAAATCTCGGCATCTGTCAATTCACGAATCGACAACGCGTTTCCACCATTCGCCAACAGACCCGCCCAATAGCGCCAGCCTGTGAATTCCCAGGAACTTTGCGGCCAAACTGCCAAACCCAATTCCAAACAGGGAAAAGCTGTCTTCGGCAATAGTTGGCGAATCATGGGGAGATGCACTTCTGGAAAATCGCGGCCAACGAATTCGGGATGAATCGCCAAAAACAGGCTTTTGCCATCATTTCCGCTGCTGATGGGTCGGGTATCACCTGTGGCAAGCCCTTCAACTCGATCGACGGGTACAAATGCACCTCCATCTTCCGCTGCGGAATCGCCAATCCCAATAGTTCCCCGATTTCTTTTTGTTGCCAATCCAATTGATTGCCAACGGAGTCAGCCAAGGCCTTTGCATAAGATTTCGTCCGGAATTTGATTTGATGGTTGAAAAAACGCATTCCCTCAAATTCTTCCTCGATCACTTCGCCGTCGTGCGTAAAATCCCAATGCGTTTTGCCGCCGATTTTCCATTGTTTGGGATCTTCCTCGTTGAAAAATCCCATGACTTTGCGCGCACCGCCGTCATAGAGTTCGTAGCCCCATCCCGAAAACGCAAACCAGAAATACTGTCCTTTGAAACGTGCGGTGATGTTGTCAAGAATGTCCTGATCGTCAAGGCCTGTCATCAAACTGAGCGGCAAACCCGGCGCCAACGGATTCGGATAAAATCCCAGACTCAAAACGGGATGGTCGCCGTATTGCTGTTGGTTGAAATCGACCGTTTTTTCAGCGACGTAAAAGGGCAATTGTGGCAACAAACGCGCCAAGACAGCGTTGTTGGCGGGCGTTCCGAGCAGATATAGCGGGTATTGGTGCAATTCGGCATCGGTCACTTCTTTGTCGCTGCGAATAATGGCTTTGGTGCGGCGACTGACCGACGAAATTTCGCTGAGGAGCTTGCGGTAGGCAGTCGCGGCCGCGGAGTCCCCTGTTCCATAGACATAGAGCAAATTCCCATTTGCCCGGAACGCATCGACCAAGGCTTCGCGGCTATGGCCACCGTCACTGTCTACGGCTGTTCCTCCCTCCTGCCCTTGCGTCGTGCAAGCAAGTAAAAAGAGGGGGATCAACAAGACGCCCACCCAACAGGAAACCCGTCGAAACAATTGCTTTTGTGTTGTGTCCAAATCTTTGCTGCGCTTTGTGAGGGTGAAAATTAGCGAATTTGCCTCGGAATTGCTGAGATGCGCAAGGTTTTTACGCCGAATGGATCCCCTATAAAAAAGGCATGCCGACCCTTGGGGAGCCGGCACAATCCTATATCAACTTGGGTTAAAGAACGGGGCAAGCATTGCCTGCTGATCTCCCCGATGGACGTTGGGGGATGATTCTACACTAAATTTAAGGAGGTGACGGGGCAAAATCAATCTGCAAGGTGTCGTATGAATGACGTTGCAGGAAAATCCCTGAGCTTCCGGACCTTATTGTCGCCCAAGCGTCGCTTGTAAGGGCTGGATGACCTCTCTTTCAAACATTGCTTTGATCATATTTTCAGGCTGATCACCATCAGGGATATGCATCAAGTTCAAGCAGTTGAGGAGGTGAATTGACTTCAGCGAGAGTTTTGTTTGGTTTGCCTTACCCTCTAAACCCAAAAACGCTTCAAGCGAAAGGCATTCACGGACAGAATCTGGAACTCCAGCCTCCAAATTGCTGAATCGCCATACAAAATCACCTTCGGGATTCAGGTAAATGCTATCCACTTTACGCACCTCGTAGGTGCGAATTTCATCAATAAACACACTGTCATCCATGGACGCCCACGTGGTGTCGTTTCGCAATTCGAAATCCTTACTATGGCGATAATAGAATCGAAGGTCACCTTCTTGTCGGAAATCGTTGGCGTTTTCGTGGTGAATGCTTAACTCAGAATTCAACTCGCCGTGCATTGCGTCGATCCGATTCAGCTCATTGACAACCGATTGCAAGGGGCGTTCGAAAGAATAGGTGTCTTTGTAGGCAAATTCCTGCTTCGAGCTTGTCGCCACAAATGCAAAAATTGATACGGTTGCCACTAAACAAGGAACAGCAAGCGGCAAGGCAACTTGCCAAGGCTGAATTTGCTTTCGGCCAAATTTCCAAACGGCAAGCGGGAGCACAACCAAGGCAAGGCAATCCCACATGTCCACGACGCGGTCGATCCTCCACAAATCCAACCCATTCCAAGCATCGATGGCCAATTGGGAAAATGTCGATTTCCACCAACAAAAGAGGATGCCGACCAACCAAGGCAGCCATTTTTTCGATCGCGGCAAAAGGCACAATCCAACCCAAACGAAGGCATACAGCCCTGCAAAATCGCTGAGCTTCCCCGTGATACTGTTGTGAAAAGCTGCTTTCCAAACAAGATCATTGAGCAACAGCAACGCCAAGGCCATCAAGAAGAGCGGATCGACGAGCCTCGCCATGGCCATTCTGCGATTGTTTTGATTCATGTGGTCAATTTCCTTGGAATTGGAGGGAATTGCAAGGTATGCGGGGGGAATTCTTGGCGTCATCAGGTGACTACGGCTATGGTAATGCATAGCTCCCCTCTGTCATGCGGTGCGCCCCCCGGGTCATGCAGAGCGAAGCGATGCATCTGTAAGCAGGGTAGCAAGCTACGGTGGTCAGCGTGGGGTGTTTCAGTAGCTGTAGACGCTTCGCTTCGCTCTGCGTGACAACGAAGCTCTGCGTGACTGGGCCCCCGGTCATGCAGAGCGAAGCAGCCTGTCCAGAGCGGAGCGTGGGAATGCATCTGTAAGCAGGGCAGCAAGCTACGGTGGTCAGCGTGGGGTGTTTAAGTCGTTTCAGACGCTTCGCTTCGCTCTGCGTGACAAAAGGCCACAATCCACATTTGTATAAAATTATGTGGATAACTTGCATTTATCCACAAAGCCACTTAGTTTAGCCAAGTATTAACCTCCTCGTATTCAATGAAATTTTATAAATTCACCCAACTTGCGCTTGCGTTATCCACATTTCTGGGAATGTCGATGTTCGGCGGGGAGCTCCATGCCGCCGGAAAGTCCTGTCACCGAGGCTTTATCGTCTTTGCCGGGCAAGATGCCAAAGGCAAAGTCGTATTTGTGATGGAAAACACCCAATCACGCGGCGACAAGTGGGATTGGACGCAGGCTTCGCAGGCAGCTTGGTTGTATGATGAAAACAGCGGTTGGGTCAAACTCAAAAACCCCTACGGCAAGCCGTTTCAGAAAAACAGCGGCAAACGCATCGGCGGCGAATGGCAATACCAATTCGCAGCAGGTTACCAACCCAAAATGTCGGTTCACAGTGATGAAAACGACCTGCATCTGAGTGTTCTCGCAGATCAGGTGGCACTCAAAAGTAAAAGCCGGAATGCGCAGATGGTCATTGCCAATGGTGCGGGTTCCCTGACTTGGAAGGACCGGAAGTTGACCGGCAAAGTGTATATGCGTGACGACTTGCACCTTGGTATGGGAAGCTCAGACCTTTATTTTGCCAATGCCAAAGGATCTCACCGCGAGGCCTTTCATGTGGGTGTCGGCGAATCGGGCATCATGAGTATGGTGCGCACAAATGCGAAGGATTTTGTGCCACTTGCTGGCGAAATGAACTTGTCGCTCCTACTTGATAGCGTTTCGGCTCTTGCTGAAAACTTGCAGGTGGAAGCGACGGCTTGGAAGCGCCTCGGATTTTATGAGTTTCCGACCGAATGGCAGGGAACCTTCAGCATCGAGGGCCGTCAAGCCATGTTCAAGCTGATTTCGCAAGACTTTCAAACGACGGAATACCTGTTGCTTGCGGGCACACGCATCGCAGGCGCGCGCGGATTCCTTTGCTTTGACGGCGAAACCTATCCGCTGTTTGGGGTGACGGAAGTTGAAGGGCGATTGGAAGGTCGCAAACAAATTGAGGAGGCGCAATGGCGCACGCGTCCAGCGGCGATCACACCGGGCAAAACCTGGGAAGCGACGGTGAGGTGAGTCGATGCATTCGGGGAATCAAATCGGCGACGCCTTTCCCTCACGACACGGTGGGGCAAAATTGAATTGGCCGATCCTCGTCGCATGCCTTTTGGGCTCTTTGGTTTTCATTTCCCAGGCCCCTGCATTCGCACAAGCAGACAGCACGCGGCTTCACAAACTCGAGGCACGGCTGAAAATGCTGGAAATGCAGACGGCAGCCAACAGTCACAAGATCAACATTTACGAAAAGCAGACCTTTTACCTCTATCAATCGCTTCCTGAGGGAGATTCCACCGAATCCAAATTCAAAATCGGCGGATTCGGGGAGGCCTATTTTGCCCTTTACAGCGATTCGACCGGCACCGAATTCCAAAAATTTCCGACGTCAGCCCCGCGCAACCGCCAATTCGGGCTCAATATGCTCTATCTCTCAGCGCAGTATTCGAGCAACAAGGCAAGGGGTAATCTTGGCCTGCAATTCGGAGACATTCCACTGAGCAGTTGGGATCCACGATTGAACATGATTCAGGAGGCCAATATCGGGTTGCGTTTTCATCCTAAAATCTGGCTCGATGCCGGCTTTTTTCGCACGCATATCGGCATGGAGAGCATTCAACCGCGTGAAAACGTGACCACAAGCATTGCGGTCACCACCTATTTCGAGCCTTATTTTCTGAGTGGGGCGAAGCTCAGTTTCCTGGCCTCGGAGAAATTGACGCTGCAGGTGCAGGCATTCAACGGATTCAACAATTTCATCGAAAACAACCGCAACAAAGCCTTTGGCGCCTCTGCAATCTATGTTTTTGGTCCGAAGGCGGCTGTCACGCTGAATTCGATTTTCTCGAACGAGGCCACAGACGGAATGGTGGCAAAAAACAGACTCTACAATGATATCTACTATGTCTACCGCGGGGAAAAGGTGGATTTCGGTGCCGAATTCAATTTCGGAATGCAGACGAATTCAGGGTTGGCGGATAGCACGGCAATGGCATTCATCTACAGTGGGATCCTCCTTGCGAAATACAAATTCGAGCATTTTGGCATCTATGCGCGAGGTGAATTTTTTGAGGACAGCGACGAAATCCTGACGGGTCCCGTCGAAAATTCCAACCACCAACTGGTAGGCATCAACCTTGTCGCGGGAACGTTAGGAATCGAATTCAAACCCCTTCCCAATGCCTATTTGCGGCTGGAAAGCAGGTACCTGCAAACGACAGAATTGGAGGACATTTTCTATTGGAAAGGCGAATTCCACCATTACCGCCTCGAAGGAATCACCGCGCTTGGGGTTTGGTTTTGAAGGACTTCCTAGCTTTTTTCGACTGAGGATGCGCAGATCATCCGATGCACCGCCAATTTGACTGCAATTCTCAAGGGCGCGACGGGCTGATTTTACTAAATTGGCCCTCGATGAAATTCACATATGATGATATCTTGATACAGGGATTCGACTGCTTATCCAGCATGAGGCTGCCTACTGTCGCCGCTGTCGATTAATAGTTTAGTGGATGACGCCTAAGCGTTTGCTTCCCATAGTGAATATCCAATGCTTTTTGTTGTTTTTTCCAATCCTTTAAATTCAGTTGTCCCAAGTATCCTGCATCAAGGTCAAAATAATCGTAGAGAATAAGATTCATCGCATAGTCATTCAAAGGGTTACGAAGCAATCTCAGTATTTGTTCCCGGTTAAGCCGAGAGAGACATTTCTTTTCCCCAGCATCCAGCCTCACCATCACAATTAATTTTGTATATCCTACAACATCCCATTTCCCTTCAGCATCGATGGTATCATGTGGGCTCTGATAGCCAAAGAGATAGTCTATGGCGGCATTATTCGCGAGGCACGATTGATTTTGTGCGAATACACCACCTCCCAAGTTCAGACAAGTACCCAAAACGGCAAAGACCATCCAAATAGCGATTGATCCAGTGTTCAAACCCATCTTTTTTTCAATGTTGTACCTGATGATCACGTAAATATTGCGCCCTATACATTTCACCTTTCCGTCGGCAGTGTTCAATTGCAGGCAATCCGGTTGCTCTTATTGTCCCTTTCTTCCATTTCCGAATACCATCAGTCAATTTTTCTTCATCGTCCTCAGTATGATTGCTAATTTTATAGGTGTCATACGCAGCTTTCAGCTCAGGATCAGATGGCTCAAGACTAATCCCCAATTCAAAGGCAACTACCAAATGCAACATTGTTCACTTCTAAGAGTTTCACATTGTATTGAGCAGAATTGTGCATCCTCTGATCAATCACTTTTCCTTCTGCCCAATATATCTATCGGCAAATTTTCGCTTTTCCATTGGTATTCAATAGTCGTTTTTTGATTCACAATAAACTGTCGAAGTCGTACATCGTGGCCGAACAAGACGAAATGCCGGACAATTCCAATTTGGGGATCAAAATAGATATTTTCAATGCATTTTCGGAAACCATTACTATTTGCATAGACATAAAACGCATAAAGTTGATGACCAGAAACAAGAGTGTCAATTTGGGAATCAGGAACCAACTCATAGTGGTTGAATCCCAAGTATATGGAGCTATCAAGGTGAGCATATCGGCAGGTGGCCTTCCCTAGATTAAAGTACTCCTTAGAAAAAAAGACACTTCTAACTCCGTGAAAATGTTGATACCAAATACCATTGTCAACTTCAAAAGTATCACAATAAGAAAAGCGCTTATCACTTGCTAGAAACACACTGTCCACCCACATGGAATCTTGCAGATAAGTCCGGATGACCTTTTCATCCAATCTTTTGCCTTGATAAAGCTGATATTCGATTGACTTCGTTTGGCAATGTGAATTTCCAAGTACCACAAAAATTATCGTCACGGCCGACAATAGACTTCGATTGAACGCCAAAGCAAAAAATTCGATCATCATAACCCGACAAATTATTCAGGACACTTTTTAAGAAGATAAGCCCGTTTCGCCCTGTATGAGTTAGAACTAACGTCTCCAAAGCCATTATTGGAAAATTCCAGTTTGATTACTTCTAGGGAATGACGTTCTCGATCCTCTAACGTAGGGAATTGCTTTTGGTATTCATTGGTTTGCTGCAGACCTACCCAACTTAGAATATCGAAATCATGATCCGATAGGCCATCAACGCCTGCGTCATTTGCAAATTCTTTCATGCCTTCGATGAGCACATCTCGAAGCTTTGATGCCATATATTCATGCTCATCTCCATCGTAATCGTTGACCAACTCTGCTTTGAACCACTCATCGTGATCCGTTTTCCAACCTAGATATGCATGAATTGCCTCATGAATAACCGTTCGTGCAATCGCAAGGTCCGTTCGTATAAGAAAATTATCATTTGCGCTCATCGGTTCCATTGCCTCATTGGGAGGTCGAAAGGCTTTGCACCTTGATTCAAATGTGGTTCTTGCAAAGTCAATATCCTTCCAAGGCACGCCTCGGCTAACAAATAAATGAACGGTATTTGCAGATTCTTTCCGGTCACCAAGTTCGTCAAATCTTAGTTCATACATCGCATCAAAATCAGCACCGTTTCGATATGGATTTAGATATTTCTGCATTACACTATTCGTGATCAGCAAATAATCAAAATATCTTTCGATAATAGATCCTACAAATCCAGAGTACTTTTTGATATTAAAGCCTGACCGGCGTGTTGATTCCGACAGGTCGTTTGGGACCGAAAAATCCATCACCCCCTCTAAAGCCTTGATCCCACTCCTACTCAAAGGCAAACTCTCCCCGATCCCTTTCATGAGTTTCCGCTGGGCGCCCGCGCTTAGAGAAGTTGTACAACAATGATCCACTTTACGAAGTTCGTTTTGCAAACTGATATCCTTCCTGAGCATATCGATCACGTTTTCAAGCGCTGGCACTGCATCATGGGGCTTGCCATCCAAATTGAGATGGCTATGGTTGGCACCACTTTTCGAATCCCCGCTTTTGCAACCACAATCCTCATATTTGTGTTGCCAATCTTCTGTCCTGAACTTGGGTTTGGGCGGGCAGTCACAATCCTTGGTGCGTCGATGGAGCTCACGGTTCAAATGTTCAGGTCCTTTTTGTGCGGCGGACCTAAGCACCCGCCCCGAATCCCCCTGCAAAAACGGCCGTAAGGCCTGCATCGCACCCAGCACCCCAGCCAAGGCTCCCCCGCCACCTGATGCCGCAGCAGCTCCTGCACCTGCAGCAGGCACCATAGGCGCTGCCATCAAAGTCGAGTCCACCAAGCCAGACACTGCCTCCGCTTGCGTGAGCATGCCACCGGCCGCCTCAGCAGATGTTCCCATGCCTGCACCGACACTGCTGCCGATGCCGCCACCAGATCCAAGGCTGCCACCAGCCGTCCCAGCACCACTTCCAAGGCTTCCACCAGCACCTGCGCCCCCGCCAGCACCCACCAATGCGGGCGCCACCAAAACCACAGCCAGCACCGCCAATTGCATCAAGGCCTCCTCCTGGATTTGCTCCTTGGTCTTGGGGTGGAAGAACTCATTTCCATGTCCCCAGCCATAGTTCAGGCCGGGCTGCGCCCAAGGCATCCGGGGAGACATCTGCCCCCCTGGAGACCATGGATTTTGGATGTCCTCAAAGTATCCCATCGTTGCCTCTATTTTAAATGTTGTAGAAAACCTTTGTTTTCAAGTGACAATTAGTA
Organism: Bacteroidota bacterium; assembly: GCA_016718825.1. NCBI lineage: Bacteria > Pseudomonadati > Bacteroidota > Bacteroidota bacterium. The sequence continues at coordinate 233,968 of JADKCL010000065.1, read as the reverse complement.
AAAAGATCTTGAACCAGATAAGGACGATTCGGCATTTCCCTTCAAAGACCGTCGACACATATCGCCCTTGGGCTGTTCAGCTTGGAATTCCTGAAAAGCTTGTGCCATCGCTGAAATTCCTTACAAATAAGCTCAATATCACCTCGTTCATAGGAGGTCAATTCAATTTTGTACTGGCGCACAAAGGATGAGCCCCGACTGTGATGTGAGAAAACGAGAAAATCCCCACTTTGCTCCAATTCGAAATAGGACGGGGTATCGTCAGCATGATTCATCTTTGTCGAATAAAATTCCTTAAGCTGAATCCCATCTGAACTTACTTCAAAAAATGCAAATGCAATATTGGTTGTTCGTCCCAGCTCAGAGCCGAATGCGTAAGAATTGATAATGAATAATTTATCACATGTCAATTGAAACATTGGCCTTGGGCCAACCTCTAAAACAACTGTATCGAGCCTTGCAACAATTCGAGCGTCAGTGTCCATTCCCCACAATACTTGCGGAGTCGCAACACCGAAGGAATCCGCAACAAACTCCAAGTGGGATTGGGCGGTGGTGACCTGAGAAATTGATACAACCAAGAATGATAACCATGCAAAGCGTAACATAATCATCATCGTTGGAGTTCAAGAATTCGAGTACAATCACTTGGCGATCTAACCCAAACAATTCCGGTGACAATGCGATCGGACGTTTCTGGCATTCTCCTTCCCAAGACAAACTTATCAACTTTGTTCAGAACCAGCATTGGGTACTTTTCAGAATCATTGGAGGTGGCATACGCCAGCGTTGATTTCACACCTTCCTTAAATTCCCCGAGCTTGAAATAAGCAGCAGAATATCGGTACTTGAGGAGAAACTCTTTTGGGGTTAGTTGCCTTACCGTGGTAGGGAATGGGTTCCTAACTTCCTTCATGTACTGAAATGATAAGCCAGTGCTTGGATTATCTTGATTGGGATTCAACAACAAATATCCATTCACTCTGCCTTCCTTCGTAGTTAAAAACTCGCCTCTTGATTTTTCATCTTTAAGAATCACATTTCGAATATAAGCTTCTGTCGCCCTAAGTCCTCCGTCTTGGGATTCGATCTCATCCGCTACATCATAACCCACCGGGATTGCCTCCTTTTTGCCAGTGGAAATTGTAGTTTCAATGTATGCCATTTCTCCAGTTTCAAATTGAAGACAATGCTGAAACTCGTCACCCAAAATAGCTACGGTCTGGGAATAGTCAACTTTTCCCTTTGAATCTAAATAGTCTAGGTATTTCTTTGAAATTAGCAGATCAATTCGATTCAGATCAAAATTAAAGATTGTACCGCCTTCTTCTCCTTTGGCGGGAAGATCGTTGAAACTTACATGGTACCTTGTAGTGCAGCTATTACTAAGCTTCAAGATAGTATCTTTATCTTCTTTGGACATCGCTGGAAAATAAACATTCCAAAACCAGGCCTCCATTTCTCCGTCTTCAAAGGTGAGCTTCTCTCCATGTTCAATAAGATTTACCTTTCTTGGCAGCTCTGCCATAGGGGTCGGTGAATTGCTATATTCCCAAGGATTCAAAGGCCCCCCAATCTGCCGCTTCATGACCGATCGAACCTCCCCAGTTGCCTGCACCGTCAACACCGGCGCACAACAATTCTCCCGCATGACCTTCCGCAACTCTGCCTGCAGTCTTGGCCGCCGCCGGATCTCCTCCTTCAACTCCACCAACATCGGTACAGATTCATGGAACGGCAAGTCCTGCCGCATCCCCAATCTCCGAGGCGTCATCCGATCCACGGGCGATCCGCCGAGGCGGCCGAGCCCCTCTTCCAGCAACTCTACGCGCTGTGTACCCGGCCTTGAAAGCTGATGCAAGCCGCGGTTCAGTTCCTCCTCGCCCATTGCCGCCGCCTTTTGTAGCACCCGCCGGGAATCCCCCTGCAAAAACGGCATCAAAACCTGGGCAACACCCAGCACCCCAGCCAAGGCTCCCCCGCCACCGGATGCCGCCGCAGCGCCTGATCCTGCACCTGCAGCAGGCACCAATGGCGCCGCCGACAAGGTCGTGTCCACGAAGCCAGACACTGCCTCCGCTTGCGTGAGTATGCCACCGGCCGCCTCCGCAGATGTTCCCATCCCTGCACCGACACTGCCGCCGATGCCGCCACCAGATCCAAGGCTGCCACCAGCCGTCCCAGCACCACTTCCAAGGCTGCCACCAGCACCTGCGCCCCCGCCAGCACCCACCAACGCGGGCGCCACCAAAACCACAGCCAGCACCGCCAATTGCATCAAGGCCTCCTCCTGGATTTGCTCCTTGGTCTTGGGGTGGAAGAACTCATTTCCATGTCCCCAGCCATAGCTGTGGCCTGCCTGTGCCCAAGGCAACCTAGAGGCCATTTGACCTCCAGGTGCCCAAGGATTATTGATTCCGTCGAAGAGTCCCATCTTCCCTAAAGATATAAAAATCGTGAGCGTAAATCAAGGTGCTGGATTCAGGATCAAGACTTTTTCTAAAAAGAGCAAGGTGCTCAATTACAATCGTTAATCTTCAGCCGCTCCAAACGAAATTGATTTTTGCCCGGGTCATAGACGGCTTGACAGATGTGGCCGCGATCAATTTCATGACAGCTAACAATTGAACCTGCACTTGCCATCGATGTCGTGTTGGTCAATGAATCCCCGACGCAACATGCGATTAATCCATCGCTAAGGTTTTGTAGATATTTCCCATCCGTACCTTCGGCTATACTCCATTTATTTGAGACATTGAGGACCGTTTTTCTGTCTTCGACTTTTTTTACCCGTTTTCCCAGTGAAAATGAGAAAACGTGATATTCCTGGGTTTCTAGGTAGGTTGAATCGTATCATGGGTGCAAATACGCCTTGCGTGGAATTGGAAATGTTTCTTGGTTACATTTCAAGGTATTGATTTCAGATGCATCTCTTACAAAAATACGCGTCCATAGGTGCAATTGATCCTTCATCAGAACCAAGGAAGCGTCGACAAATTGATGCCTAGACATCCAAGGATCTTCCTGAAATTTGAAAAGTGAGTGGTACTTCCCATTTCGTAAGTGGCCAATTTCAAGTTGTTCGTTTGGAGTGCAGACATTGTAGCGCTTGGCAAGTTGTGGATCAAATACATTTCGAATTAAAAACCATCCACCCTGAGGATTTGAGATTACATGAATACCGTTGTCACGTACGGGATTGTATTGCAGTATTGTCCTCACCGAGCCCGTTTCATTCGGAGCGACCTCCTCAAGAACAGTTCCTTTGGTCACATTGTTATTGTATACCATGAGACATGAACCATTGTTGGCGATGGCGATTGTGCGACAATAGACCGCAGAAAAAGTATATTGGAGGTCGCGCTTTCCATTAGACAGAAAGGTGTTTACGGTAAACTTTTTTGTGTTACCAATGGTGTCTTTTTGTGTGACAAAGGCAAACCGCTTCCCATCATCACTGATGCAGAAATTACCTAGCAAATACCTTCCAGTCATGCTGAAAATCGAATCAAATCGCAAGATTCCATCTAGGCCAACGGTAAACATGCGCACTTTGAGGTGCTTTTCATCTCTTTCCAGCTGCTGAATCGCTACAACACCATCATCAATGACTCCAAAATCAGTGGATTTAGCATTCGATGACAGGTCAAGACGCCAATTTGATTGGCCGTACAATGGGCAAAGCGCTATGACCCAGACGAAGAATGCGATAAATTTGACAGCCATGTTATCCGAGATTTGGAGGCCAGACAGCTTGGCCTTGATAATCATAGAGTTCTGGCCAAGGATATTCATAAGCTGGGCTGGGAAATGTGGATCGAACTGGTTTAGGAATTCTAACGCGAGATCGATAAGGTTTGCCATTTTCGATCATGCGATCAAAGGCCATTTTTTTCTCAAAAAGTCCACAACCAGCATTGATGATATTTGAAAATCGTTTCAGAATCGAATTTGCTTCTGTTGAAGCTGCCGATCCAGTACTTGGGTTAATAGGAAGAGGGGGCGTAAGCACTTCAATTCCGTCAATTGACGTGAAGACATTGTCTGCCGGAAAGATGCAGCCTTGTGCGGCAGCGGTTCGTGGACTGCCGGGGCCAGCCCCAAAAATTGAAACGGTACGTGTAGAAAATGTGCTAAAAACTAACGATGTGCTTTGCAATCTTACAAAGTTGATATTGACAGTTCCGGAATTTGTATTGCACGAATAGGAATAATTGGTACCCGTGCTTGGGTTGGTGGTAGAGTTGAAATTAAAGTATGTTCCGAATTGCCATTTACCAGTTGCTAAAGTGTCTTCCGAAATTTGTGGGTTGGTTGCATTTTCGTAAAAAAGTACTTTTTGAAGATGCTCCCACACTTCTTTTGGGGTGGCGACGTCAAGATCAAGTAGCCCAGGCATTTGGGGTAAAGCTGTATCGCCAACTTGGATCGTATCAAATGAGTTTGCAGATGAATTAGATGCTGGTGTTGTTCCGAGTAGTTTTTGATATGGTTTTCTTTGATCGGTTGCATCCAGGAAAATAATATCCTCATTGCTAGTTCCAAAATTGACTAAGCTACTGTTTTGCCAAAAATTCTGTTGGACGGTAATATGTGTATTCAATATATCCAGCAACAACGTTGACGCTTGTTCAGAAAGTCTCGGGTTCTTGGGATTCTCTTTTTGGGCCTTCTTCATTAAATATTGAAGTATCGGCCTCTTGGTAATCTCTTCTGCCACCCCAACGAGCATGGGAATGGACCGATGGAATTCGGAATCCATAGGTGAATGAGAAATTTTTGACGCTAGTGCGGCATGCATTATAAACATCTCTCCATCTGCATTGTCAAACTCCACCTGTTGCCCAGACCAAGCCAACTGATGTAAAGCACGGTTCAATGGTTCCTCCCCTTGCTGTGCAGCATTTTGAAGCACCCTAACCGAATCAGGTTGCAAAAACGGCTTTAGAATTGCCGCAACGCCCAAGCCTGCCATCAAGCTTGTGCCTGCAGCGCCTGCGCCAGCCGCAGCACCAGCTCCAGCAGGCGCTAGGGGAGCAGCGAGAGGGGCAGCTAAGGTCGTATCGACAAGTGTTGGGAGAAGGCTGCCTTGTCCCGCCATAGCGCTAAGGCCTGCCTCAGCAGATGTTCCCATGCCAGTACCCACACCTCCGCCAATGCCGCCGCCAGCTCCAAGGCTACCGCCTGCTGACCCTGCACCACTGCCAATGCTTCCGCCTGCACCTGCACCCGCACCTCCTCCAGCGCCCACAATTGCAGGTGCAACCAAAACAGCTGCCAAAATCGCTAGCTGCAACATGGCCTCCTTCTGGATTTGCTCCTTGGTCTTGGGGTGAAAAAATTCATTGCCGTGCCCCCAACCATAGCTGTGGCCTGCCTCTGCCCAAGGCAACCTAGAGGCCATTTGACCTCCAGGTGCCCAAGGATTATTGATTCCGTCGAAGAGTCCCATGTTCTCTAAAGATATAAAAATAGTGCGAGTAAATCAAGGTGCTGGATTCAGGATCAAGTTCAACTCATCCATGGAGCAGCAGGAACCAAACATCTTTTTGTAGGCGTCGGCTTGCAAAACAGGGTCTGTGATCGCGGCAATCGTTGCAAGTGCAGCTGTGATCTTGGCGGCTTCCTGACTCGTTTCGGCCTCATAACGGCTATTGCGCAGTTCAGCAGCACGGGATGCCTCCTCTTGCAAGCGCATATTGTAACAATCCAAGGCTTCTCCTTGACCGAGCAATGCGTCAACGATCACTGAATCAGTTTTCAGGATGTGGCTCTGAACCGAAGTGATAATTCCAGGAACCGTGATCACCAATCCACCAGAAGTATAGCTGTCAACCAAGTCTTTGCGTTTCCGCCAATATACAATGGAGGGGATTGAGGTTGCATCAGCACAGTCCGTAATGGTTTTCTGTGATTTTTTCTGCAAACGGCATCACCGTGCCTTGGTAATTGGCAATGTTGCAGAAGTGAAGAAGGATGGCCTTGCGCACTTCGTCCTTTTGAGCAGCAGTGTTGAATACTTCGCTGAGGAAAATCTCGAGTTCAGAGAGCCTGACAACCCGTTGGCCACCGGGGAAACCGTTCGTGAAAACAATGGAGGCATCGTTGATCCATGTGACCACAACATATTCTTGGAGAAGTTGTCGGAATACGGAAATTGAGAACCCGGCTCCAGTTAATGTTTTGACAGCTCTCGAATCGTGACGGTCTCTTCTCCAGCTTTGATCATGATTTGCTCTTGCTGCGAAACCGACGTGGTGGTGTTCGAGGCCCCGCATTGCCGCCTCTGGTTGGAAGTATTGCCTGTGGTGGTATTGATTTCTACATCTCGGTAATTAGCCGTTTGATTGACATGCGAAGAAAGCGCGGAATTGAGCGTGTTCATGTGGTTTTCTCGATAGGAATTCGATGAACCACCGTTGGAGACTGTCGTGTTGGCACCGCCCCCTGCTTCCCAGTGAAACAAGCCAAACAAATTCACACCACCCTGTGCCCCAAATCCTTCATTGTTTTCATTGAGAACCGAACTTTCATTGTTCGTTCCACTATTTGATCCGGTTTGGGATTCGATGAGGCTTTGCAGTTCGTTGGCGCTGCTTTGTGAGTAGCCATCCAAGATATTTTCTGACTTTTCTGAATAGCTTGAGGCATCGTCTGCATAGTAAGTTGATGTGTACTCATTGGTTGTCGTGGACGACGATTTCATGTATGAACTCGTTTTGTCTTTGTAGCTTTTGACGGTGATGCTGGTTCGTTCACCTGGTAGTAAGGTAAAAGTCTTCACCGTTTTGCCTGCGCCGTAGTCACCGAGAAAAGCACACATTTTAGAATGTTCTACAATCATTATTTGTGGCTTCGGACTTGGTAGAGAATTGAACTTGCAAACAACTTTGTTTCCAAAATTTGACCACAAGCTCTGGTATCAAACCATCGGCAATTTGCGCTGCGATATACGCCAATGTGTAGCCTGCTACTTGAATACGTTCAGCTGGCAGACTCGGAATCGAGGTGAGGTGGTTAATTCTTGGGTTGCCTCCTGCAGGTCTTCCTTGACTCTGTGGTGAAGGTGAACTGCCGAAACCTCCTGTTCCAGGAATTGGCTGCATCCGCAAATTTGAATCATGTACAATATAAGTCTCCGGCTTGAGGTCCTGAACGACATGTTTGATACCCGTTTCCGTCAAAAATCGAATTAAATCTTTACGTTTAGATAAGATTGATGCATTTTGGAAGAGTACGGGCTTGTTTCCGCCCATGATGTCTGATTTAAGTGTTGTAATGATTTGTTCCAAGCTCATCGCAGCCGCAAGCGACCATGGGTTGTTGGATGGAACCGACATCACCGAGGCTTTAAAAAAGCCCTCTGGAACGTAAACGGGAAAGAAAGTGTTGACATCATAACATGTCTTCTGTGGGAGATTGTAGTTAAGGATAGGAGCATTGCTGCCATTTCCAAGACCAATAAAGGGACTGCCTGCCTTGCAGGAAGTGGATGAGCTATTGTTTAAAGCCATTTGTGAATTGATTAAGAGTTTAAATTGGAATTCTAGATTTGAGGAGAATACCCACTTTGTTGCGGGTAGGATTCAGTTGCAGCGAAAACAGACTCGATAATCAGAGTCTTTAGAGGTTCTTTTTAGTTTTGTGTTTTCAGGTTCTTCAAGGTTTCAAAAAAAATAGTAGGTAAGAGGGTGGATGAAAAATTAGATTACCTCACAACGTTAGAAATACCCGCCCCGATTTCCTAACGATTGTTATGAACATGTGATTTAAGTTATCCACATTTAACTCAATCGTGATATTTATTTGTTTCTCGATGACATTGAACGTGAAAAAAACGGATATCCGAGCAAATCAGACGGAATGCCAAATCTTTACTGTATGTTTTGTCAATTCAAAGGCTGCCGCTAGGTTACATTGATACTTGCACCCATGAAATCTAGCCTCGGCCGTAACGTATATGTTGTGAGGCATTTTAGGGTCGTGCGAGATTGATTTACATTCAATTTATCTTACCTAGATTCGCAAAATGAAAGGTATTTATGTATTACTTGCCTGTTGGATGCTGCTCGCAGGATGCACCACCCCACGCCCTTGGTACAACCGCAGCTATGACCGGCAATTGTTGCAGCCCCCCACTCCTCCCCTCCCAACCGCGCCGGGCACATTCACATTGTTCAGGGTCCGTGATCGCGGCGATGGCAGCCAAAACCGCAGCAACCTTGCCGATTGACGATTTTCTACTTTCATACCCCTCGAAGCTACAAAAGAAACTATTCCCTATTGCAGGCATGATTAAATGAGCTACAAATTACATTGCTTCAGTGATGTTACGCTTCGTCCAACATCGAGGAATACTATCGATTCCGCCAATCATCTGCTGCCGACTTGGATCTTTGCTGTTCAACCTTGTCGGCATTGAGGCTCGTGTGACACACGGCGGCTTGATGATAACAGTCACCCGTTTAATCAGAGATCGAATCCGGGGCTTGACTGACTGCAGGATGCCCTCGCCTTGCGCTGTCTGATTGACCACCTGTCTCAGGCTTCCTGGACCGTTGGGCGAATGCTCTTTTTTGCTTTCAAAAAGCAAAGAATGATCTCAATGAATCTCAGGCAGCCCATTGTCCAGGGCTGCGGGCATTTCGTTAAGTCCAAGTAACCGCTTGACTCCGGTTCCCCGATCACCTCTAGACCCCTAAGATGAATAATCTACCATGCCAAAAAGGGGGTACAAGTGCTATTTCAGCCTTCAATTCTACCACTCAAAGGGACGAAGACCTACCAGATTACTCCATTTCGTACCTCTTTGGTACCCCCCTAAATAAAAACACACTGATTATCAACACTTATCATATCCTGCATCAGTAGCAAATCCCACGCTACCCACTTCACAAAAAAAACACAGCCCACCGAACGATGGGCTGTGTTGAGATTTCCTTCTGAATGTCCGATTACGCAGCGACAGAATTGCCGTCTTGGCCTTTGTCGCCGAGAGTCGGGCCGTTGTCGTTGCCGGATGCGGCGGACCCTTCATTGTCCTTTTCGGATTCTTCGGTGGAGTTGATACGGGTGAAGTGTTTCGCGAGATCTTTGTAGATGAGCTCGGTACCGGGGACGCCGCCTTCGGAGGCTTTGCCGACCGAGTCATAAAAAACCAAGGCAAAAGCAAATGCATTGGAGCCAATCTGCTTCAAGGTGTCATTCAGACCTTCCTGAAGGGTATTGACACGGTCGAGTACCCGTTGCAATTCCTCGAAATCAAATACCACGCGGTCGAAATCTTGGATGCTACGGTAGGGCGGCAAAAGATCGGCGTGACGCTGCGCATACCGATGGCTTTTGTCCAGAAAGCTGATGCGGCGATCGCCGACCGTGATCATCCCCTGACGCTGTTGGGGTGTCAACTTGATCCGGAATCGAACTTGGGCCTCCAACTGATCGATCAAGGAATGGAGGTTGACTACCGCTCCGGTGTTCATACCTGTTACAATGTTTTGGTACATAAAAAAGGAACATTGAAATGTTGTTGTTGACGAGCAGCGACGTGCACCCGTCCTGAACCGGCGGATTGTCTGCCGCTTGTTCATACCCAAGATTACGCGCCACTTTTGTCGAGTAGAGCAGAAGTGAAAAATAATTCACTCCCACCCTCTCACAGAACCGTACTTGAACCTCTCGACTCATACGGCTCTTCCTTTTCGTAACCTCTGGCTTACATGGGTCGGGGTGAAGCCTGCTGTCCAATGGGCAAACAATCGCGGGTTTTCGACATAGCGTCTTTAGAACCAGTTTGCAGCGCGCTTGAGAGCCGTGCAACCGCTGGGCGGTTGCGGGCCCATCCTAGCAGCCGATTTTCCAGATTGTACAAGATCGGCCTCACGTCGTGCTTGCGGTAGAGCGTGAAGTAGTTCAGCCATCCGCGCAGCATGGGATTTATCCTGTCGGCCAGTGATTGCAAGGTCGAACCCGTCCGCCGATGTATCCCGATCTCCTTGATCTTGGCATTCATCTTGGACATTGCTCCCTTGCCACCGATGGCCTGAACCCTAGGCTCGTGCGCCCGTCCTGGTTTTCACCTTGGGGCTTGAACGTAACCTAGGAAGTCAAAGCTCACGACTGGGTAATCCTCCACGCGATTGTTGCCTTGCAATGGACGATGCGCGTCTTGTCTGGGTGCAGCACGAGTCGGCAGGTCGCATCCTCGCCCGTATGAGGGCTAGGGTTTGCTCGGCCTGTTCCGCGTGTTGCAGTGGACGATGATGTCGTCGGCGTAACGCTCGAAAGGCAGTTCAGGGCATTCTTGTTCCATCCACTTGCTCAACGCATAGTGTAGGGAACAGGTTGGCCAGAACGGACTGATTACGCCACCTTGCGGTGTACCCTTGTCACGCGCTGTCCTTGTCCCGTCGGCTTCTTCCATTTCCGCCTTTAACCATCGCCCAACATACAGCAACATCCACTTCTCGCTCACATGCCGTTCCAATGCCTTGAACAGCAACTCGTGGTCCAGCTCGTCAAAGAACGCCCTGATGTCAAGGTCGATCACCCATCCGAACTTCCAGCAGTTCCGGCCTCACTTGCTCCAGCGCATCTTTTGCCCTTTGCGTGGTCGGTAGCCGAATGAACTTGGGTGAAAGACCGCTTCCAGCCTTTGGTTCCAAGATTTGCTTCACAACCATTTGGCCACCCTGTCGGCAACGGTCGGCACACCCAATACCCTCACTTTCCCCTGCCTTTGGTATCGGCACGGCTTTCACCGCAGGTGGGAAGTAACTCCCGAGGTCAGGCGGTTCCAGATCTTGTACAGGTTGTCCTTCAGGTTCGCCTCGGAACATCTCGAGGCTTTCGCCGCGTCACCCTGCACTGCCCCTGTTCGCCTTCACCCGCTTGTAAGCCTCCATCACCATCATTCTGGTGATTGGAATCGGTCTGGTCACTTCCATCCTGATCCTCCTGCTTTTGCAGTTGTCAGGCTTTGAGACCGAAAAGGCCGCACCCCTTCGCTCCACCAAGTTTCCCAAGGCTTCAACGCTACTACGATGCAGTCCGCCACAGCCATGCACAGTCGGTACTACGGCCTCTCTTTCTGGGATCGCGCCTTTTCCCTTGGCATTGCAAGGCTGTTTCTCCTGTTTTCCATACACGCCCGCATAGTGTTCACGCCACCTAAACGCCGGACACCGCACTGCCAGTAAACAGGTTCCCGCAGTACTCATCGGGGAGCTGATGTCAAGCCCCCCGTTTTGATGTCATCTGTTGACACTTTCGACGCTTCATCAGTGGTTCATTCACATTCGTCTCCACTACGCACACCTTCACCCAAGCCGGGTGTTTTTCCTTGACGCTCACGACAAGGGCTTTTGACCAATGCCGCCCAAGGTGGTTTCGGGCAGCTCCTGCAAGCCGCCCCAAAGGGCCAAGTTCTATTTCAAAAACTTCCTTCATCATGTATGAAACTTATCAGGACACACGACAGCTTGTGTCAAAAATTCGATGCGATTTTTAGGGTGGTCGATTGTCGTGGATCGGCTTGTCATTTGTCCTATCGCGAGCTTTGGCAACCAGCCACGTTGCTTCAAAGTCCAGCCGTGCGATGCAATTCTTGCCTTCGAATGGGTCCCAAATCCTCCAATGGCCCGCTGAAAACCTAAAAAGCCGAATTCGACCCGTTGCACACAAGCGCCGTTGTAGATCAACCTCCTTGCCGATGTTCCACAACCCGAAAATCCATGGTCCACAACATGAAAATTCAATTCCTCCAGCATGAACGGCAAAGTCATCCAACATGGGCGTAGAAGTCCTCAAACGTGAGCGTACAATTCCTCCAACGTGGGCGTACAAGTCCTCCAACGTAGGCGCACAATTCCTCCAACGTGGGCGTCCAAGTCCTCCAACGTAAGCGTACAAGTCCTCCAACGTAAGCGTACAAGTCCTCCAACGTGGGCGTACAAGTCCTCCAACGTGAGCGTACAATTCCTCCAACGTAAGCGTACAAGTCCTCCAACGTAAGCGTACAAGTCCTCCAACGTAGGCGTACAATTCCTCCAACGTAGGCGTACAATTCCTCCAACGTAGGCGTACAATTCCTCCAACGTAGCGGCACATGTCCTTCAACGTGGTCGTAGAAGTCCTCCAACTTGGTGGTAGAGGTCCCACAACATCTTGCATGTTGCAAAAACCACGAAAATGGCCCCCAGTTGCTGGAAACGCAATATTTTAGCGTTTTGTGGGGTAGGAAAACAAAGGAATCGCCCTCGGAGTACGCGCGGCAATAGAACCAAGAATATCACATCTCAAGCAAGATTACAGAATGGGCAGGAACTTCCTCAAGGGGGACCAAGGGGACGTGATCAACCTGCTCATGGCCGCAACGGCGTGGAACCTCAGACTCTGGATTAGGAGTCTTTCCATGCGATTTTCGCTTCTGCACGGCCTAATGTGGTTACTAATGGCCGGTAAGAAGGCCATCCAAGCGCTGCAACGGGGCAAAAACCTCTCAGAGGGTCTCACTTTGGTACGCTTGATGCAACAATTCTTCACAATCTCAGCCAGCGGTACCGGCCAGTTTTGGCGATTGGGGCTTGGTTTTTAAGGGACGACTATTGAGGTTTTGCCAATATTTTCGCACTGGGCAACTTTGATTCTTGCAGAAACGCTCGCCAAAAGATAACATCCTCTTTTCGGTCTAATTTTTCCCAAGATTCTTTTGATACCACATTTAACAAGGTTGCATCCTTCTCATTCAAAGCATACAGTAAGCAATTGGTAATGTAACTTGTTCTCTTTCTCACTAAATGTGACTTCCATTGTCTCGCACCCCATGAATCCAATTCGGTTATTTGATCTTGGCGAAGCTGGAATCCGATCACAGTCATTCCCGGCGAAACAACCCACCTTCCTGATGAGTCTGTTTCCAAAATATCCATAGCAGTCCTACCAATCATTATATGCAACGAATCGTGGCTTAACCATTGTGGATGTTGTGCAAAAATTGTGGAAATGGGGCAACAAAGTGCTAAAAAAACAAATAAGCATCTCGATATTGAGAACTTTTTTTGCTCCATCTTCATCCACGCTTTAATTTCCATTCTCCCTCAAAAATCGAGTTCTTATACGTTCGCCCATTAATTTATAATGCTCTAAAGCAGGTAGTCCAGTATCCTTTATAATAGCATTCTCAATCGCTTCTCTGATGTAATTGACCACTTCATTCTCAGAAATTGAACCATTACCATAATAATCCACCAATCTTTGTACAGATTCATATGGAATCTTCAACTCAGAAGCAACAACGATCTTGTTCACAATACCATTTAGCTCAATGCCAATTATCCCATGTGAATAATCATCAAATGAAATCTCGCCTTTGGATACAGAGTCGTCCAGAGCATCAAGCACTCGACTATATTTACGATTTGTTAGTTCATGAGTTATTGCTAAAATGTCATAGCCATTACCACGAATGTGAATTTCTATATAATCATCGGTTCCACTCCAATATCTGGTTTGAGTGCCAATTTTAAACTTTTCGGAATAATTATTCAAATCGAATTCATTTTCATCCCAAAGTGACCTAAATCGAGGTGATTTCAACCCTTTCTCAATGGCTTCCCTTATTGGGTCCTGCTGTATTGAAAATGAATTGGATTCAAATAAGTTGTTCGATTTCCAAATATTCTCAAATAACGCAATCTGTTCTTTCATTATTTTCTGAAGCAGAACACTCAAATCTCCAGAAATTATTGGATTACAAGGATTCTCAAGTAGAGCTTTTCTGATCGCCTGTTGCATTCCTAGACTTTTCCCAATTTCTTTTGCAACACCCAAAATCATCGGCACAGCATTATGCAATTTGGATGTGTCCCTCATGGAAGGTGTCCTCGGATTGATCCGCTCAACAGCTGGTCGCCATTTCGGGGATTGCAGACCTTGTTGATGTTCTAACTCCACCTGTTGTACAGACCAATCCAGCTGATGCAAAGTGCTATTCAGATGCGCTTCTCCCATCATCGCAGACTGCTGCAAGATTTGCATGGAGTCTGGCTGCAAAAATGGTTCTAGAATTGCCGCAACGCCCAACCCTCCCAATAGACTCGTGCCCGCTACACCTGCTCCTGCTCCTGCTCCTGCACCTGCAGCAGGCACCATAGGCGCTGCCATCAAAGTCGAGTCCACCAAGCCAGACACTGCCTCCGCTTGCGTGAGTATGCTACCGGCCGCCTCCGCAGATGTTCCCATGCCTGCACCTAAACTTCCTCCGATGCCGCCGCCAGCTCCTAGGCTACCGCCTGCTGACCCAGCGCCACTTCCAAGGCTTCCACCAGCGCCTGCGCCCCCGCCAGCACCCACCAACGCGGGCGCCACCAAAACCACAGCCAGCACCGCCAATTGCATCAAGGCCTCCTCCTGGATTTGCTCCTTGGTCTTGGGGTGGAAGAACTCATTTCCATGTCCCCAGCCATAGTTCAGGCCAGGCTGCGCCCAAGGCATCCAGGGAGACATCTGCCCCCCTGGAGACCATGGATTTTGGATGTCCTCAAAGTATCCCATGTTGTTTAAAGTTAGATCTTTGGGATGAAAGAATCAAATGGTTGCCGGGTTCAGAATGAGGCTCAGCTCCTCGGTAGTAGAGCAGCAGGTCCCAAACATCTTTTTGTAGGCGTCGGCTTGTGCCACGGGATCGGTGATGGCGGCGATGGCAGCCAAAGCCGCAGTGACCTTGTCGGCCTCTTGGCTCGTCTCTTGCTCATAGCGCGTATTCCGAAGTTCTGCGGCACGTGATGCCTCTTCTTGCAATCGCATATTGTAGCAATCCAAAGCCTCGCCTCGGCGAAGTATTGCACCGCCATTCAGGAGTGATTCTTTTCTAGTGGATTTGTGGCCTGTTCCGTTTTAAGTACCGTTTCCAATATCGAATGTCTTGTGCTTTTCCGTGTTTTCGCCAACCTAATGGCATACGTTCTTTCAAAAGAGTTGCATCCTTTTGGGTTATCCAATAAAGAATCAGATTGGTCGAAAAATCGCTTGTTTCAGTCCGCAGATTCCTCAGCCACTCCTGCCTACTCCATGTATTAACTTCACTTTTGTAAACATCCGGAAATTCAATCTTCACAATGTACCTAGTAGGCTCCATTTGCCAATTTCCGTTTACGTCCTTTTCTTCAATCTTCCAAACACGCGACCAAAAGGATACCTTCAACGAATCAATATGCATCCAAGGATGATTTTGCCCCAGAACGTTACTAAACAACAACAGCACATTTATCAAGACGATTGCAAGAACGCAACTCAATGGATGCGCAAATGAAGAGACTCTGTGTTTCGACATAGGTTCCATATTTATTCTTCTTTCAAATAATCTCTGCGCTTCTGCTCTGCAATCTTAGGTTTTGGGGTGAAAAAATTCATTTCCGTGCCCCCAGCCATAGCTTCGGCCTGCCTGCGCCCATGGCAGCCTGGTGGCCATTTGACCTCCGGGTACCCAAGCATGATTGATTCCGTCGAAGAGTGCCATAAACAAATCGTATTAAATGTAGTTGCCGCGGTGAAAGCGCTGATATAACTGAGATTGAATTAATCAATTCTCTTCGTGATTTCCTTTTTCCAATATGCCCAATCATCAGCTTTGCCTAAAACGCGCCATTCATTTGGGGTGGAATTCATAATTAGATAGGCATCGCGTCCAAAGTAGGAATACAAGGTAATGTTGAATCCCCAATCATACTCCAAATTCTGAAAATTGTCGACCATGAATTTAATTCTGGTCTGATCCAAAGAATCGATACAATCATTTGATCTTACCACGTATCGATATTTTGAAGGTGTTACCGTGTTGTTCTGTTGCAACTGAAGACTGGTTCGTACGATTTCGAATTCGATCGTACGATTTGAAATGCAACGGAAATCATTGAACGACCACTGAGAGAATGTCATTTGCCACATCAAAATCATGACTATGAACGAGCAGAATTTCCTTAGAGTGGATTTTTTCGCCACCTTCTTAGCACTCGCACCCGCACCTCCTCCCGCATCTACAATTGCAGGTGCAACCAAAACCGCTGCCAAAATCGCTAGCTGCAACATGGCCTCTTTCTGGATTTGCTCCTTGGTCTTAGGGTGGAAAAATTCATTGCCATGGCCCCAACCATAGCTGTGGCCCCTTGTGCCAAGGCAACCTAGAGGCCATTTGACCTCCAGGTGCCCAAGGATTATTGATTCCGTCGAAGAGTCCCATGCTGTCTAAAGATATAAAAATATTGGGCGTAAATCAAGGTGCTGGATTCAGGATCAAGTTCAACTCATCCATGGAGCAGCAGGAACCAAACATCTTTTTGTGGGCGTCGGCTTGCAAAACAGGGTCCGTGATCGCGGCAATCGTTGCAAGTGCAGCTGTGATCTTGGCGGCTTCCTGACTCGTTTCGGCCTCATAACGGCTGTTGCGCAGTTCGGCAGCACGGGACGCCTCCTCTTGCAATCGCATATTGTAGCAATCCAATGCCTCTCCTTGACCGAGCAAGGCGTCAACAATCACTGAATCAGTTTTCAGAATGTGGCTCTGAACCGAAGTGATAATTCCAGGAACAGAAATCACAAGGCGCTCGTATCCGCAAGAAAGCGGATCAAGTCCTTGCGCTTGCTCAAAATCTTTGCGTTTTGGATCAGCACAGGCTTTTTGCTCCCCATGATATCTGCCTTGAGGGTCGAAACGATCTCTTCCAGGCTCATTGCAGGAGTAATCGACGGTCGCGCGAGATTGATTTACATTCAATTTATCTTACCTAGATTCGCAAAATGAAAGGGATTTATGTAATACTTGCCTGTTGGTTGCATCTCGCAGGCTGCACCACGCCACGCCCTTGGTACAACCAAAGCTATAACCAACAGCTGCTGGAAACGGCTACCCCTCCCCTCCCGACTGCGCCCGGCACCTTCACCTTGTTCATGATCGGCGATTGCGGAAAATCCGCTGCCGACAAACCTTCGCCTGCCTTCGCCGAATTGAAAAAACAACTTTCGGAAGCGGGTCCCAACAGTGCAGTGATTTATTTGGGCGACAATATCTACGAATATGGCCTTCCCGCTGATTCAGCCCCCGACCGCAAGGAAATGGAGCGCCGGATGACCACACAGTTGGAACCTGCGAACGGTTTTCAGGGAAAAACCATCGTGATCCCCGGCAACCACGACTGGGCGCAAGGCAAGCCCGAGGGTTATGCGGCACGCTTGCGCGAAGAACAATTCGTGGAAAAGCACCTGAATCAGGGCAATACCTACCTTCCCGACGACGGCTGTCCGGGTCCATTCGAATTGCCCCTGAATGAACGCATTACGCTGTTGGCCTACGATTCCCAATGGTGGTTGCACGCCCACGAGAAACCCGGGAAAGCCGAAGGTTGTGCCACCGATACCGATGCCGAATTTATCGCGGCCTTCAAAGCTGCCTTGAACGCAACAAGGACAAACAAATCATCGTCGCCGCCCACCATCCGTTTCACAGCTATGGGGCACACGGAGGCCATTACCATCCGAAATTCCATCTGTTTCCCCTGTTGATGTTCAAGAAAAACCTCTGGATTCCGATGCCGGTTTTGGGTTCGGTCGCCATTTGGTACCGCAAGTATGTCGGCAACATCCAAGACATCCCCAACAAACGCTACAAAGCCCTCAAAACGGAACTTGAGGCAGTTTTTGCACAATACCCAGAGCTGATTTATGTCACCGGTCACGACCACAACCTTCAATACCTTCCATTGATGGCCGGCATTATATCGTGAGCGGTTCAGGCTGCAAAAGCAACTATGTCGGTCACGGCAAAAAGCGCTGTATACGGATGCTGGAATCGGATTTGGAAGGTTGATTTTTGATGAAAATGGCAAGGAGCGGTTGGAGTTTTTCGTCGCGGAACCTGAGAAAACGCATACTCGGTTTGTGAAGGAATGGTAGGTCGGAAGCCATCATGAACCCTCTCAATAATTTTTTCTTTGAATTCTGCAAGCCATGCAGCGGCTTTGAGGTGCCACATTCAACATGCTTGGAAACTCAGCATGGTCTTTCGGAATTAGTTTCCCGTTCGTGAAGCAAAGGTTGATCGTTTACAAATCTCCAATCCTCCTTATATTTGGCACATGACGAAAATAAAAACGATCGGCGTGTTCAGTTCGGGTGGTGACTCGCCGGGGATGAATGCCTGTATCCGTGCGGTGGTGCGCACTGCGATTTTTGAAGGGCTGCGCGTCGTCGGGATCATGCGGGGTTATGAAGGCATGATCGACGGCGAATTTGTGGAAATGAATTCGGGTTCGGTCAGCGACATCATTCACCGTGGCGGAACGATTTTGAAAACAGCGCGCAGCGCCCGCTTCCGCACCGTCGAAGGTCGTGTCAAAGCAGCCGAAAACCTCCGGAAATTCGGGATCGATGGCGTCGTGGCGATTGGCGGTGACGGAACGACAACTGGCGCAAGGATTTTCTACGAAGAGCATGGAATCCCATTCGTCGCTACGCCCGGAACCATTGACAATGACCTTTTTGGCACCGACTATACAATTGGCTATGACACCGCGCTCAACACCGCGGTGAATGCCATCGACAAGATTCGCGACACGGCAGCTTCGCACAACCGCCTGTTTTTTGTGGAAGTCATGGGCCGTGATGCCGGATTTATCGCGTTGAATGCAGGAATCGCAGGCGGCGCAGAGGCAGTGCTCATTCCCGAGACCAAAACGGATGTCGAAGAATTGATCCAATTGTTGGAGACGGGCTGGAACCGCAAGAAAACGAGCAGCATCATCGTGGTATCCGAGGCGACGAAGCTGGTGGCGCCTTTGCGATTGCCGACAAAGTGAAGGCGCGTTTGAGCCATTTCGATACGCGCGTGACCGTGCTCGGGCACATTCAGCGCGGAGGTACGCCCACGTGCATGGACCGCGTGCAAGCAAGCGAACTCGGCCATGCCGCCGTGAAAGGCCTGCTCGCCGGAAAATTCAACATCATGTATGGCAAAATGAAGGGCGAAATCAGCGAAACCCCCTTCGAACAGGCGATCAAGCAACACAATGCCATGAATCCCAACCTGTTGGAATTGGTGAAGGTGTTGTCGATTTAACCTACTGCAGACTCACAAAGTCGCTTGATTTCCGCCATTGCAAGTGGAAATTTGGCTTGTAAATAAGCTTCAAATTCCGGCACTGTATCGTGGCTGACGGTGAGCGTCGTGATGCCATTGGATTCGGCAAGCGTATAGTTTTCGGTGCCACCTGCCCAGCTTTCCGTCTTTTCATTTGGCGGAACCTCCTTAAAATCAATCAGCTCGCCATGATGCACAAACGACATGAACGTGTTGGGAATCAGTTTGCCAATCGTGCTGTACATTCCCCTTCCGTCCGGCGTGAGAAAATGGATTGGGCTTCCTTCGTTCCAATCGCTCACGGCGTAGGAGCCTTCGTGAAATACCTTTGTCCAAGCGCGGTAGGTCACGTCATCCCACAGAAAATTCCAGACTTTTTCCTTTGGAGCGTGGATATCGATACAGTAATCTAGCTTTTTCATGAAAGTTGGATAGAGAAGATAATTTTGGCGGTACTACACGGTACAATGTACACCGGACGCACCACAAAATTAACAGGCCCATCAAAGTTCAAGATGTACAATCGCGACAAAATGCGGCGGAAAATCCGACAAAGCAGCAATGAATCAACGCTTCAAATGAAAAATCGGCCAACAAATTGTCTAGCGCTCCTGGCGAATGAATGCTCTGACACAGCACATTCGGAGATAGTCAATACTTATAAATCACCGACATCGGTTTGGCACCTTGTGCGATCAAATCGATCTTGACTTCGTTCAGGCCTTGATACCGCAGCGGCTTCAAGTCGAATGCCTTTTTTGCGGAAACCATCATTTTGCATTCGTCGCCGAAAGCATTGTGTGAAATGTAGATTTTGGTGACAGGCGGAACGGTTTCGGCCCAGTTGCCCGTCCAATACAAGTCGATCGCGTGGTCTTTGCATCCGCCGGTGTATTCGTAGTTCAGGTTGATGCAGTCGCCTTCTATTTTTCGATTCCAAGCCAAACAGCATATCCGTGTATTTCACCGGACCTGGTTGATGATGGCGCAGGCAGGAGATTGGTCGGCAGGTTTGTCCACGGGTTTATCGGCAGGATTGACCTCAGGCTGTGGTTTGGTAACGACATCAGTGGAGCCATTGGTCGGCTGACTCGAAACCTCTTTGGGTTTGCAGCCTGTGGCGAAGAAGCTGATGGTCAGAAGTAGAAAAGCAATTGTTTTAGCGTTCATAAGGACAAGAATTTGGATGGAAAGTTAAGCATTTCCTGGCGTTCATTCCTGACGGATATCATATTCTGCCGATGACATTGCCACGAATCGATCCCTGGCATTCGACGGCCGAATCAATTCAGTCCCCGATGCAACGACACAATTTCTTTTCTTCCAGGCCATTCAGAATCCACCTCCCGCAGCAGGCCCATTTCCAAGAGCTTCGTCATGATGCGAAGGCCGTCGTCATAATCTTGAAAAATCACCAACGGAAGTGGTCGATAGGCAGCCGTGGATTCGATGTACTGTGTAAAAAAATAAGGATCCAAAGCTCCGAACTCCTGCCCACTGACGATGGAGGCCTCCACCACTTGTTCGGTTTTCCTATGAAAGAAACTGCAATGAAATCCATGGATATTGTACCGCCATTCACCAACTTGACCGTTGCGGTTCACACGATGCAATTGACTAAATAGGTTACCTGCCAGTACGTCAATTTTCAAATGCTGCCCGAGCAAAGACATCAAATCAGTCGCCAAAAAATGAAAATCAATGGCGCATTGGGCTAAAAAGTGACCGTTTGGAAGAATCTCTGCATCTGAAATCAGCCGCTGAATCCGGATTTTGGGTTCCGAGACATGAATTCCGACCTTGAAGTCTTTGAGCGCGGCGATCCATTGTTCTCCAAACCACTTTCGAAGGTGCGCGATGTCGGAACCAAAAACTACAATCAACTCGATGTCACGAGGCAATAGCTTCAATTCAGCCGCGGTAGGAAGCTGCTGTTCGATGTTACAATTCAGAATTCTTGTTTCAACAGCCATTCCTGCTCCTTTTACGTTTCATAAGGGAGAGATCCTGTCCAAATTTCGGTCGAAGACACAGCAAGATAGCCATTTCCATTGGATTGGTGACCATTCCGATTCCTGAACTCCGGAGACCTCGTCTTGGATACGTTGCGTGGATTGGCCAAAGCAGGATCGAATGTGGATTGCTCCCGTTGCGGCAGTTAGGGGGAGATGGTATGTTTGCATTATGCAGTGGATGAAACAAGGTTTGCTCTGGCGAATGTTGGCGGGAATGGCCCTCGCTTGGATGGTCGGTTGCGGCGGCAACAACACATCTGTCCAATCACCGGACGATGGCGTCTTGGCTTTCCCGGATACCACGGGAGGAAAATCCCTTGCAGCCTTCGAAGCACATGTTTTGGCACGCGCAGAAGGGACTGACACCGCATTGGCTGACCACAAAACCCTTTTGGCTGTGCTCACGGACACAATTCCCGGCTACAAATTGGAATTCCGGGAGTCCAATCGCTTCAAGGCGCCGTTGTTTTCATTCACCGAAGCCAACAAAGTCTTCTACAATTCCAAGGAAGACTATATCGAACTCACTTTGGGCGACTATTGGGAGAATCCGGACTTTTTCCGCGTCAACCTTCAGCGTTTCAACCTTGCTTCCGGGGTCGAAATCAGCGGTGTGAAGGACGAAAAACGAAAAGTAGCTGGTTTTGAGCCTTCGAATGTCAAGGATTTCTTCTCTTGGTCGAGTCATAACAGCCGCAAGCACCTGTCTTGGGTTTTTATCGGCGTCAATGAGCGGTATTTCCTCACGATCGAAGCAACTGGACAGCCCGACTTCCTCGATTTGGCCATGGTCAAAGGCTGGTTGAACTGGTCCGTCCTGCTGGGAAGCAATTCCTAACCACTCATTCGCATCAGCACAATTGTGGCTTTGTGTCTTCGTGTCTTCGCAAATTTCTAGCTAAATTGCCTTCTATGAAATTCCGCATTCACCCCGTTTTTCTCCTCGGATTGCTTGTTTTGGCAGTCGGTTGTTCCAAATCGAATGAAACGGCTACGGTGACCTCGCCGCCATTGCCGCTCAACAAGTTTGACGATCCGGTTATGGTCCGCATTTATGACCTTGCCGATCGCCGTTTGGGGGATTCCCTCCTCCCCTTTCTGAGCCATGAATCTCCCCGATACCGCCTCGCGGCAGCACAAGTGATGGGTTCGGTGCAAGACACCAACGCTGGCAAAGCCCTCCTCGGATTGCTGGACGACCCGTCTGGAGAAATCTCACAAGCAGCAGCTTGGGCAATCGGACAAATCGGGGATTCGAGCTTGGCAGACGGACTTTGGGCAAAATTCAAGGCGGAAAAGAAGGATGCGAATCAGGTCCGAATTGCAGAAGCGCTCGGGAAAACCAGCTCCAAATCGCAAATTCAGGGGATATTCAAGGAAGCTCGTGCACTTCCGCCGACAGCTGCACAGCGCACGGCGCTCATGCACATGCTCTACCGCGCAGGCCTGCGTAAAATTGTCCCGGACAGCGCTGCGGT
This sequence comes from Bacteroidota bacterium, assembly GCA_016718825.1. Taxonomy (NCBI): domain Bacteria; kingdom Pseudomonadati; phylum Bacteroidota; species Bacteroidota bacterium. The sequence continues at coordinate 211,346 of JADKCL010000065.1, read as the reverse complement.
TTTTGCGATGGAATGCCTGTCTCCCGATTTTCCAACAGCGCAGCTCCATGCCGCAGCATTCCTCGGTCGCGTCCCCGAATCCGGGCCGATCCAAAATCCGGTCCTGCTGATCGAACGCTTCCACCAAAGTGTCGATGACGAAGTCAAGCAACACCTCGTCAAAGCATTGCGCCGCTGCAACGCACCCGAATGCAGGCAAGAGCTCCGATCCATTATCCTCGATGCACGACAATCCACGGCCACCCGTGTCAATGCCATCCGCGCAGCCGGAAGCGTGCATCCGATCGCGGAGGAGGCCATGAAGGCAGTCCTCGATCCCAATCAGCAAGTTGCAGTCACGGCTGCGGAGCATATCCGCGACAATGTCAAGCAGAATTTTGAAACGACGCTGACGACCTGTCGCCAAGTAAAGGCTTGGCGCCCAAGGGCGATCCTGCTTTCGGCGGCCATGGCCGACGCTGTTGGGCAAGGCAATGCTGCCGGCACGGCCAAACTTGTCGCTTACGCCGATTCGCTCTACAACAATGCCCAAGCCTACGAAAAAGGCGCCATCCTGCTCGTTTTGGGCCGGATCCCCGAGCAACACGAACGGCTGCTTGCCACCGCGCTGAAATTGGAAAAGGTCGTCTCGACGTATGCCACAGAGGCCTTGGTGGCCTACCACGACAACAACCTGGGCCGAGACAACAAGCTATGGATCAACCAAGTGCAGCAACTGATGCGCACCGGCGACCCCGGATTGATCGCGATGACTGCCGAGCATCTCGCTGCAGAAAATCCAGCTGCGAAGGCTGTGCAATCCCAAATCAAGGATGTCTTGTTCCTCGATTCCGCGTTGCGTGTATTGCGGCTTCCGGCCGACATCGAGGCCTACAACGCCGTCGAAAAGGCCATCGCGGCCATTCAGAAAAAGGAATTCAAACCCACAAAACTGGAGCATGAGTTCGCGATTGATTGGGACTTGGTGAAGCGTATTCCTACGGCACAAGCGGCTGAAATCTACACCAACAAGGGCAAAATTGTGATTCAACTGAAAGTCGAAGACACCCCCGGCTCGGTCGCCAACTTTGTCAAATTGGTGCAACAAGGCTTTTACAACGGGAAGTTTTTTCACCGCATCGTGCCGGCATTTGTGGCGCAAGGCGGTTGCCCGCGCGGCGACGGTTGGGGCAGTTCGCCGGAAACCATTCGCTCCGAATGGCCGGCTTTGCATTATTCGCGTGGCCAAGTCGGAATGGCCTCTGCAGGCAAGGACACCGAAAGCTGTCAATGGTTCATCACCCACAACGACATTCCGCATCTCGATGGCCGCTATACCATTTTTGCATCCGTCGTTGCAGGGATGGAATTCGTGGATCAATTGGAAATCGGTGACCGGATCGACAAAATCACGCTCCCGGGGTTGTAGATTGAGGTTAAGCTCAAGGTTTTTAGCGAAGGCGGCGCTCACTACTTGTTTTGGGTAGCGCCGCCTTTGCTGTTTGTATCCGCCAAGACGCTACTTCTGCTACCTGCAATATTGCCTGAAAACGAGGAAACCGCCTATTCAGCCGATTCCACCTCTGTTGCGGCCGCGTGCAACTTGTGCAAACCAGCCAAGGCCTTTCTGAATCCGACGACTTGATTCCGCGTCTGCACGTGCAAGTCTTGCATCAGCAGGCGATAATCAGCCTCTTTTCCCATCAAAGCTGCGCCTGGACGCAGCTGGATTTGGAGCCATTCGTAGAAAACTTCACGGTCATGCCAGTCTCCGGCCACCTCGGCAGCTGCCTTTGCTCCGTCCAACAATCCAGATTGCAATTCGTCCGCGTAGCCGGATTGCGTGACCAACCCGATCAAATACATGGCCTCCTTCAGGTAAATTCTTGCTTTGTGCACGCGTTCCGGGTCGTAAGTTCTCGGCATCACTTCGTGCATTTGTGCGAGCCGAATCTTCACCAATTCCAGGGTCTTGGCCAGCAAATCCTCCTCCGGAATTTGATCCAGGATACGAATCAGTTTTTTTCCAGGCTTGCGCAGGCATTCACCGTCAAACACCTTGCGTTCAGCTTCATACAGGGGCTGTGCGGACTTGCGCTCGGCGGCAAGTTGCTTGGACAATTGCCGGTAAAAGGCACAATGCAGGTCCTCAAACAGCCATAAGACACCTTCATCGACCTGCAATTCGCGTAGCACACCGGCAGCGCGAAACAGCGTTCTCAAGCCCGCAATCTGCTTTTTTGTCTTGAATTGATCGGGCGCAATAAATTCCACCAACCTGAAAACGGTTCGGATTTTCTTCGTTGCGACGCGTAAATCATGGATGGCATCCTCCTGATCGGGCCCGCGTTTCACCTTGATTTTGGCCATCACGAGGTCCCTGTTGGTCTCAAACAGCGTCAAAATCGCGTTGCGAAGCGTGTTTTCGGATGGAATCATGTTGCAAAGGTAAGATTTTTTGTGCCCTTGGAAGTGTCCTTGTTACTCGGATCGGTATGGTCACTCAGAGTCCTATTGTCACGCAGAGCGAAGCGAAGCGTCTTCGGTGCGGATACACCCGATACTGTCCACCGTTGCTTGCTACCCTGCTTGCAGATGCTTCGCTTCGCTCTGCATGACCAAGGGGAGCAGCTCTGCATGACCAAGGGGAGCAGCTCTGCATGACCGGGGGCACCGCTCTGCATTACAGGTGGGACATTCATCCACTACCCAATCTTTTTCAAATAATCGATGGTTTGAGGCGGATTCCAATACACAGAGCCCAACAAGATTTTGAGCTTCACGCGCAAACCAGCGTTGTGACGCAATTCATACCAAATCCTGGCCGGACCGCCAAAAACGACGCGCAACGGATTGTGATGAATGTCTGGATTTCCCGTCCAACCGACTGAAGGTGTCTCGGTCGGTGGTTCTTCAAACGTCCCGAAAATCCGATCCCATAGCATCCAAATCCCTGGGCCGAAGTTGACCATTTGGTGGTTTTCCGCACTGGAATGATGCAAATAGTGATAAGCGCCTTGCCCGCCACCCAAACGTGTAAAAAAGCGCAAAATCTTGCTCTTGGCCACGATTTTATAATGCACCGTGGAATGGTTGAATATCTCCAAAAAGTAATTCGCCATGGCAAACAAGGCCGTTTCCAGCAGCATCGGTTCGGCGTAAACGAGTTTTGTAAGCACGGTCCAGGAAACAATGCGAAGGGGAATGAAAAACAATTCGAAGGAATAGGCCAAAGGCGCCCCGAGAGGGTGCAACGTGTCGGGCAAATGATGCGGACCATGCACCACATGCCAGAGAAACCTGTTTTTGTGGCTGATCCAATGGTCAAAATAGCCGATCAAGCTCCCGATCAGCACAGCAGCCAAGCCTGCCATCCATTTTTCGGGTAGTGCAATCAGCGTTGGAATATGTGCACCGATCCATTCCCTGAGATTCGCGCCGGTTGCCAAAATGAATGCCAAGCCATCCGCAAAGCTGTATCCGAAGGCCATCAAGATCAATCCGACCAAGGACGCAATCAAAAAATGAAAGCCCAACGTCATCACCGACGCCGGATTGTACAACAGGAGATTTCGCCAGAATTGACCTTGGTCGAGGCCTTTTCTGCGGTTGAAAAAATACCCTTCGAGGCCAAAAAATATTCTAAACGCCACATTCAGCACCATCAAGCTGATAAAAAGCCAAGGAAAAATCTGGATGGTCAAGGAGTAAGATGTCGGTTCGGCAAATCCCTTTTCGCTAAGCTCAAAATAGGTGGAAAGGCCGATCACCGTCGCCGGCGCCAACAAAACGACTTCGAGCAACACATAGCCCACCATGGTCACGATGGCCCAAGCGGGAACCCAGCGCTGCTTGAGTGCCACCTGCGGGGTGATTTCGTAGTCCCAAAGTCGTCGCAGCATCGAGGAAGCCATTGTCTGCGAAGTTAAAAAACGGAATTTCCAAAGCCAGCGTTCATCCAAATTGGCGGGTTCAAATTTTCCAAAACCTCCTTATCTTCATGGTCGATGAAATCGGTATTGCTCCTTATCCTTGGCCTTCTGCTTGCGACCGCGGTGCAAGCACAGCTGGTATGGGAAAAAAACTGGGGCGGGCCGTATGACGACGGCTGCGAGGTGCGCAATACCCGCGATGGCGGCATGGTCGTGATGGCCACGAGCGGCATTCATTCCTGGTTGATGCGGTTGGATGCCAATGGCGACACGGTTTGGACGCGCGAATTGCGGATTCCGTACGATTTTTGTTCCGTGACGGAAACCTTCGATGGCGGATTTCTGGCCTCAGGCGTGACGCGGTATGCCAATCGGGACTTGGTTGCGATGAAATTTGATCATCGGGGCGATTCCCTTTGGTTGCGCATTTATCCTGATTCCCTGCATACTGAAGGCACATATTCTGTTTTCCCGCAGCCGGATTCCACCTTTTTGCTCACCGGTTATACAAGTGCAAATAGCTATGACATGCTCGTGGTGCGCATTGATTCCTTGGGAAATCAAATTTGGCGCAAAACCTATGGGAGTGCTGGTTTTGAGGGTGGTACGCAGGCGGCATTGACGACAGATGGCGGAAGTATTCTTACCACCACGACCGGCAACCTCAACACCTATATATATGTGTCCAAAATCGATGTGAACGGCGACACTGTTTGGACGCGCAACATTTCAGAATCCTATGACACGGGCGGTCCGATCCCAATGGTGGATGCGGCAGGCAGAATTTGGGTGATCGGTTGGATCAACCACGGCGACTACAACAACTACATTTTTTGTCTGGACAGCAACGGGAATCGCCTGTGGAGCAGGGAATATCCAGGAATCGGCTTTGAATCGCGCACTGCGCGTGGCATCATCGCGGACCGCTTTGGCGGCTACAGCTTTACAAGCTCCATCGACCATGCCTACGGACCCGTCGCCGGCCATGACATCGCCCTGATTCGGATCGACAGCTTGGGAAATATCCTCCGAATGCACCGTGTGGGGCATCCTGGAGACGAATTGCCGCGCTATTTTGAGCAGGCAGGAAATGGCGACTACCTATTTGTGGGTTATTCGTCGTCGTTTGTGCCTTTGGGAACGCAAACGTATCTCGCGCGGCTCAATCCGGCGGGTTGCGGCGAATTTCTCTATGATTTGAACGTCAATTTGTTGCAGGAATCTTGCCCGGGCGATACGATTTGGCTGGACGCTGGTGCTGGTTTTACCCACTACCTTTGGAGCGATGGCGATTCGAATCAGATTAGACCGGTTTTGCAGACCGATACCTTTTTTGTCCAAGCGACGGACAGTGCGGGTTGTTTGAATTATTCGAATGCGGTTTTTGTCGAAGTGCATCCTTTGCCCGGGTTTGTCTGGTCCTACTCCGGAACCTATACGCTTGATTTTGATGGGACTGTGGAGCAAGGGAGTACCTTCGAATGGGATTTTGGAGATGGGACGACCGATAGTCTGCTCGATCCGCAGCATACCTTCCCCGGGCCGGGGGACTATTTGGTTTGCCTGACGGTCAGCATTGATACCTGCGGACCGATTCAGCGCTGTGATTCGATTCATCTTTTGGCGGCCACTGGGCTGGAGGATGATCGGGCCTTGTATTTTCAGGCAATCCCGAATCCCGCGTCGGCGGAGGTGGTTTTCATCAATAAAAGCTTGGAGCCGGTCAGCTTCAGCCTCATCGACGGTTTGGGAAAGCTCATGTTTGAAGGTGACCTGACACCGGAAAGGTCAAAGCTTTGGGAACTCAGTGAATTCCCATCCGGCATCTACTTTGTGCGCTGGCAAACAGAAAATGGCCGCGTTTTCAGCCAAAAGCTGGTAATTTCGCATTGAATGCGATTTCTATTGATCAGAAACTTTGCGGAGTTTTGCCACCAAGGCACCAAGACACAAAGGAAAACTTGGTGTCTTGGGTGCCTTGGTGGCGGGATTTCAGCATTCAACTTGGTGTCTTCGTGCCTTCGTGGCGAGCTTTCGATTTGACGATTTCGCTTGTGAGCGCGTGCAGCAACAACAACAAAGTCAGCCGCTCCTTTTACCATTGGAAAACCCGATTCGCCCCTACTCCGTTTGAAAAGCAGCGCCTCCAAGATCTCGGCGTAACAAAGCTGTATATCAAGTACTTCGACGTTGATTTCCTGCCTGAATCCTCCGAAGCCATGCCACAAGCCAAGGTTGAATTCGCCGAAATGCCGGAAATGGAGGTCATTCCGACGATTTTCATCACCAACCGCACGCTCCAAAAGGTCGACCAAAAAGACTGCCCTGCCTTGGCAGACAAAATTCACCGGCTGATTTTCAAGCTGCATCCAAAAGAATTGCCTGCTCCGAAGGAAATCCAGATCGACTGCGACTGGTCCCAAAATTCGAAAGAAGCTTATTTCAGTTTGCTGAAACGGCTCCAACAACGTTTGGACAGCGCCGATATCCAACTTTCGGCTACGATTCGCCTTCATCAATTGAAGTACCCCAAACAGACGGGCATCCCTCCTGTGGACCGTGGAGCGTTGATGTTTTACAACATGGGCGACCTCGACAATCCCAATGAGGACAATTCGATCCTGAACATCGCCCAAGGCGCGCAGTATCTTGACAATGCAACGGAATATTCCATGCCTTTGGATGTAGCCTTGCCCATTTTTGCTTGGGGCGTGCTGATTCGAAGAGGTCAACCCATCCGATTGCTCAACAACCTGCGTATGGAATCCGTCAAGGACATTGTTTGGATCACCGAAACCGCTGCCAACAAGGTCCGAATTGATACAAACCACTACTTTGCCGGCCAATATCTCTACGCAGGCGATGAAATTCGGATGGAAGACGTGTCTTCAACATCGCTTTTGGAGGCCGCAAGCTTGCTGGCTGGCAAAATGAAGGCAGAAACGCGAAGCGTGATGCTTTACCACCTCGATTCGCTGACGCTTTCGCATTATTCAAAGGCAAATCTAGACAGTACCTTCACCGCCTTCGAATAAAATCCGCCTTAAAAGACTTTTCAGTCTTCACTTCTCACTTTTCACTCTTCCCTTGTGTAAGTTTGCGCCTATGAATTGGAATGCCAGAATTCTTGGATTGTTGTTGGTGAGCACATTGCTTGCACCATTTTCGAAGTCGTTTGCCTGTGCGTGGTCGGAGGACTGGGAATACGATTTCTACCGGTTTTATGAGCCCGAATATGCGGAGCTGAAGGATTTCAAGCCCTTTCACTTCACCTTTGACCGGCTTTATGACTACGAATTGCTCGAGGACAGCACAAGTGCTACGGCAAATTTGGCCGAGTGGCAGCGGTTCCTTGGAACTTCGATCAAAAAGGCGGATTTACAAAAACTCGTTTACGGCGTGAATGCCGACCAACTTTCGGCAATTCAATCCAATCCATCAGGAAAAACCGCAAATGAGTTGATGCCCAACACTTTGGTTGCCGAATGGAAAGCAGGTCGACGCCTTGAAGTGCTCGACTACCTGATTTTGGCCCACAAGGCCGAACCATTTTGTACGTACGTCGATCCCTGGGGCGAGGAAGACCGGCAGGTCGAAGGCATTGAGCAAGTCATTGAATTGGCCAAAAAAGGCTATAAATCCGTTAACGATCCGTTTCTGAAACTCCGTTACGCTTATCAGGCTGTGCGTTTGGAGCAATATGCCGGCACCCCCGAAATGGCCATCGAAACCTACCGGCAATTGGCCATACCGCATCTTTCTGCGGATCCGTTGATCAGTGCTTGGACCACATGCCATTATGCCGGCTGCCTGCGCGCCACCGAAATGGAAGCCGAGGCAGCCTACAATTTTAGCCGGGTATTTGAAAGCTGCCCATCCCGCCGTATTCAAGCTTGGTATGGCTGGCGCATTTTGAGCGACGAAATCTGGGAGTCCGTTCAAGCCAAATGCAAAAACAACCATGAAATGGCGACGGTATTTTTCCTGCGTGGCTACGCCTCTATGGCTGATCCCTTGGAAGATATGAAACAGATGCAGGAGCTCGATCCTGGCACAAAAATGATCGAAGTGTTGCTGCTTCGGGAGGTCAACAAGCTGGAAGAAAACCTATTAGGATTTCCATTTGCTGGTGAAATGAACTTCAGCAAACGGCTCGGATCAGAAAATGCTGCCGCTGACTTGCAGGACTTTGTGGCCGGAGTGCTCGCATCCGGTAAGATGCATGACCGCAACGTTTGGCAACTCGCCCATACTTATTTGCACTTTCTCAAAGGTGACATCGCCAAGGCGAGCAGCGAATTGGCCGCAAAACAAACGAGCCTCTCTGCTGAAGGCCAATTGAAGGCAAAATTGATGGATTTGGTCTTCCGGATTGCCGATACGAAGGCCATTGATCGGTCGGTAGAGAACACGATTCTCAAAGACTTCACCAACCTCAGCCCAAAATTGTCTGAAACCAAGGTCGAACAACTTCGCCGTTTCAGGGACGAAGCATTTGGATGGCTGTATGAAGCGCAGGATGAAAACGCAAAGGCCCTGCTTGCCCGTGGCCGCGGGTACCATCTCTACGACACGCCCATCAACCTTGATCTCGTCAATGAAATGATTGCCTTCAATGCCAAGGAAGATAAAACCCTGTATGAAAAGGAGTTACTGAAGCGATTGGGCGACGGCGACCACAAGGATGAATTGTTGCACATCAAAGGGACCGGCCTGCTTGCACGGAACTTGCTCCCTGAGGCAATCAAGGTTTTCCAGCAAATTTCCGAAGGCTACCGCAGTTCAAGCGAGTCGTTTCAGCTGGATGCGGATCCGTTTCGTTTGGTGACGAGAGACATCATCAACTGCGAAGAATGCGGAGCAGGGAAATACAACAAACTTACATTCGCAGAGGCGCTCCTTGATTTGCAAAAGAAGGCCATCTCCGAACCAAACAAAGCAGCCGAATACAACCTGCTGATTGGCAATGCCTACTACAATACCACCTATTTTGGCGCAGCTTGGAATGCCAAAGATTTTTACCGCAGTGGTAGCAGTTGGTACTCCTTGGGAGAGCGCAGCGAATGGTATACCTTCAGTGTAGAGACGTTTGACGAGGTCGTGGACATGGGCTTGGCCAAGGATCACTTCAGGAAGGCTCTTGCCGCAAGCAAGGACAAGGAAACAGCCGCCTTGGCGGCCTTCATGATCGCAAAATGCGAGCAGAATGAGCTCTACATGAATCCTGACGGTCCCTATGTCGACTACATTTCAGGTCTGGAGCTCTTGAAAAGCGCCTATCGCAAGACGCAGGTAGGCAAAGACCTGATCAAGGAATGCAAGTACCTCCGTGACTTTGTGAACGCGAAGGGCTAAATGCGCATCGTAGGCACCAACCACGGCGGCTATGCCAACGAGCGGAACATCACCCATTTGCCTTTTCGGCAATACCGTGTCGTACGTTGTCGCAACCTCTACCGCGGGCCAAACTATCTCTATTTCAAGCTCAAAGGGAAGATGCATCCGACATGGCCCTACCTTCATTGGGATGGAGGACTGGCCAATTACGATCTGCTCCATTTATTCAATGGCATCAGTCTTGGCAAAAAACCCTGGTTGAGTACGTTTGAAACCTATTTGCCAAGATGGGCCGCCTACGGCGCAGGCCGCATCGAATGGGGATTGGAAAAGATGGCTTCCGTTCCCTGCAAGCGGCTCATCGCCCTCTCAGCGTGTACCCGTAGCATTCAATCCCAATTTCTGGCGGATTATCCTCAGTTTTCTGAGGCGATCATGGCAAAAGTAAGTGTCTTGCATCCCCCGCAAGCGGCGCTGATCAGCGATCAAGATTTGCTGTCCAAAGAAAATGAACGCCAGAAATCCGGAAAGTTGAAACTCGTGTTTGTGGGCGCCGACTTCTTCCGAAAGGGAGGAATGGAGACGCTTCAGATGGCGAACCATTTGCTTTCAAAGGGATTCCCGCTTTATCTGGATATCGTTTCGGCGATGAATTTTGGCGATTATGCAAGCCAAACGACTCAAGCAGACCTTGATGCGGCTCTGGCGATCGTTGGCCGGTATCCTCAAGCCATCACGTTGCACAAGCACCTTCCCAACCGAAATGTCCTTGAGCTGCTGCGCAAGGCAGACATCGGTTTGTTGCCGACTTGGGCAGACACGTATGGCTATTCGGTGCTCGAGGCGATGGCGAGCGGCTGTCCTGTAGTCAGTACCGATATTCGCGCATTGCCTGAAATCAATGGCCCTGCAACCGGATGGCTCATCCCGACAGAAAAAGACAGCTGGGGAAATGCGCTTCTTGCCACGGAAATGCAACGCAAATCATTTTCCAAGCACCTGGAAGAAAGGCTTGTGGAGACATTTGAAGGAATTTTCAACGACCCGCAACAAATCTTGCCCAAAAGTCAGGCTGCCCTCGCGCACATTCGTAGCCAACATAACCCCGTCGACGCAGCCGCGACATTGGAAGGTTGGTACGATCAAGTGAAAAGTGATAAGTGAAAAGTGAAAAGTCTATGGACGGCTTGTGGGTTCCGTGGGCGTTGTGCCTAGACTTGAAATATTTTTGAGTTAACGAGGGTTTCCCTATTCGCTTCGATCATGTACTCAGTGCAGTTGTTTGGGGGTCGGTCTTCGTGATGTACTCAGCGTTGTCTATTTTCAAAGGTCTTTGACGTGCTTCGCAGTTCTCCAGTCCCCATTCACGTCGTTCAATTCCCCATTCCCAATTGCTTATTTTCCTCTTCGAGAATGATCTCTTCGAGAAGGCGCATCACATCGGGACCAGGTTCATTGTGCCCCATGCGCTTGAGCTGCATGGCTTCAATCATCGACCGGAGGTTGAGATCGAGGTGCATTTTCTTGAAATACTCGCGGTAGCGCATCAAAATCCACCATTCCAAGGTGCGCTCAATCTTGGCGACCCACTTTTCGGGAAAAAATGCAGAAAAGAAGCCGAAGATGTTGCCTGCAATGTAGAATGGTCTGGCATACCATGCGGGATTGATTCCCCGACGACGGAGCAAATCCTTCAAAAAGGCGGCGTGTTTGGCTTTGCGTTCGCGCAGGTATTGCAATTGCTCTTCCTCCACGCCCCATTGCCGGTACCACCCCAACCGCATTGACTCGCGGGCATGGAGGTCCTTGATGAAAAATTCCGTACGCTTTTTAAGATCAATGGCCATAACGCGAGTGCTAAATTATGGAATTTTACGATTCCGCACAGAAGCACATTAGAATAACCTTGGAATCTTGAAGAAGTTTGGACGAAAAAAAACCGCCTCCCGGGAAGAGAAGCGGTTTTGATTTTATGCAGTCACCTCAACCTTGCATTACCTTGGGAGCGGCGGCAGCCATTTCGGGATCGGCAAACTCGCTGTACTTGTGGAAGTTGGCGTTGAACTTGGTGGCAAGTTCGTTGGCCTTGGCATCATAAGCAGCTTTGTCGACCCAAGTGTTGCGTGGGATCAAGACGTCAGTCGGCACACCTGGAACTGCGGTCGGGATCGAGAATCCGAAAAGCGGATCCTGAACGTAGGTGGCGTTGTCCAGCTTGCCTTCCAGTGCAGCCGTGATCATGGCGCGGGTGAAAGGAAGTTGCATCCTTGATCCTACGCCGTAAGGGCCGCCTGACCAACCTGTGTTGATCAACCAAACGTTGACTTTGTGCTTGGTGAGCAATTCGCCGAGCAACTTGGCATACTTGGTCGGGTGCAAAGGCAAAAATGCCTGACCGTAGCAAGGGGAGAAAGTTGCCTGTGGCTCCTTCACACCGGCCTCTGTACCAGCGACTTTGGCGGTGTAGCCAGAGATGAACTGATACTTGGCCTGCCCTGGGTTCAGCTTGGAGATCGGAGGCAATACCCCGAATGCATCTGCAGTCAGGAAGAAGATGTTCTTTGGAATGCCACCGACACTCGGCTCGACCGAGTTGTTGATGTAGTACAGTGGATAAGCCACACGGGTATTTTCGGTGACGGAAATGTCCTCGAAATTGATCGTGCGGGTTCCGGGATGGAAATTTGTGTTTTCGACGAGGGAACCAAATTTCACTGCCTCCCAGATTTGTGGCTCTTTCTCTTGGGAAAGGTCCACGCATTTTGCGTAGCAACCACCTTCGAAGTTGAACACGCCGTCGTTGGTCCAACCGTGCTCGTCGTCGCCGATGAGGTTACGGTTTGGATCGGAGCTCAACGTGGTCTTGCCTGTTCCGGAAAGGCCGAAGAATACCGCTGTGTCACCGTCTTTACCAATGTTGGCGGAGCAGTGCATGGAGAGGAATCCCTTCAACGGCAACAAATAGTTCATGACAGTGAAGATGCCCTTCTTGATTTCGCCCGTGTAGGCGCTGCCACCGATCAAGATGGTGCGCTCAGAGAAATCAATGATGGTGAAATTGTGCTGACGGGTACCGTCGACTGCTGGATCGGCTTTGAAGCTCGGCGCACAGAAGATGGTCCAATCAGGCGTAAACACCTCAAGTTCAGCTGCGGATGGGCGGATGAAGAGGTTGTTGACAAAAACGCTTTGCCAAGGAAACTCATTGACAACGCGTACACCGATACGATGGTTGGTATCGGCACCTGCGTAGCAATCGCGCACCCACAATTCACGCGTGGCCAAGTGATTGACCACTTTGCTCTTCAGTTTGAGGAAATTTTCGCGCGAAAACGGGTTGTTCACTTCGCCCCACCAAACGACATCTTCGGTATCGGCATCTTTCACTGCGAATTTGTCTTTAGGCGAGCGGCCGGTGAACTCACCGGTACGTACGCAAAGGGAGCCGTTGTCGGCCAAAACACCTTCGCCCCTTTTGAGGGTTTGCTCCACCAACTCTGCGACCGGCAGGTTCCAATAAACGGTGGCGGTATTTTGAACTCCGGTTTCTACAAGACCAAAAACCTTAGACTTAACACCAAACTCATTCATAAGCAATCAATTGAGTCTTAGAATATTAATTTGAATTTAGCGGCAAAGTTAGGAAGTTTGGTACGTTAATGAAATAAATTTGTCCAAAATCAGGTTCCATGACCCCATTTTATGTAGAACGTTTGGCAGGCGACATTGCCCATCTATCCGGCGAAGAAGCCCATCATTGTATCAAGGTGATGCGCAAAAAGGTCGGCGAAGACATCGTAGCCATTGATGGTCAGGGGCACATGTTGGTTTGTCGTATCACCGCGCTGGGAAAAGACAGTTTGGAAATGAGGATCGTGGAGCGCCATACGGGCTGGGGTGAAAAAGAACAACAGATCGCCTTGCTCATTTCTCCGCTCCACAAACCCGATCGGTTTGAATGGCTGATGGAAAAATCTGTCGAACTCGGCGTTACGGACATTTACCCCTATGTCGGCAAGCATACCGTCAAAACGGGGATCAGAAAGGACCGGATGGAAAGGATCATGATCGCTGCACTCAAGCAATGCATGCGGTCCAAATTACCGACCATCCATGAATCCGAATCCTTGAAGAAAACCATTCTGGCCGTGAAAGGGGACATCAAACTGATCGCACACGCCGATTTGGGGAAACCGTTGCAGACTCTTGGATGCAATTGGGAGGCGGCAAAATCGGTGGTTATTTTGATCGGTCCCGAAGGTGATTTTTCGCAGGAAGAACTCGATGATGCGCTTTCAAAGGGCTTTCTGGGCGTCTCCTTGGGCAAAAATCGGCTGAGATCGGAAACCGCTGCCATTCATCTTCTTGGCTTGGTCAAAAATTTCGCTTTGTATTAACGATTTTGATTATTTTTGTTTCGTCGAAGGATTGAACGAATTGGAAGGGGTGGTTGGAATATTCATCGAAACCTTACCCGAAATTGTTTACCGCTTCGTAGAATTGTACCGTTCTGGGCTTGTGACATCGGCCTGGTACCATTAAAAAGAACAAAGAGTATTTCCATAGTTTGGTTTAGTTGGTTGCAAATCCCGCAGAGTTGGCGGGATTTGCGTTTCTAGACACTTGTTCAAACGATAAACGAATCATTTGCCAAGGGTCAGAATTTGATCAAAACTGCCGATCCGCCTTTGCTAATTTTTACTTCTGGCTTTTCGCTCGTCGATCGCAGGGCTCCAAACCCCAAGAAGGCTGCAACTATTGACCGAAATCAAACATCATTTTACAGCGATAAAGAGAGATTTTCCGAAATTTTCCCTGCATTTTGACGTAAGGATTTCCCCATGTTTTCAACAGTGGCAGCAATTACCCCGCAGAGCGCCCTCAGAAATGCAACAAATTCCCCATTATTAGCAAGACAAACCATGGCAATCAATCGCAGAAACCAAAGGATATTTGCACCAACGACTACCCATCCCCAACCAAAATACATTTACATATAACTATTTATCAAGTATTTAAGATAAAAAACAACACATTTTCGTGTACAAGTTACTTGACGATTCAAAAATGACTTGTTGATAGACAGGCTAGGGACATCAAAATACCTTAGGAAATTAGCAGCGGGATTTGTTGAATTAAAACGATTAAATTTTATGTTGAATTCTATCTTGCTAGTCGCAGCCATGCTGCTGCATGGTCCATCCATGCCTGTCACACATACCACTGTCGAGCCAATCGAGATTTCGGCTTCAGTGCGCACGGTGCAAATGACCCTCAACTATGACCTGGAAAAAATCCTCTTGGAGGAATATGCCGCACCCTATTGGAACCTAACCTTTGAGAAGGCATGGGAATACTACGGGGATCGCAGGATTCGCATCGACGAGATCACTCCTAACGTTTTCTACAAACTCCACTTTGACGGTGGGTTGCTGGAAGTTGTGTTGGAAGGTGCTGGAATCTGAGGACTATCGGGGCGGACGGATGTTCGCCCCATTTTCCCCTCCTGCGGCGTGCACGGCATCTCCATGCTCTATTTGCCACATCGTTTTCCCATTGAGCTGTGCGTCAATCCAAACAAGTGGATCAAACAGCTTAAGACCTTGACGCTCAAAAGGATCCTCTACCACCTTTTCGACTTCCTTCTTGAAGTCACGTAGCAAACCCTGGCGATTTTCATTGGGACCGAGCATTGCCAAGCTGCGCACATACTTCAGAATTGTGCGCTCCAAAACAAACAACCGGTCGCGGTTAGAGAGAAAACGTGCCACTGATTTCACCTCGTACTCGAGAAATTCAAAATTTCCGAGGTGGTAGTGCAGCACGAGGTGCACAATGCGCGCCATCGCTTGGATATCCGTGCGCAACTCTGTGCGCGGCTCATTGAGTACACGATGGATGGATTCCAGCCCCTTTTCAGGTTCACCTATATAAAGGTAAAAGTACCCGATCATGTAGAAGATGCTCAATTCTACGGCTTTCATGATCGTACCTTCCCTGCCGGGAAATTCCAATTCGAAGTCTGCAATCACAGACCTTGCCTCCGGAATATCGCCAATTTCAATGCACAAGCCAAGTTTGAAGTGAAAGTACTTCTCAAAAACGTGGATTTCCTCCTCTTCCGAAGCGACAGGAATGGCGCGCAATTTTGCCAAAGCGGCCAATGAGCTCTCTTTGTCGCCAACCATATAGTTTACCACACCAAGATTGCTGACAGCATTGATGTAGGAAAGCGCCTTTTCCGTGCGAATCTCCGGATGCGCATCGTATGTCGCAACGGAGAGCTTCAGATTTTCAAGCATTTGCGGCAACTCGCCCCGCAAACGGTGGGCATCCACGAGGACATCGTAACGCCGGAGCTTGGCCCTGATCGACAAGGCTTTTTCGGCATCGACCATCAGCGGATTGGCAAGGATAAGCCCAACCTTTGACTTCAATTCAGGATCTCTCGCGGCAATGGAACGCTTGATAAACCGGTGAATCTGGTCATAAAAATGCGTATAGGCCTGATAATTGGCGATTTTCGCAACAGTTTGTTCCTCTTCTTGCTGGATTGCATCGATAAATGCTTCAAACTCCTTGGACTGCTCGCGTTTCTGCATGAGCGAGCGTTCGGTTTCCAAAATGAACAGCATCTCGGGGAATCGCTCCTGCCGCTCCGCCATATGCTTGGCTTTGCGCAAATGCTTCTGCGCCTGTTCCAGCAGGTTCTTGCCCATCAAGATTTGCACCTGATGCAGCAACGCATTCAATTCCGTCTTCGGATCCTTGCGGAAAATATGAAGCGTCTTGAGAATGTAGTTGTACAGGTAGTTTTTCGCAACGGAAAACTGATTCGTAAACTTCTCACCCTCAAATTGTTTCAGGAGCTTGGGTTCATCGTATTCCGATTGCTTGTCGATCGCATCAAATAAACGAATGTACTGTTTGTCTCCATCCTGCAGACCGGCATATAGTTTGAAATTCCGACGATCCCCTTTGCTCAAAGCCTTGATCAGCCGAAACAAATAGTCTGTGCTTCTCATCCAAAAATCCGATTTCCAATACCCAAATATTCCTAAAATCGGCTCAATTTAAGGATTCTTGGGGTAAAAAACGACATTAAAACGGAATTTTTCGTCGCTATCTTTCTAAGGATGTGCAAGGATGGAACGATTGGATGGTGGAAATTCGTTTCTTTTGGACAGACAATTTGGTCGCTTGAATGAATAAAAGGCTCCATTCGTCAAAAAAACGAAGGGTTTCCTTACAATTCTTCCGTCACTGCAGCCCGACCAACCCTTCTAAAAAAGTCCACTTACTGGCAAGGTCCCGCTTTTCCGCTTCGTCGGGGTCTACATGAGATCGAATTGGAGGGGTTCCTCCCCCATTTCCGCGGCTTGGGTGTTTTTGCACATTCACCACCAAAGAAAACGGGCGGTTGAAAAGCCGCCCGTTTTTCATTGACAATCAAGAAATTATGCCTCAGAACGTCTCCATTGACGCAAAGAAGAAACTACCTTCACGCAGCGCGTTTTCGTCGCTGTCGGATCCATGGATGGCATTTGCATCAATCGACTTGGCAAATCGGTTACGGATGGTTCCGGGAGCAGCATTTGCAGGATTCGTCGCTCCGATCAGGGTGCGAAAGTCCTCAACTGCATTGTCTTTCTCCAAAATCATCGGAATACAAGGTCCGCTCGTCATGAAATCGACCAACTCTTTGAAGAATGACCGCTCACGGTGAATGTCATAGAAGTCACCTGCGGTCTTGTCGCTCAACCAAACCATCTTCATGGCGCGCACTTTGAAGCCGCCTTCGATGATTTGATCAATGATTTTGCCTGCATGCCCGTTGCGAACTGCGTCGGGCTTGATGATGGTAAATGTGAGTTTTCCGCTCATTGTTGCTTCTCAATTTTGTGAGCGGCAAAATTAGTCTGACAAGTTTTCCTATTCCAAACTTTTTTCGTCTAAAATGTGCCAAAAACCGCTTTCCATCAAAAAATGCCCCGAAGCGCATCAAAATCCATCCACTTTGCCAATTGCCCAAGCCTCGGGAAGGCGCATCACTATTCTCCCTGCCTACCTCAAAAATTGTTAGTTTTGCAGGATATGTTGACTGAAATCAGCTCACGGTTGGCTCTGTACACCACAGACTCCGTGGCACGCCTGTCGCAAAGGCTTCAAAATTGTGGCTCCATCGTGATCACCACGCACCCCAACCCTGATGGCGATGCCATGGGGTCGTCTCTCGCACTTTGGAGAGTGCTGAAAAAAATGGGCAAGGAGGCAACCGTTGTTGTACCCAATGCCTACGATCAATACCTGTCTTGGCTCGACGGATCCAATGAAGTGATCGATGCAAGCACGAAACCTGCCGAAGCCGCAGCTTTGTTTACTGCTGCAGACTTGATATTCTGCCTCGATTACAACGCCCTCCGACGCGTTGGCGAGCTCGAAGCCATGATCCGCAGTTCCACTGCCGAGATTGTCCTCATCGATCACCACCTTGATCCTGAAGATTTTGCGCATTACAACTTTCACGTGGCCGGACTCTCCTCCACAGCGGAGTTGGTTTATCGCCTGTTGCTACAGCTCGGAACCGCTCCCTTGATCGACAAAGCGGTCGCCGAA
Source organism: Bacteroidota bacterium (assembly GCA_016718825.1). NCBI lineage: Bacteria > Pseudomonadati > Bacteroidota > Bacteroidota bacterium. The sequence goes on along the minus strand of JADKCL010000065.1, from coordinate 193,482 downwards.
AACATCTACGTGGGGCTGATGACCGATACCGGATCCTTTCGATTCTCCACGACCACCCCCGAGGTGCACCTGATTGCTGCCGACCTTTTGCAAGCCGGCATCGATGTCGGCCATATCCACAACCTTATTTATGACAACTTCAGCGAAAAGCGCACCCGTTTCCTGGGATTCATGCTTTACAAGAAGCTGAAGGTTCTCCCTGAATACAATACCGCCTACATGGCCGTTTCCCGCGCCGAAGGTGCTCGTTTTGATTTGGGCGCAGGCGACACAGAGGGACTTGTCAACTATTGCTTGAGTCTCAAAGGCATCAATTTCGGCGTACTCCTCAAGGCATCTGACCGCGGTACCAAGCTCAGCTTCAGGAGTATCGGCAAATTTGCCTGTAACGAATTTGCCGCTCATTTCGGCGGGGGTGGACATTACAATGCCTCCGGTGGAAAAGTTGATTTGAACATTGAGGCAACAGAAGAGAAGTTTTTGAAGTTGTTGGAGCAATACAAGGATGCGCTCAAATACTAGAAATATGTACCGTTTACTTTTCAGCCTGTTGGGTTGCGCGATTTTCACGATGCTTGTGGCGGGTTGCGGCAAAAGCGGAAAACATCCGATGGATGCACAGAACGGCACATTTGAGCCCTATGTGGTTCTAGACAGTTCGAAAATCAAAATTTACCCGGATGGCATCGGGATCTACGTGGTAAAAGCTGGAACCGGCGATATTCCGCAGAATGGCGAACATGTTTCCATGCATTATCAAGGAATTTTGGATGATGGAACCGTTTTTGATGACTCCTACACCCGAGGCACCCCGCTCGATTTTACAATTGGTTCGGGAAAAGTTATCCCTGGAATCGAATCTGCTGCAAGAAAGCTTCGGTTGGGTACCAAGGCGATCGTGACCATTCCACCCGCACTCGGATACGGTGATGGCAAGGATGCCAACGGGAAAGATGTCAAGTTGCCCCCCAAAATTCCAGCGAATGCACGTTTGACATTTCACATTGACCTCGTAGGCAGCTTTTGAGTGCACCATGCTTGAATCAGAATCATAGAATCCTTATTTTTAACCATGCGACAGCGGCTGCTTCTCACATTGCTTTTGTTGGTTCCCCTTCTTACTTGGGCGCAACCTGAGGTCAAACCTGCCTCCGCAGGATTGGCATTCGGTGTGATGGCCCATTCTTTTGGGATAGGCTTTGATGTGCAATACCTTGTTTTGCGGGGCGAATGGGATTATTCGATCGGGTTGTCATTGAGTTCCTACAAGAATCCGAAGGAACTGAAGATCGAAAGTGCCTACAAGGATCAAGGTGGGAAGGACTATGTCTATGACAAACTGAACTATTGCTACGTCTTGGCGCCGATGTTTGGGGTCTCAAGGAAGTTGATTTCCAAGGGCGTCTTTAATCGCATTGGTCTGAAGGGCCATTTCTCTGCAGGGCCACTTCTTGCACTGATGAAACCGTATTATTTGGAGGTAGCCGTGCCCTTCAACGGCAATCAAGCCTTCAAGGAGATCCACAAATATGACCACACCAAATACAACTACTCCAATATATATGGTGTAGGCGACTACTTTTTGGGGATGAATGAAATTTTCATGATCCCGGGAGCGCGGATCAAGGCCGCCACCTCGGTGGATTTTTCATCTGGAACGGCTTATATTCGCAGCATCGAATTGGGGATGTTTGCCGACATTTTCGCGAAAAAGCTGCCAATGTTTGGTTTTACGGCCAATCGGCAGGGATTTATCGGCGGATCCATTGAACTATTGATTGGAAACACTTGGTAATCAAATGATTGAGCTACCTGTCATCAGCCAAAACATGCCTGGCAACGGAAAACGTCCTGACTGGCTCAGGGTAAAACTTCCGTATGGAAAAACTTTCACCGATGTGCGTGGCATCATCGACGAGCACAAGCTCCATACCGTCTGCGAAAGTGCGCGTTGCCCCAACATGGGCGAATGCTGGGGCGCTGGAACGGCGACTTTTATGATTTTGGGCAATGTTTGTACCCGCTCCTGTGGATTTTGTGCGGTGGCTACAGGTCGTCCTACCGAGCTCGATTTGGACGAACCCCTACGGGTTGCGGAAGCGATCAAACTCATGGGGGTCAAACATGCTGTGATCACCTCTGTCAATCGCGATGAGTTGAACGACCGTGGAATGCAGATTTGGGCCGAAACGGTGAAAGAAGTGCGGCGATTGAGCCCAGGCACCACGCTTGAGACCTTGATTCCAGACGTAAAAGGCAATTGGGAGGCTTTGCAGCTCATGTTGGATGTTGCGCCGGAGATCATTTCTCACAACATGGAAACCGTGAAGCGGCTGTACCGCAAGGTGCGTCCACAAGCGAAGTACGAGCGGAGCTTGGAGCAGATTCAGCGAACAAAAGCTGCTGGAATTCGGACAAAATCGGGTGTGATGGTTGGCTTGGGCGAATCGGTTGAGGAAATGTATGAAATCATGCAAGACCTCGTGAACCACGGTTGCGATGTCTTGACGATCGGGCAATACCTTCAACCGACCAAAATGCACCTTCCGGTTCAGGAATTCATCCATCCAGACTTATTTTCTCATTACCGCGAAAAGGGAATCGAGATGGGATTCAAATTTGTTGAAAGCGGTCCATTGGTGCGTTCGAGCTACCATGCCGAACGTCACATCTGAGTCAAATCTGTTTTTTTTTGAGTCATCTCTTGCACCAACTGCGCAACAGCGGGAGCAGCATTTTCATTGATTTTCATCAATTGAAGTGGATAATGATGCGATCGCAAGATCGCTACTATGTAATCGAATCCATTTCAAACAATTGGAAAAATAGGGCGCATCCACTACCTTAGCTGTGTACTTCAGGTCATGGACAATGGCTGTTGGGCCAAAAAATCCCAGCCAATGTTTGTATGCCTCATATTAAATTGCTTTTTTTGACAGTTTTTGTAGGCAAAAATTTACTGGGAATTATGAGAAGATCGACCATTTTATTCGCTTTGGCGATGTCATTGCTGTTTTTTGGCAACAACGTCGCTGTAGCACAACTAAACCTTGCTTGGGAAGAAATCGGCCCAAACAACACCGGTAACCACGTTCGTGCCATTGTTGTGGACGGCAGCGGCAACGTTTGGGCTGGATCCGTTGGTGGCGGACTCTGGAAATCGACCGATAGTGGCTCCTCTTGGAGCATGGTCAGCGGTTTGGCTGAGAACCTTGCGGTTTCATGTATCGCAGTCGACGGAAGTAATATTTATGTCGGAACAGGCGAAGCTTACTACTTCCGACCTGAATCCACTTGGGGTGGCACTTGGGGCGTTGACTCCATTCGTACCCTGAAAAATGGATTTCTCAAGGCTTCAAGTCAGCCTGGCGAGGGCGTTTTCTCTTCCAACGACGGTGGCGCTACTTGGAGCCACAACAATGGAACTTGGAACAACAGCTCAGTGCGCTACAGCGGCGACTTTATGTCCATCCAAACCGTTGCGACCAAAGGTGGTCGCACGCTCGTAGGCTCCCTCAAGGGCCTGTATTGGAGCGACAATGCCGATCTTGGCACGGTGACCAAAGCAACCGGCACCACTTACTTCATGAACAACATCATCACAGAGGCAAAATTTGCCAATAACAACGTGGTGTATGCAGCAACAAAAGACTCGCTCTACCGCTCTACTGATGGTGGACAGACTTTTGGATCTGCCATCAATTCCACGTTTCCAGTGGGCACAGCCGCTCCTAACAATCGCATCGGTGGCTATCGTATTGCCGTTGCCGTTGCACCTTCCAACCCTGATATCATCTACCTGACCGGTGCCAATGACGTTACAGGTAACTGCACTGGCGTTTGGAAGTCGGTGGACAATGGCTATACCTGGATTGGAATTTCGCCTTATGAGTCGGCGATTTTCAAGCCATTCCAAAACAAAGGACTTTATTCCATGTTCCTTGCTGTTCCGCCAGTCGATCCAAACGTGGTCTTCATCGGTGGCACAAAAATGTACCGTTACAGCAATGTAGATGGCTGGATCGACGCTGCATCACATAGCTTTGTCCCAGGCTTTAGCACCCGTTACGTGCCATTGGGCCAACTTGCCATGGCATTTGATCCCAACGCTGACTCGGTGATGTATGTCGGTACCGACCACGAAATCGTGCGTTCAGGTGACTTGGGAGACTCCTATTCCTTCCGTACCAAAGGTTTTAACAATGCCCACCTGTACGGCATCAGCCCATCCCCAAGCTTCAAAGTCCTTGTTTCCGACCGCTTCCACGGAATCTCCGCACACAACAACGGGTCATCAGCACCAGAAAATCAGCAATACAACGACATCCACTCAGCTTCGTTGACCGGTGGCGGTTTGGCACGCTGGTCTACCATTATGCCAGAGAACTTCGTCGTTGCCAAGGCTGAAGATCGTGGTGTGCAACGTTCGCTCACACAGGGCGCAACGTTTGAAGACTTTTATGGATTCCCGGTTGACTCTGTCAATTCCTGCTGGGGCGTCGCTCCTGACTCGATGATCATCGACCGCGCAACGCTATCCGTCGGTGGTGGCGGTATATATGATCGTTCCACAGCACCTATCATGCCTTTCTGCTTTGATGAATACATCCCTGCCGGCAGCTTGAGCAACGATACTTCGATCCTCAATACGCCAATGTACGTGTTCTTGGCCTCTGGCAACTTTATTTGGATGTGCCAAAATCCATTTGGCGGCATTGACTCCGTTCCTACCTGGAACAGGGTTTCCGATGACTTGATCACGCAGAATCTTCCCGGCGGTAAAAGGAAGTATTTCACTGCGATCACTTCCTCCAATGATGCCGAGCACAATACCTATGTTGCCACCAACAATGGTGATGTTTTTAGACTTGTCGGTGCACACCGTCCTGAGAGCTTCTGCGTCACGACCGACGTAGTACGCATCGATGGCGGCACGCTTCCTCGCCGTTGGATCACCGACATTGAAGTCGATCCGACCAACAGCAACAACGTGATCGTCACCTTCGGTGGCTTTGCAAACGGGGATGACCGTGTTTACATCACCAATGATGCAAAGGCAATTGCGCCGACATGGCGTAGCCTCCAAGGTAACTTGGAAGCCAACCTTCCTGTGCATTCTGCCGCATTCCACCCTGATGCCAGCAACAGGGCGATTTTGCTCGGCACCGAAGAAGGGATCTACTCCACCACGAGCGACTACGAAAACGGAAGCGTAAGCTGGACCTTCGAAGGAAGCGCAATCGGCAACGTTCCTGTGACCGACATCGTCATTCGCAAATGGTACATGGAATTTACCGATATCAACAATTATCGCTATTCTCCTGATAACACGGTATTTATCTCAACCTACGGTCGCGGTGCATGGAAGTCCTCGACCATCGTAGCGAAGCCGGAAGAAGTCGTAGCAGGCAGCGGAATCAAGCTTCAGGCTGTTCCAAATCCTGCCGTTGCCTCGACATCGATCAAGTTTGACTTGCCACAAGCTACCCGCGTCACCCTCAATGCCTACAGCATCGACGGACGTCCGGTCGCACAGTTGACCAACTCCCAGTTTGGCGCTGGTCAAGGCGAGGTCGAATTCAACACCCAGGCACTTCCAGCCGGAATCTACCTGGTGAAGGCTAACTTCACCAATGCACAAGGCAGCTATCAGAGCCACTTGCGTGTCGTGGTGGTAAAATAATTTGGACTTCAGTCCACTTAAAAAGAAAGCCCGGCAAATGCCGGGCTTTCTTTTTTATATTTGGCTGATCAATCGCAGGAGCCGCCAATCGGCCAAAAGGAGAATAAGACCATGAAAACTATAGTAATCGCCCGCCATGCCAAAAGTGATTGGGCTACCGGCTTGTCAGACCATGATCGGCCGCTGAATTCGAGAGGCAAACTGGATGCCCCGCGCATGGGACAGGCCTTGAATGAGCTCGAATTTCAGCCCGACCTGATCCTTTCATCTTCTGCTGTGCGTGCGCGTACAACCGCAGAGGCGGTCGCAAGGGAAATCAATTTCCATCAACCCATTCGTGTGGAGACAAAACTCTATGAAGCAGGCCATGGGCTCATTATGAGCATGTTGCAAGCCCTTCCGGAGAATGTTGGAAGCGTGATGATTTTTGGACACAATCCGATTCTCGAGCAATTGACGGTTTACCTCCTTCAAATGCAGGCAAACATCGTGATTCCAACGTCAGGCATGGTTTGCCTCGAGGCAAATATTCAGAACTGGGCGCAACTGCAACCCGGGGCAACAAATCTGAAATGGTTTTTGATACCGAAATTGTTGGCCTAGATTTGCAGGAGGAATGAGGTTTATTGATTTTGCAGGGCTACAATGAAGGTATTGATCACGGGAGCCAATGGATTTCTTGGCGTAAGGTTAGCAAGGCGATTGGCCGACGAGCAACACGAAGTAAGGGCACTCGTGCGTAGAATGGGCGAAAACCCGGATTTGCAATACCCAGGAATTGTGGAAGTCAAAGGGGATGTCAGAGATTCCAGCTCCCTGAGCGCGGCGATGGCTGGCATTGACCAAGTTTATCACCTTGCGGCGCTTTCCACCGACTGGGCAGCTGACTTTCGTGACTTTTACACGGTCAATGTCGTTGGCACCGTGAATGTGTTCAAAGCAGCCAAGGAGGCTGGGGTTTCCAAAGTCCTCAATACCTCATCAGCAGGTCCGATCGGCCCACCCGATCAAGACAACATACACCCTGTAAATGAGGACCATATCCGCACGGTCGACTACTTTATTGCTTATGAAAGTTCGAAGGCCATGGCCGACGAACGGGCATTGCGGTTTGTTTTGGACGGCATGCACATTGTAACGGTCAATCCGACAAGGGTTTATGGCCCTGGCCCGCTCGAGCGGAAAAATGGCTATCTTATGCTCATCCATCAATACCTTACCAAAAAGATTGCTGTTTACCCCGGCTTCAAGAAGCAGCTCGCAAATTTTGTCCACATCGACGACATCGTGGATGGTATGCTGCTGGCAATGGAGAAGGGGAAAAGTGGCCAAAGTTACCTTCTCGGAGGCGCAAATGTGACCTTTCTGGACCTATTTGCCGCACTTGAAAAGGTGACCGGCAAGCATACGACCACCCTTGCCATCCCCCATTGGTTGCTTGGATTTTTGGCTGGAATTGCCGCTTTGGTTTCAAAGTTGAATGGAAAAGCACCGATCCTCACGCGGGCTTGGTTGCGCAAGGCAAGTTATTCCTGGCCTGTTTCCAGCGATAAGGCTATCCAAGAACTTGGCTATGCCCCGATGGACTACGAAACGGGCATTCGGAAGACCGTTGAATGGCTGGAAGCGGAACGCAAAGCCGGTCGCATCAAATAAAACCTGAAAAAGGTCATACTTGCATTCGAATTCTGCTGGAAATGATAATTTTGATGTGGATGCGTTGGGTCGTCGTCCACTTTTGGAAATCAACCGGTCAATTTGCTGGAATTCAGCGAATTTGATCCAAATAGGTAGAAATGGAGCGAAAGCAAAAAGGTTATGCTTTGATCACAGGCGCGAGTCGCGGGATCGGAAAGGCATTTGCCGATGAATTGGGAAGGCAGGGCTACAACCTTGCGTTGGTTTCTTTGGCTGGCGAAGATTTGCCGGAATTGGCAATGGAACTTGCTGGAAAACACCATGTGGAAGTTCGCACGCTGGAAATCAACCTGGCAGATTCCGATGCGGTAGATGAGGTGATGGATTGGGTGGAAAAGCAAGGATTGAACGTGTCCATGCTGGTCAACAATGCCGGCTTGGGTTCCGTGGGCCCGTTTCATGAAACGGATATGCACAAGCACCGTGCGATGCTGAACCTGAACATGCTCACGCCCTACTACCTGATGCGCAGGTTGATGCCGATGTTGCAACGGCAACCGCAGGCTTATGTGATCAATATTTCGAGTCAAGCGAGCTTTTTTCCTGTGCCCTTTAAAGGAACCTATTCGGCTTCCAAGGCATTTCTGACCTATATTTCACTTTCCTCTGAATGGGAATTGCGTGGCAGCAATGTCCATGTTTGCGTCGTTTGTCCCAGCGGGGTCAAAACCAGCCCTGCGATCAGGGAAAGGATTGAAACGGCAGGGCCCTTGGCAAGAATTGTCGCCCTCGAACCTGAAGAAGTCGTAGCCATCACGTTGAAAAAAGCATTCAAAAAGAAGCGATTTATCGTTCCGGGTGCACTCAATCGGCTCAGCTATTACCTTACACAGCTCACTCCAGATTTCATTCGAATGGCCTTTATCGCCAAGAAAATGAAGAAAAACCCATTCGATGCGCCGGAAGCAACTCCGGAAAAGGAACTGAGAATGGAGAACTGCGAAGCAATCGACGAAGTCAAACCCGAAGGGTTCGCGTAAGCAATTGAAAATGGAGATCCTCCGCAGGTGGACAGCGTTGCCAATTGAATTTTGGATGTAAGTAGCATCAGGCAAAGCCGTCAAACCAGCCCATCAGCCTCCGCAAACCTGCGTATTATTCAGCTCCTTTTCAGAGCTTCGCAGCCAATACGCAACCGAGCTTGAACTTCTTCTTCTCGCCACCGCTGGGATTCATGGCTTCAAACAGGATCACGTAGACACCGACATCGGCCTTGTGGAACCCATCTGTCGTGCCGTCCCAAGTGAAGGTACCTTGATCCGTGCCGATGAGCGTGTTTTCCTGCAAGATTCGCACGGGGCGACCTTTGTTGTCAAACACCGTCACGCGCACATTCCAACCTGGCGTCGTGAAGTGATAGTTGATGCTGATCAAATCCTCGAATCCGTCTTGATCGGGGCTGAAGGTTTCTGGCTGCAACCAGACCTCGGCATCGCCCTCAGGTACCAATATCTCCGAATTTTTGTAGCCCGGTGTCGCGTAGAGTGCCGTGCTCGCCGCCGAATGCCAGTTGTTGCGATCCTGCGTCGGTCGATCAAAATCCAATCGCTCCAGTGAAACGCCATTTTTGTCGTCGAGATTGGGGAAAGCCCAATCATCGAGATAGGCAAAACGGTCCAAAACCTCATTCGAATCGGTGTAGATCACGCATTCGCCCTCGGTATCGTCATAGCTTGGGAAACTCGCCATCTCAAAAATCGTGCTCGGGTCGCTCGGCAAATAGGTCATCACCTGACTGTCCTTGTCGCCTGTCAAGCAAATATAAGACCGCGGCAGGATGATCTTTGGCATTGTGCTCGCCTGTTTGCCGTTGAAAATCGAATCGGTTTCAGGATAAATTTCACCAATGTAAACCGTCGAAATGTCGATGATCTTGTCACTGTTGTTGTACAATTCGACAAAGTCGCTACCGCCGGTGTAGGGGTTGTAGAGAATCTCGTTGATGATCAAATCACCCACGGCGACTTCGTCCGCAATGCCAAAACAGGTCGAATTCGGGGTCAAAATGGTATTCCCAGGGCAATCTTCAACTGCGGTAACGCTCAGGCAATAAACTGTATTGGTATCCATCAGCACGCCGAAGGCAAGATCCACGGAAAACGGCAGGCTGCCGTTCACAGTCACGGCCGTCGCGACACCAATTCCGTTGTCGATCGTGTAGTTGGCGGGATTGTTCAAGGAAGCGGCATCCATCAATTCGGAGAAGAATACGCGCACCGTTGAACGACTTGTCGTCTGCACACTCAGTACCGAAGGCGCCTCAACATCGCTGAAGGTTCCCATTTGACTGTTGACAGTGCCGGGAGTTGCGCCGTTGGCATCGGTGCTCGCGCGCCAGTTGTCGCCATTGGTACACGGATAGGCAGGATCCACACGCTCCATCGACCATCCGCCATCTTCCTTGGATGGATCATGGTACCATCCCAAGTCATAGTAAGCGAGGTCCATCAGTTGCCCGGTGGCATCATACAGCTCCAGACTGTCTCCTGAATTGTTCAATCCCGGCATGCCCGATACCGCAATCGCATCTCCAAAGACTTCGAAATCAGCGACATTGCTACTGCTGCACAAAATCACATGCCCGCCGGGAAACAGGTTGAATGCAGGCAAAGTGCCCGTATCGTTGCGGTCCGTAACGGTCCAACCTGCAAGCGAAACGACATTCGGGCCATTGTTGTACAGCTCGACAAATTCACCTTCCGGCAGCGAACCGATGACCGGCGTTTCATCTGGATAAATTTCGTTGAACACAATTTGATAGCGGTTGGCATTGCCGCCGAGGACAAACTGCCCCGTCAATGGACCAGCCAAATTGCCTTTGCAATCCCTGATATTCGTCACCGTGACGGTGTAAATCACCCCTGTATCGATCACTTCGGGCAACAGCAAAGTGACGCATGCATTGCCGATTCCGGAAACGGTTGCCGATAACGGGAAATGCGCGGCCATCGAATCCACATAATAATTGGCTGTGTTTTGAAGCGCCGACACATCCATCGTTTCGTCAAAGCAGAGTTCGACGTGGTTGCTGTCGATGACCGTCACCGATAACAATGTCGGCGGAGTGGTATCGGGCGAATTGTTGTACACACTGTTCAGGCGCCCCGGCGTGCCACCCGAGGTGTCATTCGAAGCGATCCAATTGCCCAACTGCGCACAGCTATCCGTCGGATTGATCAATTCCAATGACCATCCGCCGTCGTCTTTGTTGGGATCTTGGTACCAGGAAATGTCGTAGGCAACGGTGTCGACAAGGTTGCCATAGTTGTCGCGCAGACCCAATTGATCACCGCCATTGGTCAATCCAGGCCAACTCGCCACCGCGACATAAGGAATGCCGGCAAATGCTGCGGTGTCGGCATCGTCACACAGCACGACATAACCACCTGGATTCAATACATAGCTGCCGATCACGCGGCGACCACCATTGTGGATGGACCATCCGCTCAAGTCCCATGCCGTGGCGGAGGGGTTGTGCAATTCAAGGAATTCATTCGGCGGCAAGCCGATTTGTGGCGATTCATCGGCAAAAATCTCGTTGAACAACAACGCACGGAACGGCGCAGGACCATTCACCACAAAATTTCCGTTCGTCGGAGCGTTGTTGCCGATGCAATCCTCGACACCCGTCGCAGTCAAGGTATAAATCGTACCGGTATCGATCGGGAGAATGAAGGTCAAATTGACGCAGGTATTTCCTGGCGTGATCAACGTGGCAGTTGCGGCGGTTCCCAAGCCATTGTTGACCACATAATTGCCGGCCATGTTGGCCGTGGCGATGTCCAGTCCTTCGTCAAAACAGACTTGCACCGAATTCGTCCCGGTAACCGTCACCGACAGGATTTGTGGTGCTGTCAGATCAGGTGCCGTGCTGAAAATCGAATTAATCGCACCCGGTGTACCGCCATCGGGGTCATTGCTCGCGGCCCAATTGGTGACGGTATTGCAAGAATCGTCGGGATTGATCAATTCGATGCTCCATCCGCCCCCGTCTTTGTTGCTGTCATGGTACCAAAGGGGCGCGCGGTATTGCACGCTGTCCACCAAATTTCCGGCTTGGTCGCGCAATCCCAAATTGTCCCCACCGTCATTCAGCGAAGGCCAGGAAGAAAGTCCCAAATAAGGGATGCCGGTGTAGGCGGCAGTATCACTTTCCTTGCAAAGGATCACGTAGTCGCCAGGCGCAAGTACATAGCCGGTGAGGGTCTTGGTCGAACTCGAATCCCTGAATTTCCAGTTTCCGAGGTCAAATGGCGTGCTACTGCGGTTGTACAATTCGACATATTCCACCGCTGGCAAATTCGTTACGGTCGTATCAAAATCGAAGAAGATCTCATTGATAATGACCGACCGCCAATTCGCTTCGCCCGAAATGAGGAATGTTCCGGTGTTGGTGGTGGAGTTTCCGGCGCAATCCTCGATGCCGGTTGCGGTCAAGGTATAAACGGTTCCGGTATCGATCGGTGATGCAAAGACCAAGGTCACGCACATATTTCCTGTGCCACCCACAAATGCATTCGAAGGCGTACCCAAACCGTTGTTCGCGGAATAATTTCCCAAAGTTCCAGCAGAAACGGGATCCAAAGACTGATCAAAACAGGCCGTCACGGAATTCGGTCCGGCAACGGTAACGGACATCAAATGCGGAGGATCTGTATCAGGAACCGTCGAAAACACAGAGTTGACAGCACCTGGAGTTCCGCCATCCGGATCAACGGAAGCAGCCCAATTGGACATTGCATTGCAAGTATCGCCCGGATTGATCAGCTCGATCGACCAGCCACCAGCCGATTTGTTGGGGTCATTGTACCAGGTGTCCAAATATTCGACACTGTCGACGAGGCTGCCATAGCTGTCGCGTAACCCTAGATTATCGCCCGTATTGTTGAGCGAAGGCCAAGTGAGCAAGCCCAGATAAGGAAGTCCCGAATAGGATGCGGTATCCGCCAAATCGCAGAGAATCACATAGCTTCCGGGTAACAACAAATAATTCCCCAGCGTCTGTGGCGTCCCCGAGTCCCGGAATTTCCATCCGGCCAAGTCGAAGGCATCGGCACTCCGGTTGTACAATTCCACGTACTCGACGTTGGGCAAGTTGGTGGCATTGATGTCCGGATCAAAGAATATCTCATTGATGATCACGTCATTGGCAGCAGCAGTACCAGAAATCATGAAAGTTCCGGAAGTGGGCGCATTGTTGCCATTGCAATCGGCGATATTGGTTGCCGTGAGGGTGTAAACGATACCTGTATCGATCGGCGAAGCGAAAAGCAAGGTCACGCAATTGAACGATGGCGGAGCTGCAATCGCAGAAATGGGCTGTCCCAGGCCGTTGTTCACGAAATAATTCGTCGGAATATTGGCGATGGCAGGCACTACCGGTTCGCTAAAACAAACCAACAAATTGCTCGCACCCATCACCGAAATCGAGGTGATCACGGGATCAGATGTGTCCGGAATCGTGGAGAAAACCGAATTTTGCAGGCCCGGCGTCCCGCCACAGGCGTCATTGCTGGCAATCCAATTGGAATTCGTGGAACAAGTATCATTCGGATTGATCAGCTCCAATGACCATCCGCCATCGTCCTTGATCGCATCCTGATACCAAGAAAGCAGATATTCCACGGAATCCACCAAAACGCCCGCATTGCTGCGCAAACCCAGGTTGTCACCGGTATTGTTCAGCAATGTCGAGGAAAGTCCGGTCACAGGAATCACATTGTTGTACCCCGTGAAATTGGCTGTTGGCGCACAAAGAATGGCATATTCACCTGGACAGAGCGGATAGCTTGTGTTGATGATCGTGATGCCGGGACCGAGATCGGAGATTTTCCAGCCATTGAGGTCAACCGGGAAATTGCTGCGGTTGTGAATCTCGATGAATTCGAATGCAGGAAGGCAGTTGGGCGTCGGTGATGGGTCCGCCATGATTTCGGAGATCACTACGGATTTCCAAACTGCCGTTCCCGGCAAAAAATAGGTCGAATTGAGTGTGTCGGGCACCATGATGTTGCCCGCCCTGTCTGCAACGTTGGCAATTGTGACGAAGTCGATCCCACAACTGGACAGACTATTCGCTCCCAAATCCAAGTCCACTTTTGTCGAATCCCCTACCCGAATGGTCGCCGTTGCAGGATTAAACAAATAGTTAAACAGGTAATTGGATGCATTTTCTGCTGTCGCCAAACCGACCCTTTCTGAAAATGTCACCGTGACGTTTGTCGCCGAATTTGGAACCACGGTGAGGACTGTTGGGGGAATCAGATCTGGACAAGTCGTCGCTGTCACCGAAATGTCGTCCACAAAACACCAAGTATTTCTGGGGGCGGTCGCGTAGGTGGTCAATACGCCAAAAAAGGAAGAGGTAGTCGAAAGTGTGTGAGTGGTTGTACCTTCGGTAATGGGATTTGTGCCTCCGGGGCTCGTGTCGATCACCAAGGTCCAAAGTCCGGCACAGTCGCGTGTCACCGTCACCTTTACATGCGGATTGGTAACTGCAATTCGATTATCCGCCCCATCAATGATTTTCGAATTCGCCCCAGAATTCGAATAGAACAATGAAATTTCATCCAATGCATCTCCGATCCGCACAAAGTAACCCGTGGCGGTGTTGGATTCGATATTGGCTTGGTCTGAAGTCAAAAACACCTCCACGAAACTCCCGCCTGCAGTTGTACCCACAAGATCCACGGTAAATTCCCAAGTGGTATTTTCAATCGCCGTCGAAGGCGTACTCAGGTGGGAGGTCGTATTGGCAACGGCGGGACCGTTCAAATGGAGGCGCTGCGTGAGCACCTCCCATTCGGTATTGTCCCCACTCCAGACAGGATTGGCCGTAAAGTTGCCATCACTGAAATTGTCAGTGAATTGACCGTATCCGAAACTGGACAGACAGCAGAGCAACCAAGGCAGTACAAAGCGCAGACGCAGCATTAATTTCCGTATATTTACGCCTTGAATTTACGAATAAGAAACGGAAGTTCGAGGCTACGAAAACCTTAAATCATGAAAGTTGCAGTTGTTGGCGCCACCGGCTTGGTGGGCAGGGTGATGCTCCAAGTTCTGGAGGAAGAAAAGTTCCCGATTTCCGAATTGATTCCGGTTGCTTCCGAGCGGAGCATCGGGCAAAAAATCCAATTCGCAGGCAAGGAATATGCCGTTGTGGGCATGGAAACCGCGATTTCCAAACGTCCGGACATCGCGTTGTTTTCGGCAGGTGGCAGCACGAGCAAGGAATTTGCACCTCAATTTGCAGCAGTGGGCACAGTGGTGATTGACAATTCTTCTGCCTGGCGAATGGATCCCAACGTGCCATTGGTGGTTCCCGAAATCAATTCCCAAGCCATCGGCGACGCCAAAATCATCGCCAATCCCAATTGTTCGACCATCCAAATGGTCATGGCTTTGGCACCCTTGCACAAGGCTTACGGCATTCGCAGGATCGTCGTGAGCACATATCAAAGTGTGACCGGCACCGGAAAAGCCGCTTTGGAACAGATGATGAACGAACGCCATGGCGTCGATGGCGCCAAAGTTTATCCGGCCCAAATCGACTTCAATGTCTTGCCGCATTGCGATGTCTTTCTGGAGAACGACTACACGCGCGAGGAGATGAAAATGGTCCACGAGACCCGCAAAATCCTCGGTGACCCCAAAATTGCCGTCACTGCGACCACGGTTCGGGTACCCGTCAAAGGCGGCCACAGCGAGAGCATCAACGTCGAATTCCATACCGAATTTGACCTGGACGAAGCCAAAAAACTCATTGCAACGATGCCCGGTGTGATTGTGCGGGACGATCCGAAGACAGCCCTCTACCCTACCCCGCTGCATGCCGAAGGGAAAAACGAGGTCTTCGTGGGCCGCATCCGAAGGGATGAGAGTCAGCCTAAAACACTGAACCTCTGGGTCGTCGCCGACAACCTGCGTAAAGGTGCGGCCACCAATGCGGTGCAAATCGCGCAATACGTTGTTTTGAAGATTAGAAATGAGAAATTAGAAATGAGAAATTAGCAGTTAGCGGTTAGAAGTTTCCCTATCCCAACTGCTAACTGCTACTTTCTAACTACTCCCTTCCCGATGTCATTTCTCATTTCTCATTTCCCGTGGAACTACCGATCTACACGCGCTCACAACTCGGCTTGCGCAATGGCCAAGACCGCGACGAAATCTGGGTCGCCTACCAAGGCGTGATCTATGACGTAACGGAGAGCCGCATGTGGCGCAACGGCAAACACTACGAGCACTGGGCCGGCCAAGATCTCACCGACGAATTACCCGATGCTCCTCACAACGAGCGTGTTTTCGAAAAATTCAAGGCGATTGGAAGGTTGGTTTGAACCGGAATTCACGAACCGAAGTCGCCCAATTCAGAGGATTGGGTAGCACTAAAAAGTGAATGGCAATTTCCAGGAGATACAGTCATTCTCCATTTTCAATTAGCCGCGCTGAACCCTTCGGGTTTATTGACGTGATATGCTTCGCAATTCTCCATTTTCAATTTTCAATTCTCCATTCTAAATTCCTAATTTCCCCCCATGCAAGATCTCAAGGATAGCCTCAAATACCGGACTTGGTCCGCAGACCTCGAAGCCAACGGCGTTTCCCTCCACGGACTGGAGGAACTCAGCACCATCCGCAAGCGCAACGGAGAAATCCTGTTTTCGCTGGTCAAAATGGATGCAAAAGCCCCCGAAGGCAATCCATTGTTGCCGATCGTCATGCTGCGCGGAAATTTCGTCTCGGTACTCACCTGCCTGATCGACCGCGAAACACGCGAGGAATTCCAACTCCTTGTCTGTCAGCGACGTGTCGCCAATGGCGCCTTATTTTACGAGCATCCTGCCGGGATGTGTGACAGCCATGCCGACCCCTATGACGTGGCTTTGATCGAAGTCAGCGAAGAAACAGGAATGACCATTCAAAAGGAATGGCTCACCCTCCACAATCCCGAAAGGCTTTACTCGTCCCCGGGCTTGCTCGATGAGGCGGGCTACTTTTTCTCCTGCGAAATCGAAATGGACCGCGCCGAAATCGATGCCTATCACATGCAAAAGGGCGGTCATTATGGCGAAGGTGAGTTCATCCACACCTACGTTGCCCGCCCTGACGAAGCCAAACGCCTCATCAAAAACGTCAGCGGATTGTTGGCGATCTACCTTTTTGAAGATTGGCGAGCAAAGAGATAATTCAATAAATTGCGCCTGATTTCCAACCCCGAAGCACTCGTTTTTAGATGAAAAAGTCCTTTTTCCTGTTATCAGCATCCCTTCTCCTTCTGCTTTCGACCTCTTGCAACCCCTTCTCCAAATGCAAGGAATCAGAATGCGGCGAACATGGTGACTGCAAAAAAGGTTCCTGCGAATGCGAGCCGGGATGGGCAAAAGACGTTACCGGCAAATGCGAGCTGGAGGACCTTTGTTACCTCAAAGACTGCGGGCCCAACGGAACTTGCAACGATCCCAACGGAAATTGTGATTGCAACGAAAACTATCAAGTCGGCCCAAGTGGCAAATGTGACAAGCTGTGGCGGGATTCCTTCATCGGGACTTGGTACGGTTCGCATCTGGACGGCAATGTGAACCATGGCCCCTATTCCTTTACCATTTCGGCCAACTCGGCATCGATTATGCGGATCACGATCGATAATTTCTGTGATTGGGACTGTGCGACTTTCAACGCGCCACTTTCAGTGATTGCTACCGTGTTCGCCCCTGGAGAAGTTTTCGAGATGACATCTACCTGCAGCGCATACGACGTGACTGGAAATGCCCGCTTGATCGACAACGACAATCTATTTTTGGAGGCACAAGTTTATATCAACACTTCGGGCTACCATCCCATCAGTGGGAATTTCCAAAGACAATGAATCCGATTAGATCAATTATTTCTCTGATTCACAGGCTAATGAAATGAATAAAACAAATTATCTTTAGCCAAGTCATCAGTATCAAATTCCGCGAAATGGTGAAAAAAGCATTGCCAATCTTGTTTCTGGGCACCATCCTATTGCTGGGTTTCAGCAGTTGTCGCAAAACCCTGTGCAAAAATGTGGATTGCGGACATGGCGTTTGCGCCTATGGGATCTGCGAATGTGAGGAGGGGTGGGGTATTGGCGCTGATGGAAAATGCACGAAGGAGCAACTTTGTTTTGGCGTAGACTGTGGCCATGGCACTTGCGACGTTACTGATGGTAGCTGTCTTTGTGATCTGGATTATGAACTCGACACAAACGGTAAATGCAATCGCCTCTGGCGCGAAAAATTTTTAGGCACATGGACCGGTTCACATATCGACGACAACAATGACACGGTCGGGCCTTATACCATGATCGTAACAGCAGTATCGAGCGATATTCAAAAAGTACAAATCAGCAATTTTGTCAATTATCCCTGCGGCTTTACGGGTACAGGACTCGTTGTGAATGGACGCGTGACCTTCGAGGAGCGAATGGCTTACTTTGACTCGTTTTGTGCTGGCGTATCTACTTCGGGCAGCATCACCTCGCTCGATGAAAGTCATTTTTCCACTTCCATTTGGCTTGCCCTCGGAAGTGGCAATACCCATTCCGAAGGCCTTTTTGTCAAGCAATAAGCTGATCCTTAAAACTCCATTTCCGGCATCGTGACCTTTTCGGCCTTGACAAAGTCGTAAAGTGAAGCACGGCGCAGTTGGTAATACGCCACCCAATATTGCCGCAGAGCCTGAAAATAGCTCAATCGAGCCATGTCCTTTTCGTTTTGGGCAATTTGGAAATTGGTGATGTCAATTTTCCCGATCAGGTAGCGGTTTTTGGCGACTTCGAATCGTCTTTGGGCAATCGTATCGCTTTTGGAGGCGAGCTGTAATTGTTGTTGTGCCTGCAAAAAGTCCATGACCTGAAACCGAAGGTCACGTTCGAATCGCCGCTGATCAAGCCGGATTTGCTCCTGCACCTGATCGCGTTGCAGCGCTGCGGATTGTACATCGGCGCGGGCTTTGCCCCATTGGAAGATCGGAATACCGATGCCGATGCTCGCCGTTTGTTGTTCGGCGAGATTCTGAAACGAACCGGCGATCGTCGTATCGCTGTTGTTGATACCAAAAGTGGCACTCAAGTTCGCATTCAAGCGCGCGTTGGCGCGTGCTTGCGCCACCGAACTCTCAGCCTGCAGGCCACGGGACTCAAAATCGAGCAGGTCGCTGCGGTTTTGCTTGGCCTCATTCAATGCAAATTCCTGGTCAATCTCGATCAAAGGCAATTCTTCGGGTTGTTCCACGGAAATATCCGCGTTGTTGGGCAATCCGAGGCTGATGGCGAGTTCCAGCTTGGCTTTTTGCAGGCTCACCTGTGCCTGCTGCGTTTGCACTTGTGCATTCAAAAACGCCAATTCCGTTTGTAGCAAGTCATTCTCGGCGATTTTTCCGACACGGAAACGACCTTCGGAAATGGTGAAGACGGAATCTGTGATGCTCAGGTTGAATTGGGCATTTTTCAGGCTCATTTCCGCGATGTACACGTCAAAATACTTCCCGGTGATGCTCAGGGCCACATCTTCCAAGGCTTCGAGGTAGCGGCGCTCGGCAAGTTGGTACTGCACCGGCCTGATTTTTTGCTGCCAACGCAGGGCGTTGAAACTAAATATCGGCTGATTCAGACCCACGAGCAAGGGCGTAGCTTGGTAAAGTCGGTAAGCATTCGTCCCAAACACATCCAATCTTGTGAGTCCGCTGCTGACGAAAATACTTCCGCCAGTGGGTGCGATTTGCTGCGAAATGCTCAAGGTTCCTGACGAAAATGCCTGATTTTGCTGTCTGAAAGCGATTGTTCCGTCATTCTGCGTGACCTGCCGAATTGAACGCAGCAATCCCGGGGTATTAAAATCTGCGCGCACGGCAGGCAACAATCCTGCCCTGAAGGATTTGTAATCCCAATGAATGGAGGCAAGCCCTTTCTTGGCAATCTGTGCCTCAGGACTTTGCGATTGCGCCAAAGCGATGCAGCGGCTAAGCGTGATCGGATCGCGTTGTTGCGCACGGGATTCGAGGAATAAAACGCCAGACAAACACAGCGTCAACAGCAAGGAAATCGAGAAAAACCTTCTTTGAGACATGGTTGTGTGTTTTATTCGTGACGAAGAGAAACCACAGGATCCTGCTTGGCGGCCTTGAGCGCAGGAAAAAATCCAAAAAATACGCCGACCGAAAAGGCCACGGCAAAGGCGATCACAATCGGCGGCCATGACAAGACCGCCGGCACATCAAATTTACTCTTGATGATCAGACTCAATCCGACCCCAAATCCGACGCCAACCAGACCGCCGATGATGCTCAGGATCACGGATTCGCTCAAAAACTGAAAAACGATATCGCGTTTGGTGGCTCCCAAAGCGAGGCGCACACCGATTTCCTTGATCCGTTCCATGACCGATGCAAACATGATGTTCATGATCCCGATCCCCCCGATCAACAATGAAATGGCCGCAATGGAAATCAAAACCAGGTTGAACATGTTGGTGGTGCGCTGCTTTTGGGCGAGCAATTCCTCGGGAATCTTGACTTCGGTGTCGATCACGCCATTGTGACGGCGCGCCAACATCCTCCGAATGATGTCTGCGACCTTGACCATGTCCTGACCATCCTTGATTTGCACGGTCATACGGTCGATTTGGTGGTAATTTTTGGACTCCGGCGTCGCTTGGGTTGCGCCGTCATCGCCCGACATGTTTTGCATCATGGAGGCCTTCTGAAGGTCGCTCGGCGAAATGCGGTTGCGATTCTTGTAGCGCAGCAGCACCGTTTCGACGGGCGCGTAGATGTCCATGTCATAGTCGCGTACGCCCAAATCCATCAAACTCGACTGCGAAAATTTACGTTCATTCGCCACGCCAACCACCCTAAGCCAGTTTTTGCCGACCTTAATCGGCTTACCGATCGGATCTTCCTGCGAAAAAAACTTGGACTTCACGCCGGCACCGATCACGCAAACTTGGGAAGCAAGTTCAAGCTGATCTGGCGAAAACTGTTGTTGCCCTTCATCCATCTTGAACGAAGAATGCTCAAAAAACACATTCGTCACGCCGACCAATTTGCCACTGCGCTTGCGTCCGTTGCGGAGGAAGGTCGTTTCGATCACAATTTCCGGGCTGACTTTGGACACCGCCGGAATAATCGTCTGGAAACTTTCGGCATCGGCCAAGGTCAAGCCGGGCGAAAATTTCTGGCTCGTCGCTTCTTGCCCTGTTTCTTCGGTGACTTCTTCATCCTTTTGCTGAATGATCGGCTCCACGATGAGGTTATTGGCCCCGAGGATGGTCATTTGTTCCAGAATTTCTTCCTGTGCCCCTTGGCCGATGGCCATCATCGCGATCACTGCTCCGACACCGAAGATGATCCCGAGAGAGGTCAAAAAACTGCGTAAAGGCCGCTGAAAAAGCGCATCCAAGGCCATCTGCAGATTGTATGTGAACTTTTGCAGCATCTTGGATTATTTTCCGAGGCGAATCAATTCCAATTCATCTCCTCCTTCAGGCTTGGAAAGGTACAATTCTTCGTTGGCGTCCACACCTTTTTCCACGATCACTGAATTTTCATTTTCAGCACCGAGTTTCACTTCCTGACGCACAATTTTCCCGCTGCTGCGTTTGAAAACCACCGGAATGGAGTCTTGGGCAACGTGGACGCATTCGAGGGGGATGTACCTCACCTTGGGGAAGGTGCTGATGATGATCTCATTGCTCGTCGTCATGGCAGGGCGCAGCGTACTGTCGCTTTCGTTGATTTGAATCTTGACTTCGAATACCTTGGAATCCGAATTGGGACGTTGCTCTCCGACATTGGCGACCTGCGTCACCTTGCCTGTCAACTTCTTATCCGGACTGGCATCAAGACTCACGCGCACTTCCTGACCAACTTTGATCTTTTGGATGTCGACCTCATTGACGTAGGTAATCGATTCCATCCTTGTCAGGTCAGGCAAAGTTGCCACGGTTGGGTCCCAAGGGCTGACGGTAGAGCCGACAACACGCTTTTTCCCGTCCCATTCGCGGGCGTAGATGAGCATTCCCTGTTCTGGCGCCATGATGGTGAATTCGCCCAAAATGCTCTGATAATCCGTCAATTTCTGGGCCTCCTTGTTTAGATCAGCCTCTGCCTCACGCATTTTGGCTTCGGCTTGTTTGACTTTGGTTTGGTAGTTGTTTTGGCTTTGGTCGTAGCTGCGAACGGCTTTTTCAAATTCGATTTCGGCTTGGCGCTTTGCCGAAGGCGACTCGTATGCACTTTCGTCCTTTTCCAATTTACGCTGCTCTTTGGCATAACGCAGGTTGATCAATTCATCGCGCGTCTGTGCCAAAGTGAGCGTGCAATCCAGTTTTGCCTGCGTCACAACGGATTGGAATTTCTGAAGGTTGATTTCAACCTCTTTGAGCTTGCCAACGATCTCGCTTTTGTCCAGTTCGGCAACAAAATCTCCGGGGGCAACCACGGTACCTTCTGCAACCAATTGTGTGATTTTCAGCTGATAAATGCCTGCCTTTCGGGCGCCGGTGGGCCCTGAAATATCCACCGAATTTTTTGCCTGCAATTCGCCGGTGGTCGTTACGATCACCTCAAAATCGCCTTCGGTTGGCTTCTGCAAGACATCTTCCGCAGCCTTTTTTGAACAACCGGAAAACAGGATTAGCCCGGCAACGAGTGCCAAAGCGGTCATTTTCAATCTAAGCCAATTCTCTTTCGCCATGCGGGGGACTACGTCAAATGATTGCAACGCCACGAAGATACGTCAGTTACATCGTCTTCTCAATGACAAACCAACGAATTGAAAGTTGCATCGGAATACCAAATTTTGGCAAGTAGGCATACCAGTCAATTCGAATGGAAGTTGAATGCAACTAAAAGGAAAAACGATCGCCTATTTGCGAGGCAGGAAAATCTCCGCCAACATGCAGCGGATACTGCCGCCACCGATATTCTCGATGGTCGGAATCGGGAAGTGCACGGTCTTTGCCCAGACTTCCAACAAATCCAGCTGACTGTCGCTCAACGACTTGAATGCGCGGCTACTCATGGCGACAAAACGTTCGCGTCCAAGGACTTCGAGTACATTGCCAGCAAATTCGTTGAGTTGCTCCGGGCGGAGTTTGACGATGCGGTGACCACCACCGCCAAGGTAGGCCATGACCCGTTCGCGTTCGGCAACATCAGGAATTGTACAATCGGCCAATACTACGTAGTTGGTACCAATCGAAAGCATCACATTGGTATGGTAGATCGGTTTGCCATTGCCATCAACCGCATCAAAAAGCACAGTGCGGTAACCCAGCGTTTTCGCAACCTCTTTGAGCACAGCCTCGTGCGTGCGTGGCGAACGGCAAGCATAGATCACGCCGTTGGTGCGGTCCATGATCATGGAACCGGTTCCTTCGAGGTACCGACCGGTATTTTCATGGCGGCTCAAGTCCACCACACGCCGGATTTCAAAATATTTCTCCAAGTCGTCGAGGACATCCTGCCGGCGCTCTTGGCGACGGTTGGGCGCCATCATCGGGTAAAGGATCACAGTCCCGTCTTCGTGGGTGGAGATCCAGTTATTGGGAAAAATGGCGTCGGGACGCATCGGTTCGGGCTTGTCCTTGACCACGTAGAGATTCACCCCGTTAGCACGCATGGTTGCGGCCACATTGTCAAATTCCAACACGGCTCGTGATTGGAGATCTTCTCCGGCGACATCGCCCGGCTTGTTTTGGAAAGCATTGTTGGCAGCGGTCTCAGGATCAAACCCAAAGGCCGCAGGCCGCACCATCAAGATGGAATTCGTTGACTGCATTTTCGCTGATTTTCGAAGGAGCAAATATAAGGAGGAAATGGGAATGGAAAATGGAGAACTGCGAAGCAATCACCGAAGGTAAACGAAGTTCAGCGAAGCTAATGGAAAATGGAGAATGCCGATCGCTAATCCGTTTTGACAAGCCTTTAACTGATGGAGGAGAGTGGAGAGTGGAGAGTGGAGTGAAGATGATCGATATCGCAATCAAACTCTCAACTCTCAACTTCTAACTCTCCACTCCCAAAGCCAAACCTTCAGAGAGGTAAAACTTACATCCGCTTAGGAACATCGATTCCCAGAAGAGCAAGCCCAGCTTTGATCACCTCAGCGACCATGCAGGTGAGATGCATCTTGGTATTTCGGATGACTGGATCGGCGATATCCTTGATCATCACGGAATTGTTGAGATTGTTGTACACCTTCGCGAAGTCATACAAGTAGGCCGTGAGCACATTGGGGCGGTATTGTTGGGTCGCCATCAACACCACATCGTTAAATTGCGAAGCCTTGACCAACAACTCTTTTTCACGTGCATCGTCCAAAGCTGCCGGATCAAACGGGCCATGCGGATCATAACCCTGCTTTGCGAGCAGGCTTTGAATTCTCGCGTAGGTGTACTGCTGATAAGGACCGCTATCGCCATGCAATTCGGTCCATTCGTCCATGTCAAAGGTGATCTTTTTGGCGGGATCGATGCGCAACATGCCGTATTTGATCGCGCCCTTTGCCACGATTTTTGAAATGTTGTGACCTTCCTCAGCCTCCATCGCACCGCTGTTGACATTTCCGGCGAGGTGTTTGGTATAGACCACGGACTCCATCTCCGCGATGAGGTCAAACAAAGGAACGGCATTGCCCAAACGGCTGGAAAACATGCCCTCTTTGCCTTCAACGTAGTCATAATGAAGGTGGTAGCAATTATCGGCCTGTGGAAAGCCCATGCGCTTCAGGACTTCAAAAACCTGACGGAAGTGATGTGCCTGCCGCTGATCGACGATGTAGATGCTGCTTTCGACGCCATTCTCCTCGAATTTCCGCCTTGCCAATTCGACGTCCTTGGTCAGGTAAAGGCCTGTGCCATCGCTTTTGATGAACATGGCAAAACCGAGGTTGGGATCCTTGTCGGTCAAGTCCAGGCCGATTGCACCCTTACTTTCCTGCAAAACACCTTTGGCAAACATTTCCCGTGCGTAGGCCATCGAAGTCGCATCGACGTCAGACTCCCAATACCAAGCGTCAAATTTGACATTGGCCCATTCGTAGGCGCTTTCCATCATCGCCACGCTCCAAGCTCGTGTTTCCTTCCAGAGATCGAAGTATTCGCCGGAGCCTGCCTCGAGTTGATGCAGGATTTCAGTCATTTTGGCCTTGGCAGGGGCTTCTTCGTCCGTGCCTTTGATGGTTTCAAGCAGATTGTTGGCCTTCACGTACATCAAACCCAGCCAAGCACCCTTGTTTTCGGCGGGAGCAGGTTCGGTATTCACGTTTTTCATGTACCAAAGGCACTTGGCCACATGGGTCCCGACGTCTCCTGGGAAGGTCGCGGCGACGATGTTGTAGCCTGCGTACCGGTGCATGCGGATGAGCGCGTCCCCGAGCGCGAGGTTGCGCATGTGCCCGACGTGCATTTCCTTGTGGGTATTCGGCTGCGAATACTCGATCATCGTCTTTGGCGTCGCCTGCGTGAGCGAACGCTGGAAAAAGCTATGCGACAAAATCGGCATCAGCACGGCCGTGCCCCATTTTTGGGTTTGCAAAACGAGGTTCAGGTAGGGTCCGGCCGGCGTTACGTGCTCGATGAAATCGTTTTCTGGCAAGGCGGCGGCAAGGTCAGCGGCAAGCTTTTGTGGCGCAGCGCGCAAAGCCTTGGCGAATGTAAACAGTGGAAATGCCAATTGTCCCATTTCCATGCTGGGCGCCGGGCTCAACAAGTAATAAATGTTGTCGATGGATTCGTCAACGCCGAGGGACTTCAGACCGGCTTGCAGCAAGGCGGCAACGTCTTTTTTGATGGATTCGTGGAGCAGATTCATGCAATTCTAAGATCAAATCTTGTGTCTCCCAAAGCGGGAGTTTCCAAGACGGCTGCGAATTTAGGGAAATTTTGGGGGATGGGGAGGGATTGTCGAGGACAAACTCACTCGATTAAAGTTGCCCGAGTAAACGTTGAACCGTATGGAGGTCTAGGTCAAGCATGTCGGCGATTTCAGCCGCCGAATTGCCCTTGGAAGCTAGTCGGGCAACGTTTTTTCCATTTACTGCTTCAACGGCTACCTCTACAGCTGCCTCAATTGCAGGTTCAAGGGTTGCTGCAATTCCAGCATCGATCTCCATTTTCACAGTTAAGGCGAAGCTTGCATCGTCCATCAGTGATTCCAGATACCATTTGTAGGCTTTTTGGTCCTTTTCTGGCAACCGCATGACTTCCAATTTCTCACTTGCTTCAGCCAAACCTTTGGCTTTGAACCCCTTTTTAATTGCAGCGTGCTTGAAAAAGTAAATCCATTCGTCTAGGCCGTCTTTTGTGACATCGTTGAATTCTTCTACTTGAATCACCCAATATTCTGGGAAAATTTCCGAGACCGTATCCATCCCGAAACTCATTTTCTGCCTTTCTGAAAGTCCTAAAATATCACTCGGGCGATGAAGCCCACGAAATTCAGTAGAGCCGTGGTAAACATAGTCACCGCCTTGACCAAGGTCGAAATAAACGATATTCACAGAAATCACTTTCTTGACTTCGCGATAAGGTACTCCCAATGCGATATGCTCGCTGATGGACTTGGAGACACCATAAAGCATACGCTGAAAGTAATCGCCTTCCCAAGTGTTCTGCACCTCAATGATGACCAATTCTTCACCGTCGAGCTTGGCCAGAATGTCCACGCGGTTGAATTTGTCCCTTTCCTTTTCTTGGTTGCTTTCGCCTTCCAGAATTTCTTTGATTTTGACGTCACGCCGCAACAATTCAAAGAGCAAGCCCTCCAAAATGCCAAAATTGGCCTTGTGGCGAAGGATTTTCTTCATCGCCCAATCAAAGGTGACCAGTTTGCGTGAATGCTGCATGGAACAAATATAAGGAAAAGGCGTGTAGAGAATACTGAATTTGGCCAGTCTATTTTAAGGCACAACCACAGCGATTGCAATTCCGGAACGACCTCAGCTACAGTGCCCCTACTCCACCCGCTTCACCACAATCCTGGTCCCGGACTTCAACACGCTTGCCTCGGTCATGCCGTTGAAGGCACGGATCTGTTCGACGGTTTCGCCATATTTTTTGGCGATGCTGTAGAGGGTTTCGCCTTTTGCGACTTCGTGGAATACGGTTTTGGTTTTGAACGGCTCCAATGGCTTTTTGACGGGTGGATCGGGAATCCCTTTGATTTTGCGCTGTTGTTCGGGAGTCAAGTATTGGTCGGCTGCCGCTGCGTAAGGTGCGTTCAGGCCGTGCGTGGTCACCACATTCGCGATTTCCTTGATGATCGAATCCGTCGGGAGGTCTTTTTCATCCCATTGGCGGTTGTAGCTCTCCATGAATGCCAAGGCAAACAAGTCGCCCATCAATTTGTAGCCGGCGCGCGTGAAGTGCAATTTGTCCGTTCGGGCGAGTTGATGCGCCACCCAATACCGCACGCTGTTGTCTCCGCCCATGATGGCATTCAAGTCCCACAGGGCTGCGCCGGCGCGCTCGGCAAGCTTCCGGAGATTCTGATTGATCGCCTTGGTATGCGGCGGCGTTTTGTTGCCTGCGCGCGTGTCGGGCGTCGTCGTGAAAACGAAATTCAACCCCTTGATCTCCTTACGAAGGGTTTTCATGACCGTTTCAATGCCGGCAGCGTACTGAACAGCGTCAAAATTGGGCATGTAACTTTCATTCGAGCCGTAGGAAAAAACGATCAAATCGGGCTTGAGTGCAGCCAATTGGGCGATGGCGAGCTTGGCATTTTTCACAAAATACGGGAACTGCGCCCCCACAACACCGCAATGATGGTACTGAATACCAGGCGATTGCGGAACGTCAAAGCTGATCCCATGAAACCGGAATTGGCCTGTGCTGTCGGCGCCGGGTTTCAGCTTCAATTTGAGTTCTTCACCGGCAATGTAATTGGTGATTTTGGTGGTGCGCAGGCCATTCGCAGCGGGCTTGGGATCGGTGATCAACTTCATTCCGCCACAATCCTTGCAGTCCAATGCCAAAGGAAAATCGCCGTTTCCATGCCAAACGGTCACCGTGCGAATGCTTTTGGGTTCGACGATCGGTGTATCGAGCATCATGCCCGGCGTGAGGTATTTGAAGCTCAAGGTCGCCGAGGGGTCGGTCGTACGCAAAGTATAGCCTGTTACGCCGAGTTCGTCACACAAGGTATTGTTGCAGACCGTATTGCAAATCCATTTGCCAATTGCCTTGGATTCCAAATTGCGGGGTCCAAAGCTTTTGCATGCCGAATAGGGAAACAAAACCCCTTCGCCGCAGTCGCCAAACACCTTGTGCATGTTAGCGCGAATCGCACCGGTAAAATGATCGAGTTGGATGTGCGAATCCCCGATATGCACCACCACAAAGGTCGAGTCCGTTCCATGTTCCAGATGGTAGAGCTTGCTATGGACATCGATGAGGTTGTGGGCGAATTCGATGCGGTTTTTTGCGGGATTGATCGGGCAGGATTGCCCAAAAATGTTGCCGATTGCCATCAGCATCACCATTCCCGTCAACCCCAGCCTTCGCAGCATCACATCAAAATTGGAAGTAAATAAAGGGTTGTACGGATTCGGAGCGCACTTGGATAAATATTTGTATCAAAATGACCAACAGCACCAATTTGACAGCCAATGGCGTGACATCATAGGCCTTGCGGAATGTACGTTTCACAATCGCAGGTTGCAGGGTTGCCAGGAGCCCGGCAGCGAGCAAAACGAACAGCAAGGGGTTGATGTCGAAGGCATACGCGACAATTGCGAAGTCAAAACTGCTGAAAATGCGTTCGTAAATGCCCAGCGTCGTTTCCATGCTGTCTGCCCGGAACGGAATCCACAAGAGGGAAACGCTCGCAAATGTGAGCAACCACCAAATTGGATTCAACAGCATCAACCAAGTAAACGGCTGCTTGGGCGCATTGATATCAACCAAATCCTTGGAATAATGGACTTCGGTGACGCGGGAGGAAGTCGTTTTTTCGACCACCGGACCCGGCCAAGCCTTGGTAAACAACTTGTGAACGATCAGCAAGATGCCGTGCCCGGCTCCCCAGAATACAAATTTCCAGCTCGATCCATGCCAAAATCCGCCGATGAGCATCGTGGTAAGCAAAAACACCTGCTGCATGACAAAACCCTTTTTGTTGCCCCCCAACGGAATGTAGATATAATCCCGGAGCCAAGATGACAAAGAAATATGCCAACGCCGCCAGAAATCAGTGATGTTGAGGGCTTTGTACGGCGAATCGAAATTCAATCCCAAGCGGAAGCCCAGCAACAAGGCGACGCCGATGGCCATGTCGGTATAGCCGCTGAAGTCGCAGAAGATCTGCAGGGTATAACACAATGACCCGATCAGATTCTCGGTCCCCGAAAAACCATCCGGCTGCGCGAACACGGCATCGGAGTATTGCGCCACAAAATCCCCTATGATCGCCTTTTTTACCAATCCCTTGGTGATCAGATACATTGCCTCGTCCAGATTCGACTTCGTGACCGTTACCTGCTCCTTCAACTGCGGCAAAAAGTCCCGCGCACGCACGATCGGACCCGCAACCAAGTGCGGAAAAAACGACATGTACATCAGATAGTCCGAATAGGTCGGACGCTGAATCTTCTCCTTGTAAATGTCGACCAAGTAGCTGATCGACTGAAACGTATAAAACGAAATCCCAATCGGCAACACCAAATCAAGCAGATCCAACGATTGCCCCGTGAGCAGGGCGACGTTTTCGATGAAGAAGTTGGTGTACTTGAAATACATCAAAAACGAAAGACTGAATAGAATCGCAGTGACCAAAACGGCCTTTCGCGCCGTGCGATTCGTCTGCCGCTCCATCAACATCGAGAAGAAATAATCTGCCGTGATCGTGAGGATCAACAACAACAAAAACACGCCGCTCGCCTTGTAATAGAAATAAAACCCAAAGGCCACGACGGCAATGTTCCGGATCGAATTCGTTTTGTAAACAAAGGAATATCCGATCAGGAAAACGCTGAAAATGAACAGAAAAATGCCGGTATGAAAGAGCAAGGGCTCCGTTTCATCGTGCAGAAATTGTTGGAAAAATTCGAGCCAGTTCATCGCTTATTTGGGTTGCTGCAACAGGATGAATGGGCTGTAGGAAATCTTGGGATCGCCCTGCGTTTTGTAGCGGAAGTTGATGTCGGTGGTCTTGCGCATAAACACGGCAACACTGTCCATCCAGACCCTTGCGGCGTCGTTGGAGGGGTGCATATTGTCCTTTGCACGGGCCAAAGTGAGCTTTTCGGAGGAGAAGAAATGCGGTCCCACGCGGTCGCGCATGATGTTGATGATGCCTTTGTCTTCCTTCCAAGCTGCGGGGCCGACCCAAGTATAGCTCACGCCGTAGGAGGCGAAGTCGCTCAAAATATTGTCGATCCAGCCTTTTCTGTCGTCGAAGTCATTGACAAACAGCTCATTCAAGCCAATGGCAAAGATCACGTGATCCGGACGGAACTTCCGCAAGTAATGGTCGAGGGTATCGGTGCCACCCCAATATTTGGTCGAACTGCCATACCAGCAGACGGAAGCGACCAAGTCATAGCTGTTGGCCACGCAATAGTTGTAAACCGGACGGCGCAGGCCTTCGAGTTGCGAATCGCCGATGAGCAGGATCTTCTTGAAGACTGAGTCGTGGCAATCTGCACTCACCTCAGGCACCAGAATCATTGACCGCTTTTTGCCCGTGTCGGGCTTATACCGCAAGGTATCGGAGACTTCAGAAAGCGCCTTGAAATCCACGTAGGGAATGGTGTCCTTAGGAAGGGGAACGTTTGTGAGATCCAACAGCTTCCCTTTTTCTTCCTTGAGAAATGGAATCTTGGCCACCTTGAGGCCGAACTCCTCCGGCGTTTTGGTGATGCCCATCACAAAAAACAACGCAAAAATGCAGGCGAATCCCAGCCCGACCTGCAACATATATCTCTGGGTATTATCCTTCATTGCGACGATTGGAAAAAAGCCAACGGATCACATCCAAATCTTTGTAAACGGTATTCCAGCACAAATGGCCTATTGTATCGTACAGGGTCATGTTGGGCTTGCCGCCATGTTTGGAAATCGCTGAAATCATGTCTGTAGTGCGCGAAACCTTGACGAGCTTGTCCTTTTTCCCGTGGAATGCCCAGATTGGCACTTGCGTTAACTTCGCGGCCTGAGCCGTATCTCCTCCCCCGCAAATGGGCAAAACGGCTGCAAAACGATCCGGAAAGCGCTGCGCCAATTCCCAAGCACCAAATCCGCCCATGGACAAACCCGTGAGGTAGAGGCAATTGGTATCCACAAGCGGCGTATGTGCCACCACCGAATCAAAAACAGCCATGGCATTGGCGAGCACCGGGGAAAGCTGCGGCTTCATTGTATGGCTCGGCAAGGTCCAGTCGGTATCGACCCATTTGATATCGGCTGCGCACTGTGGGGCGACAATGATATAAGGATTGATTTTGAGCGAATCGAGGGATTTGATCAACTGCGGAAGACCGACCGTGAGCTGCGCCTTGTTGTCTGCGCCGCGTTCGCCAGCGCCGTGAAGGAAAAGGATCACGGGAATGCCGGTTACCGATGCAGGGTCAGTAAGCTTTGTTGAAAGCACTGTGTACGGTAATTGATTTCCATTGAGATTGGAGACACCTTTTAATGTGTCCAATCCTTGAGAATGCGCTGTGGAAAAAGGGAAAAGTAGAAAAAGTATCAAAGATCTCATGAAATGGATGCCCTGTAATTTTCCAAAAGGAATTTGGCATATCGTCCGACTTCTTGGGATGCAAAGTACCTGGCCCATCAATGACCCCGAAAACAAAAAATGAACAATACTTCGGATCGAAAAATTCACCTTGTCCCCTCCATTCCCCTTTCCCATTGAATAAAAGGCATTTCAATCAATTGAAAGTTATTTATCACACACGGCAACGGACGTATGCCTTTCTTCTGCAATGTGATTGCGATTCGATTCACCGCGGAAAATTAGCTAAATTCTTCGAATAGGTAGCTTTCACAAACGCGTTTGAATGGCATTTGCATTTGAAGCGTTCCTATAAAGCAATTAGGCATCATTGTTAAATCCGCCCTCCCCAGTGCATTGCACCTTCAAAGCCTCGGATCAACCTCTTCACTTTCAAGCGCCAAAACGCCAAACACGCATTCATGTACACCGCGAAGCGGTTCCTTTCGCACAAACCGCTCCAAGGCCTCTATCCCTAGTGCAAATTCTCTAATGGCAAGTGACTGCTTACGCGACAATCCACGTTCCTTGAGCCGTTCAAGATTCCCAGGTAGGTCGTATTCGGGTCCGTAGATGATTCTTAGATATTCGCGGCCTCTGCATTTCACTGCTGGTTGCAATAGTCCTTCCTTACGAAACACCAAAAATTCATTGGGCTTTACCACAATTCCCTCCCCACCGGCTTTTGTGAGCCGAGTCCACCAAGCTACAACGGCATCGATGCTCGTCTTGTCCTGTAGGTCCACAAGGAGGTATTCTGTAGCAAGGAGCCATTCGGGATCAGCTTGACAAACATTGGCAATCTGAGTCAAATGCCACTCATGATTCTTGTCGATGTGCACCGCTCCCTCAGTAGCCATGATGTGAAAAGGTGCCAGTTTATAATCATCCAAGCTATGCACAGGCCAACAATACTGGCGATAGGCCTCCACGTACTTTTCCGTGAGCAGCTGGCTATTGGCAAATTTTTCTAAATGGAGGCTAGCATCGGCCACGCCGCGTGCTTCAAAGTCTTGTAGTGCTTTAACGACTAAAGGAAGTGATGCCTTTGCTGCGGCACCAACAGATGCATACTGTGATTGCAAAAGTGCTTGTGCTTTGGCGCTCCATGGCATCAATTCGCAATCGAGGCAAACCCATTCCGTCTCGAATTTCTCCCAAAAGGCGGTCGCCGTGAGACTCTGGTTCAGACGCATGAGAAAGTCCTGCTCCGTTTCAAAATCTGCGAAAAAGCTACGCCCGGTACGGGTGTAACAAACACCAATGCCTTCGCCAATTATCCCAAATCGTTTTGCTACAGCCGCCTCATCCTTGCAAACCACCACGATTGCGCGCGAACCCATATGCTTTTTTTCGCAAATCACCTGACCTACGCCTCGCTTTTGATAATAAAGCAATGCCTGCGAAGGGTGCTCAAGGTAATCGGGCAAGTCGCTCGTCGCACAAGGTGACATGGTTGGCGGAAGGTAGATCAACCATTTAGGATTGACCGCCCACCTGCTGATGACTTCCAATGCAGCAATGGCATTCTCTTCAAGGATGGTCACCGTGGGCTTAAGTCGCGTGTGAATCATCCGCTTTCCCAAGACATCGGAAATGTCTAATAGTTCATCCGATTCCTGCTGGGCGTTGAGCTGATTCTGCCGAGCTTCAAAATCAATTGGCCTGACAGGTTCACAATAGACTTGCTTTGCCTCAACTGCGACGACCTCTTCCTCCGGGTAGCGTAATGCCGTCAAGCGTCCCCCAAACACACAGCCGGTATCAATGTTAAGGGTTCCATTGAGCCATTCTGCCTCAGGCACAGGCGTATGTCCATAAACCACTTTAGCCTTACCACGGTATTCCTGTGCCCAGTTGTTGCGCACGGGTAAACCAAAAACATCAATTTCGCCGGTAGTATCCCCGTAGAGTGCAAACGCGCGCACTGCCGCAGATCCACGCCCTTGCATTTCCGCAAGCATGCCTGCGTGGGCGACTACTAAATTGCCATTGTCAAAAACGTAATGGCTCACTAAGCGGTACAAAAACTGCCCAACATCTCGCTTGAAAACTGCTGATTCACCTGACATCTGTGCAACGGTGAGTTCGAGGCCATGCTTAAGTTGAACCTGCTTTCCATTTAACCAATTTTGAAATTTGAAATCATGGTTTCCAGGCACACAGTAGGCGACACCTTGATGTACCATGCTCATCACTAACCGCAAAACTCCTGGGGAATCGGGCCCGCGGTCAACCAAGTCACCTAGAAAAATGACTTTCCGGCCAATTGGAGGGTCAACTTGGTATCCATGATTAAATTGATTCTCATGCACGGTTGAGATTTTGTACCCCAAAACCTCGAGCAATTCTTTCAGTTCAGCCAAGCAACCGTGAACATCTCCGATGATATCAAATGGCCCACTTTCATCCCTTTTGTCATTGTACAGTCTTTCTCGAGCAATCCCGGAAACAGCCTCGACCTCCACTTCCGATTTCATTAGGTACACCTGACGAAAACCCTCATCCTTTAGCCCCTTAATAGACTTCTTCAGCTGCATTTTTTGCTTGCGTATGACATGGCCCCCGAAATTGCGATCCTCTCGTTGTGCATTTCTTGCTTCGCAGACCTCTTCGGGTAAATCCAAGACGATTGCGACAGGCAATACATGGAATTGTCTCGCCAATTGGATCAACGCCTTTCGCGCATCGCGCGTCACATTTGTTGCATCAATCACGGTCAACAAGCCGCTTTTCAAACGCTTTCCAGCAATAAAATGAAGCAGTTCAAAGGCATCGTCGGTCGCTCCTTGGTTGGTCTCATCGTCAGAAACTAGCGCGCGACATTCATCAGAAGAAATGATTTCCGTGCGCTTGAAATACTTTCGCGCAAAGCTGCTCTTGCCAGCACCCGATGGTCCAACAAGCACCACGAGTGACAATTCGGGGACCTTAATTTCCATGGTTAAAAATGGCCATTTGTGAGGGAGCACCAATTTGATCAACAAGATCACCAATTGGGAAAAATTCTACACGATATCCATGGGTTATGGCAACGTTAGTGGCCCAAATTTCAAATTCGGCACGAGTCCACTCAAACCGATGGTCGTCATGGCGCATTGCATCAACATTCATACCCTCAAATACGACATTGAACTCTTTGTTGGGTGTGGTCACGATAACAATCTTCGGCTTCGCAAATTCAAATAATACTCGCTCAAAGCCTTTTAGACGATTGAGATCCAAATGTTCAATGACCTCAACCACCGCAGCTGCATCAAAGCCGTTCAAGCGTCGGTCCAAATAGGTCAGGGAACCTTGAAATAGATCGATTCGCTCCTTTTGCGAGGGTGCCATTTCATCCCAATGCATTCTTTCCTTGGCTTTCAGAAGTTCGCCATAGCTGACATCCATGCCTGTTATTTTGGAGAATTGCTGTTCCTTAAGCAATTGTCGAATCAGTTTACCTTCACCACAACCAACATCCAATACGGTCGAGGCACCTGAATCTTTTAACTTTTGAGCCACTATCTGGATTCGTTTTTCATGCAATGAAGTCTTTCTCGAATCGACTTCTACGGTTGGGTCGATTTCATCACCGGCAAAGCCAACTTCCGGGGATTCCTTCAATCGCAAAATGGCTTGATTTGAAAGTGAATGCAGATTGAACAGGTATCGCCGAGCAATTATTTCTCGCTGTGGATGAGTTTTCAGCCACCCCTCTCCCTTTTGAAACAGCTTCTCGATCTCTTGTTCGCTGATGAAATAATGTTTGTTGCTGTCCAAAGCCGGAATCAACACATATAAATGATTCAGAAGATCTTTGGTTGTGATGGTATTCTTTAACAATAGTCCGAAATAATTACTTTCCCCCCAATCTGGAAACTTGGAGTCCAATTGTTTTCGATCCAATTCAACCTCATAACCTAATGGTTCAAAAAAACTCCGAATCAGCATTTCTCCACCTTTGGGAGCAGCAATTGCAGAGATACTGACCTCAAATGGAAAGGGGTGATCGACCAACTCAGGCTTGTCTTTGCAGTTTCCATTCAGGGCAGACGAAAAAAGCTTTGAAATGGCTGCACTCATAAACGACGACGCCACGTAAGGGCGGTCATTGACATACTGTCCCAGTGAAAAACCATCACTGCCTACATGTTTGCCACCCCGCACCATTTCTATTGGATCGATGTCCAACAACAGGCAAACAGTCAAACGAGTATTTGTGACCTCAGGATAAAACACATGCGCCCTTCCGACCGACAAATCAGTGGTCTGAAATTTATCAGGATGCTTGTGCAATAAATACCCCAAATCGGTCGCGGGTTGATGTGTGGTAGTAATGGTTAGTAACATCTTGTTAGATCAAATTTGATCAAACCTACAACCAAAACCCTGTATTTGCAATAGGTTCAAACTAGCCAATGTGGCTTGCGAGAACCTATTTCATGGTCCAAGTACGATACCAAACAGCATCAAAGCCTTCGTTTCTCCCGGCAAGGTGATCGCGCCGTTGTGCACAAATCCCGTGGATTTCAAAAGCCTTTGCGAACGGATGTTGGCCTCCGTGGTGATTGCCCAAATTTCATGGATGTCAAGTTCATTCGCAGCAAATTCCAGAGTGGCGACGGCGGCTTCCCTTGCAAGTCCCTGACCTTCAAAGGCTGGCAAAAAGGCAAATCCCAAATCAGGATGCGCTAATCCGGCGCGGCGCAAAATGCCGCAAATACCGATTGGCTCTTCGGTTTCACGCAAGGCCACCAACCAAAGGCCGAATCCATGCACTGCATAATGCCTTCCCAAGCTGTTTTCAATGTATTTGGACGCATGGTCAATGGTTGAGATTCCGCGGTTACCGATGTGCGCCAACCAGGTTTCGCTGTTCAGCAATTCGTAAAAGAACGGAGCATGCTCGACGGTGGCTTCGCCCAGAATCAAGCGCGCAGTTCTGATTATCGCCCGATCAGCAATCATTTGACGATCAATTTTTGCGTCA
The DNA here is from genome assembly GCA_016718825.1 of Bacteroidota bacterium. NCBI lineage: Bacteria > Pseudomonadati > Bacteroidota > Bacteroidota bacterium. The sequence goes on along the minus strand of JADKCL010000065.1, from coordinate 157,381 downwards.
CCACGGCATTCGCTCCTTGCAACTTGATCCAATAAATTCCTGCAGCCAAATTGGGCAAGGAAATCTCTTGGACTGCTGTATTCCCTCTCAATTCCCGTTCCAAAATCAGCTGCCCGAAAGCGTTGATCAACTCCATGCTTGAAAACTCATCGGAAGCCGCCTGGAAGAAAACCGCCTTTCCATCGTTGGGATTCGGCCAGATTTCCAATTGCGTTGATGCACCGGAAGCGGCAATCGCAACGGGGCCACAACTGATTTCTGTGGTCGGACTTGCCAAGAGAGAATTGTTGTAAACCGACCAAGCCTCCCAAGAGCCTCCGGAACCGGTTTTCCAATCGGTCAGGTCAAAGGTGTTCGCCCCATTTGCGGTTCCTTTGACGACGTAGGTTTTGATGGCGAGGCTGTTTTGGTCCCATTGCAGCGGGACGTTGGGCAGGCAAACCTCGGGCTGATTGTTGGGGATTTCGCAGTTGACTTGCAGGAAATAGGCATTGTCGTCGCTTGTTGGATATTCTCCGAAAACCCTTGCCAGGCCGTTGGTATCCACACAAACCGCGGTGTATTCGTCGCAGGCGATTCCTTTTGCGGCCACGCCCCAGTCGGTGCGGATGCGGGCGAGGAAGGTCACTTGCCGCCCGCGGCGGTCGTAGTAGTCATAGTGGGTATCCGTGATGACATCCTCCAAAAAGCGGTTTTTCAGGAAAGGCATCGAATCGACGGCGACCGCAGGCGCATAAGGATTTCCCATCGCTGTGGCGGAAGTCACGGTGCCATTCAGCGCCGAGAAGTAGTATTTTCCCAAAATCGCCATGCCTGCACTCGTCCCGCCAATGACGATGTGTCTTTGCGAAATCGCCTGATTGATCAGACTATCCACGGCCGTATTTCGCCAGAATGACACGTAATTCCATTGGTCACCTCCGGCAAACCAGATCGCTTCGGCCTTTTGAATCCGCTCGTGGAGGTACGCTTCCGCACTCGCATTGGGATTGTTGCAAACGATGCTTTCCACGGAATTGACCGTCACGCCGAGCTGACTATAGAAATAGGCATTGTAGCCATTCGAGCCTGAAGCACGCAAAACGAGGATATCTCCCCCATCGGCCCGTTCCAAAAACCAGCGCATGGCATTGTCATCCTCCGTCGCGCCGCCCATCAAACAAACGCCCCCTGTCGGATTCGTTACCACATCCGTCGTATCGCCCGTGAAGTAGGATGTGTAGTTTTGGGCATTCAACGAACTTGTATTTAGCCCGAAAATCATCAAGATCAGGAACCCGATCCTTCGGAAATACCTGTTGTTCAAACGATTCGTTAACGGAAACATGGGTGGGTGATCAAGTGCTTTGAAGGAAAAAGTCGACGAAAGGCGCAAAGTTCGCTGGTTCGATTGTCAAATGCTAGAATTCCGATACCTAAGCACACGTTCGGCGAATCGATCAAATGCCTGACTTTCGCTAAATTTGATCCGGCAAAAACAGCATTATGAAACTCCCCATCATTTTCCATCGCAAATACGACATCGGCCTCTTCGGTTTGGAAAATCTTCATCCTTTTGACTCCAAGAAGTATGGCAAGGTCTTTCGTTTCCTGGAGGAGAAAGAAATCATTGTGGGCGACAACTACTTTGAACCGGAGGAAAAAGCCTCGAATGAAACCTTGTTAGTCGTTCATACACAGGAATATCTGGATTCCTTGAAGCAATCAGCGACCGTGGCCAAGATTGCCGAACTCGGGTTTCTGAAGATGATGCCGAATTTCATTTTGCAAAGCAATTTCCTCAATCCGATGCGATGGGCGACAGCTGGAACCATCCTCGCCGCCGAATTGGCCATGGAATACGGCTGGGCGATCAATTTGAGTGGTGGTTATCACCATGCCAAAAGCGACCGCAGCAGTGGGTTTTGCTTCTTCGCGGATATCAATCTGGCAGCCAACCATGCCTTCGAAAAGTTCCCGCAGGTCAAAAAAATCATGGTGATCGACCTCGACGCCCACCAAGGCAACGGATTCGAAGCCATTTTTGAAAAGGACCCCATGGTCGACGTGTTTGACATGTACAACGGCGACATCTATCCGATGGACCTCAAGGCGGCGCAGTACATTCGCTGGAAATTTCCGTTGAACAATGGGACTGGCGAGATCGACTACATTTCGATCCTGCAAAACAACCTTCCCAAAGCGATCGCTGAGAGCCAACCCGACCTGATCATTTACAATGCCGGCACCGATCCCTACGAAAAGGATCCCTTGGGCGGCCTCCGGATTTCGGCTGCAGGCTTGGTTCTCCGCGACGAATTTGTCTTCAAACAGGCCACAACAAAGCGCATTCCCATCATGATGGTCCTCAGCGGCGGCTACCATCCCGACAGCGCAAGCATCATCGGCTCGAGCATCAACAACCTCTGGAACAAGGGTTTACTTGTGGGGAGCAAGACAATTGCGGAGAAATGAGAAATGAGAAATGAAGTTTAGAGAAGCTAAATTCTAAGCATCCTGGTCATTTCTAATTTCTCATTTCTAATTCAATCAACCGCCTGCTTGGAAATCACTCCCTGGAAAATGGTGATGGCTTTGCCTTTGAGTTCGACGCGGTTGCCCTTTAATCTCACTTTGACGGTGCCGCCTCTCGGGGAGGCTTGGTAGCCGACGAGGGCTGCACGGTCAAGTTTGCCACACCAATAAGGTGCAAGCGCACAATGGGCGCTGCCAGTGACAGGATCTTCGTCGACGCCTACTGCTGGTCCGAAGAACCTGGACACGAAGTGATATGGCGCTTCCGGATCGTCGGCTGCCGCGGTGACGATCACCCCGCGGTTGCCCAAAGCCTTGACAGCCTCCATATTGGGACTGAGATTGCGAACCGAAGCCTCATTTTCCAGTTCGAGAAACCAATCCATGCGGTTTTGGCCGGACCAGACAATCGGGGCGCCCAAGGCTTTGGCCAATGCCTTCGAGGCAGGCGTTGGTTCGGGCATTTCGGAGGGAAAGTCCAGCGAAATCCAATCCCCGTCCTTTTTTGCACGAATCAACCCGCTTTTGGTTGAAAAGCGGATTTCTTCGTCGGGCATCAACATTTCCGTTTCCCAAATGACGTGGGCAGTGGCCAAAGTCGCATGTCCACAGAGGTCGACTTCGGTGGTCGGCGTGAACCATCGGAGTTGATAGGCATCGCCTTTGCGCATGAAGAATGCCGTCTCACTCAGGTTCATTTCAGCCGCGAAAGCTTGCATCCAATGGTCAGGTCGCGGCCCCATCAGAAACACCACCGCGGCAGGATTGCCGCCAAAAGGCTTGTCGGCAAATGCATCTACTTGATAAACAGGAAACAAATGATCTGATCCTAATTTCATGCACGCAAGATAAGCGTTGGGACAAAGTCAAGAAAGGAAAAAAGAATTACACCCTTTAAGTGAAAAGTGATTAGTGAAAAGTGAAAAGTTGGATTTGGGTGTGATAGGTGAGGATTAAAAAGTGAAAACTGGGTTGGGTGTCCAACTTGGGATGGTTGTAAATGGGAAAATCAGCGTTGTTACAGGCTTACAAGAATTTCTTGCAATTTTTTTTGCTGCCTCTTCCCTGAATTGTTGGGCGTGAGTAATATTGCTAAGGAGAGCTTTAAAAGGATCGATGTCAGCAGTCAAAATCAAATGTCCAGCTTGTAAGTGGGAGCCCGATGGGAAACCCTACTGGGAATGCCATTGTGGGCATGTTTGGAATGCATTTGAGACTGCGGGGCGTTGCCCGGTCTGCAATTTTGAGCACAACTACACACAATGCGTCGAATATGCCGGCGGCTGCACCTCCTATTCCCTCCATTTGGATTGGTACCATGGGCTCGACGAAATGGTGGAGAATCTCATTGGCCCAGGACAGATTCGTGCCTGAAATCCGCTGGACTTCAACTCATCCACAAATCCTCCATTTTCCCACATTTAGGAATTCCAGCATTGGAATTCTCTCCAATGCTTGCTATCTTGGTTCTGTATTTGTAGAAAGCTATAGATGTTGAGACCATTTCTTAGAAAGGCGGCGCTCTCGCTGGTGATTGGCATTGGTTTGCTCGGGTTTTCTATTCCTTCAAATTTTTGTTTTTCGCAACTTTTGCGCGACGGATCGTTTGAGGCCATCGGGAATCTCACGGAACCCGGCACCGGCTGGACAGCTTGCTCGGGTGACCCTGATGCTCAAGTGCTTGACGGAAATGGGCCGGGCATCTTCGGAATCAACACGCCTCCTTCCAACGGTCAATTTTATGTGGGTTTGGTAGCCAACGACCAAGGACTTTCCGAGGAATTGGGTCAGACCATGCAGCTTGAAGCCGGTATGCATTACTTTGGTGGCATTGATCTTTTCCGATCAATGGCGCATCAGAATTGGAACGGCAGTGCAGCTTTGGAGATTTGGGGAGGGAGCAATTGTAACGACCTCGACGAATTGCTTTGGAGCTCCGGTACTGTCACCAATTTGGACGAATGGCAACATTATTCGATCACGTTTGCCCCCATGATGAACCATCAATGGCTCTCTGTCCGATGCCAATTGGTCCCCGGTTCGGGCGAAATGACCTACCTTTGTGCCGACGCGTTGCGTCTGGACAATGTCTTCTTTTCAGTCGATTTCCTTGGTTTTGAGGCCGTTTCAGGACAAGGTCAGGTGGACTTGACATGGGAAACGGCAGCATTGCAAGACGCACTCAGCTTTGACATTGAGTGGAGTGCCGATGGCGATCAGTTTTCCCAAATAGGTACCATTGCAGCGGCTGAAGGCGAATCGGCATTTCAATTTGCACATGCTTCAGCGTCAACGGGATCCCAGTTTTATAGGATTCGTTCGGTGGATCAAGGCGGCCATGAAAATCTGAGTGAAATTCGGCAGGTGGTCGTCGGTCAATCCGAATGGTCTGTTTTCCCGAATCCCTCCACGAGTCATTTCACTGTGCTTGGCGCAACGGCAATCGACCAAGTGTCGCTGACAGATCTTTCTGGAAAATCGCTGGCAACCTGGAGTGGCCAAAAAAGCATGCACTTGGGACTGGACCTGCCTCAGGGCCTGCCCAACGGATTTTACATTTTGCAAGTGCATTCCCAAGGAATCGTCTCCAACCATTCGATTCTGGTGGGAAAATAGTATTGGAATTCATCCATCATCAAAGCGCTTATGAAAACTACAAAGTACTTTTTGATTGTCCTGATGGCTGTTTTGACAATGGGTTTGCAAGCTCTGAAGGCACAAAATGTCGCTGATTACACCGGAGAATATTCCTGCCTTTCCCATGGGGTTGCAGGCATGCGCATCCAAAACGCAGCAGACGGATTCAAATTGGTGCTATGCAAGGATTTGATTTTGAATGACTGCTTGGAACAAAACCTGCACAAAACCCTAGGAACCGGCCAATCGCTGTTGGCTGCGACGGGCGTCGCCGGTGGGCCGCTCAATGGCATGACGGCTACTTTCACCCATGAAGGTGCGCAGCCGATCCTCCAAATTGAATTCGCAGATGGTCTGATCATGGAGTTTGTCCGGAAATAATTCAAGGACGCTACCTTCATCATCTGGGAACCAAGACCTTCGTCGATGCTTGCCGAATACCTTTTGGCTTCACAGTATAGCATCATCCATCAAGCTGCAAAGCCATCAACGATTCCGAAATCCGATTCCAATAAAACGAATTTGCCAACCCTTTCCGCCTTCGAATGCGTTAGAGTTGGCAAATTCAATGAGGAGAAGCAGGACGCTCAGTACCGTTCTACCGTCACCTTTTGCTCTATCGTTACGGGAAGATTCATGCCCATAGCTCCCATCGAGCCACTCATATCCTGGTCGATGGTGGATTTGAGCACCAAACCTGTCTTGCGGTCGATCTCCGAGGTTCCGGAATAATCCCCCTTCAAATCCATCGACATTTCCATCAGGCCCAAATCCAAGCCCTTGCTCTTATCTGTGGTAATCGTTCCTTCAAAACTCAAAACGACTTTTTCGGCATCAATGTGGTCAACCTTGTAGGTAACATCCATCGCCAACGGCATGGCACCCATGCTGCTGATTTTCTTGCCCCAAGTATCACCTTCCGCAATCAAAACGTCAGGATATTGGATCGAAGCAGATTGCATCATGCTTTTCATGGCTTCGTCACCAAAAGTCGACTTCATGGCTGTCTTGACAGCTTCCATCTCCATTCCGCCCGCTTCGCCGGAAACCGATTGCATCATGATATCAAACAGACTGTCAACACCATAGACTTCTTGGACGGTTCCATATTTGTCGATTTTAAAACCAATGCTTTTGCCCACCAAAGCGGTATATCCCCGGAATTCCATTGCCACGTCTGCTGGGGCATTGTCGGAATCAAAGGTCTTTTTGCCCATCATGCTGTTGTCGCTTTCCACTTTGATGCGCTCGTATGTGCATTTGACGTCTGCAAGCCCGTCTGCGCCCACGGAGAGCACCTCATTTTTGAGGTACATTTCCGTTGCCTGACTGGTTTTTGTGCTGATTCCCATCATTTTCTGGGTGCTCGTCTGATCGGTTTTGGTCACTTGTTTGTAAACCAAACCGGGTGTAACGGCCAATTCGAGCTGTACCTTGTCGCCGTTGCCGGTACTCGATGCAGATCCGCCAGGATTGCAGGAACTCCCGATCAACACTGCCAAAACAAACAGCAAGGAAGGGAAAAGGATTTTTGATTTCATCGGATGAACTGATTTTTAATTCGGCGCAAAAATAAAGGGTTTCACGAACATCCATGTAGAAAAGAATCAGTAAGTCAGTTGTTAACAAAGCCAAATAAGGTTGTGGAAAGGCAAGTTTTTACCCTTTGAATCCCTCGATCTTTGCGATATTCGCCGCGAAGACATATTTCTCAGACATCAGTACATGAAAAATCGCGCATTCGCTTTGTTGTTGGCCGGCTTTGCCTTTTGCAGCAATCTCTGGGCCCAAAAAGACTATTCCTATTCACTGGATCTCTCTCAGGTGGTTGAAGACCGCGTCCAAGTCACCCTCACACCTCCTGCCGTTGCCACCGATCAAATCGAATTCCAGATGCCCAAAATCGTTCCGGGCACCTATTCGATTTCCGATTTTGGTCGATTTATCACAGGTTTTGAAGCAACTGACGAAAGCGGAACCCCGTTGCCCGTCGACTATATCGACCAAAACCGCTGGCTCATCCGGAATGCCAAAAGCATGAAAAAGATCAGCTACTGGGTCGAGGATACCTGGGATTCCAAGGCAACCCCACGCATTTTTGAACCCGCAGGAACCAATATCGAGGTCAATAACAACTTCGTTGTCAATCCTTTTGGTTTTTTTGGCTACCTCGAAGGCATGAAGGAAATGCCGTTTAAGTTGACGGTGAAAAAACCTTCAGGATTCTACGGGTCCACAGCCTTGGTCGCCACGAAATCGGGAGATACGGAAGATGTTTTCGAAGTCAATGACTATCACCGGCTCGCGGACTCCCCGATCATGTATTGCAAGCCTGACACTGCCTGGGAAAATGTCGGAGGTGCCAAAGTTTTGGTTTCCGTTTATTCGCCCAACAAAAAAGTGAGCGCCAAGGCAATCATGGCCGAAATTTCGGAGATCATGACGGCGCAAAAGGAGTATCTCGGCGGAAAACTTCCTGTCGAAAAATATGCTTTCATCGTTTACCTGACCGCTGGATTTGGTGGATCTGGCGGAATGGGTGCCTTGGAACATTCCTATTCGTCCATGTATTACCTTCCTGAAACGAGCGAATCCCAAGCAGGTGAAACCATGCGTGATGTGGCTGCCCATGAGTTTTTCCATATCGTGACGCCGTTGAGCATCCATTCGGAGGAAATCCAATACTTTGATTACATCGATCCCAAAATGTCGATGCACCTTTGGCTGTATGAGGGTTTGACCGAATACGCAGCCGGCCATGTGCAGGTAAAACAAGGCTTGATTTCCAAGGATCAATATTTCCGGATGATCAGCCAAAAGATCACGATGGCCAACTTTATGAATGATTCGGTTCCTTTTACCGAGATCAGCTTGGGTTGCCTGGACAAATACAAAAGCCAATACCTCAACGTGTACCAAAAGGGCGCCTTGATCGGCATGTGCCTTGATATTCAGCTGCGTAAACTTTCGGGAGGCAAAATGGGAACCCAGGAATTGATGCGCGAATTGGCAAAAAGCTACGGCAAGGACCGCCCATTCAAAGACAGCGAATTGTTTGACAAGATCACTGCGCTCACCTACCCCGAAATCGGCGTATTTTTCAAGAAATATGTTTCCGGTTCCGCCTCGCTTCCTTACGCTGACATCCTCGCAATGGCAGGTTTACGCTACGAACCCCTCGCCAACCGCGAAATTTTGACGCTTGGCAAGGCTGAAGTGAAACCCAACCGCGCATCCAACAGGCTCATGGTCACCAATATCGATGGGATGAACAAATTCGGGGAAACGCTCGGCTATATGGTTGGCGACGAAATTGTAAGCTTTGACGATCAGCCGATTACGCTAGAAAATGCCGACGAAGTATTTTCCAATTTCCAGGCCAATCGCAAAGAAGGCTATAAGGTTAAAGTCGTCGTTGCACGCCCGGACGGCAAGGGTGGATTTGCCGAAAAAACGCTCAAGGCCAAAGCCATTGCGGTTAAACTGAAGGGCATGAACTTGGTTACCATTGATCCAAAGGCAACGCCTGAGCAGGTGGCGGTACGTCGGTCGTGGCTCGGACAATGATCCGGACTCCTCTAAAATTCATCCATCCCCAATGATCGAAGTTCAAGGCGTTTCCAAAGAATTTACCCTTACCCGCAAGGAGGTAAAGGAATCCAAGGCCGACAGCAATCATCGAAAGGTGGTGGATGAAGTGAGCTTTGAATGTAAGCCGGGACGCGTCTTTTCGTTATTGGGACCCAATGGGGCAGGCAAAACGACGATGCTCCGCATGATTGCATCCATTTTGCATCCGACGACGGGCAAAATTTTGGTCGCCGGTATCGATACACAGCGTGCAGCCAATGAGGCGCGTCGGCAAATGGGCTTTTTGACGGGATCAACCGGACTCTATGACCGGCTCACGGCTTCAGAAGTCATTCAATACTTCGCCGATTTGTTTGGTGTATCCAATGCTGATTGTAAACAGCGAAAGGAGCACCTATTTCACCTGCTGCGGATGGAGGACTTTGTGCACAAACGTTGCGGGCAGATGAGCACGGGCATGAAGCAAAAAGTCAACATCGCCCGGACAATGATTCATGATCCCAAAGTGGTCGTGTTTGACGAACCCACAAGTGGCTTGGATGTGATCACTGCCGAAAGCATCATTCAGTTGGTCAACGACCTGCGTACGCAAGGTAAAACGGTGATTTTCAGCTCTCATATCATGAGCGAGGTGGATTTATTGGCAGACGACCTTGCGATCATCCACAAAGGGAAATTGCTTTTTAATGATACCATGACCGCTTTCAAGGCGGGTATGCAGACCGAAGGTTTGACCCAGGAATTCATCCGTATCGTACATGCTGCGACCCCACTATGAAGCAGATACTGATTATTTACAAGAAGGAAATGCGGGACATGTTGCGGGATCGCCGTTCGATTTTGCGCATGTTTATCATTCCCCTCGCGGTATTTCCTGCCTTGTTTGGGATTATGAATGCCATTCAAAGCAATTCCAATGAACAGGAACTCAACCGATCGTTGCGAATTGGTTTCCATTCCAATGGCAATGACTTGGGATTGAGACAACTTTTGAAAGAGACTGGAAAATTTGAGGTCTATGATGCACCCAATCCGGATTCAATACGGCTTTGGATTCGCAGCAATCGTCTCGATGTCGGCGTTTCCTTGCCCGATGACTTTGGAAACAAAGTTTCCGAGCTCCAAACCGGTAAAATCTTCACTTACGGTGCCGCTGCTTCCGATATCGCAAATGGAAGACTCGACACATCGATCGACCTTTTTGAGCAGCAATTGCTCGATTTGAGGCTAAAATCATTGCATTTGACCCTGGAAAACATCCAACCGACCCAAACCGAATTTGTAAACACCGCTTCCATGCGTGAAACGATCGGCAAACTTGCAGGCGGCTTTTTGCCCTATATCTTCATCATTTTTTGTTACATGGGCTGCATGTTTCCGGCCATCGACCTTTTTACGGGGGAAAAGGAACGCGGCACGATCGAAACCTTGTTAAGCGCTCCAGTGGATCGCTGGAAAATACTGATTGGTAAGATGTTGGTCATCATCACCGCTGGGCTTTTGAGTGCAATTTTGTCCATGGTTGGCTTGTTTATCGGCATCAAACTCGCAGGCAGCGGCGTCGGTGAATTGATCGACGTGGCCTTGGCAATTCTTTCCCCGGGAACAATCGCCGCCTTGGTGTCGATGTTGCTGCCACTTGTGGTGTTTTTCGCGGGAATCATGATTCCTGCCACGGTCTATGCAAAATCCTTCAAGGAGGCTGCGACCACCTTGCAACCGCTCAACTTTGTCGTGATCATGCCCGCCGCAATCGGAATGATGCCCGGCATCGAACTGAATGCCATTACCGCCCTTGTCCCGATTCTCAACGTGACATTGATCACCAAGGAACTGATCGCCGGCACCATGAATGGCTTGTACTTTGTCGAAGCTGTGGGATCCTTGCTGGTACTCGCAAGCTTGGCTGTGATGTTCAGTTTCAACCGATTTGGCAACGAAAAAAACATCTTGCGCAACTAGACCGGACGAAGATTTTCTAGACCGCACGTAACCTCGGCACCAATTTTGTAGTTTAACACTTCAAAAGCGGATTGTCTATGAATCGTCCAAGGCTAAATTTCCATCTTCGCGCCCTCTTGATGCTGATGCTCGTATTGCCGATGCTCTCTGCGGCTCCCGTTTCGACCACAGGAATTGAAGGCGAGATCAAATGGAAGAAGGATTCGCGCCTGACATGGGAAAATTTCGTGGCCAAGCCTGATCGCATGAGCAACATGGATGCCTTGACCGAATCAGGAATCACGTTCTCATGGAATTGCGACTACCGAGGATTTACCGTCGAAGCCTACGCCATTTTTGTCCCGCACGGGTCTTGGGTGAAGGAGCCGACGCATTCCTTGTTGCTGCATGAACAAGGCCATTTTGACATCACTGAAATCCATGCCCGCAAGCTGCGCAAATTTTTTGCAGAACATCCCAACCCGTGCAGACTCGGAAAATCAGGGATTGACAACGCTGCAAAAGCGATCATCGCTGCCAATTATCAGATGCAAAATGAATATGATGAAGGCACCAATCATGGCGAAAGCAACCGCATGCAACGGGAATGGTTGACGCGCATCGACGCCGAACTCAAGGCGCTTGACGCGTGGGCGGAATAATCGACATCAAAATCCCACCACCACATCAAAAAAAGCCGATTCAAAAAATAGAATCGGCTTTTTTTGCGGTTCCCGCACCTGAAGCAACAGCGGAAGCTATAAAAAATCAGGAAGGAACAACAGGGGCTACTCCTAAAAAGGAGCGTCAGGAATCAGAACGGCAAGTCGTCGGAGTTGTCACCGGAAATATCCGCTGGCACTCCGATTTGTACTGTTTGACCGCCACCATTGGATGGGGTGCTTGCGCCAGCCTCCACCTTCTGAACGCGCCAAGCTTCGAGCGTGTTGAAGTACTTCTTTTCACCTTGAGGGTTTGTCCATTCGCGGCCACGTAGATTGAAGGTCACCTCAATCTTATCCCCCACTGCGAAATTGTCCACCAAGGAAACACGGTCTTGGTTGATTTGAAACGTGACATACTGCGGATACAGCGGATTGTCAACGTATTCAACAACGAAGTCGCGCTTCTTGAAGCTGTCTGAGATTTGTTGCGTCTCAAACTTCGCATGCAATTTACCTTCAATAACCATAACTTAATCGACTTAAGGGAATGTTAAACAATTCTAAACAACACAAAGGTAGGGACTCGCCACCGCCTGTCAACGGAAAAAAATCCCCAAAAGTAACGCAGAATGTGGGAAAGCTCATTCAAAGTCCACGGCTTCCGGACCCTTCGGACCGTTGATGAGCTGCTTGACCGACATTTCTGCTGTATCCAGATACTTCCGGCAATCCGCAATCAAAGCGGTGCCCTGGGTAAACAACTTGATGTTTTCATCAAAGTCATTGGCCCCCATCTGCATTTTCTGAAGGATCTCACGGATTTCCCGCAGGCTGTCCTCCAAGGAGAATGGTTCATTCTCCTCCGTGGTAATCTTCTGTTTTTTTGACACTTGACACTGATTTTCCTTGGTGATAATAGGTGGTGATTTCGTCTTGTTCAGCAAGCGTGGTTGCATCCAAGACGGGCTTTCCGGCCAACGTAGTAATGCTGAAACCGCGGCTCAAAACATCTCTGAAATCAAAACTCTTGAGCTGCAATTCCATGATTTGAAGCGCGTTGCGCTGCTTGTCGATCAAGCCGACAGCCGCCGATTCCAAACGATGGGCCATATCGTTCATGGTCTGCCGCTTGAAACTGATCGTGCCCAACATGCTACTCAACAATTGCCCCTCCAAATGCTCGGTTTGTTGCCGCGCCGATGAAAGTTGATGCAGCAACGTAGCCTCCATCTGTCGTTGGTAGTCGTCGAGCATCTGCTGCCTGACTTCAATGAAATGCTGCAGGCTTCGCCCCATTTGCTGCTCCACCTGCGTCAGGCTTGCCCGCAAGTCGGAAGCTAACGGAACCGCCTGTTCGGCAGCTGCCGTCGGGGTAGCCGCGCGCAAATCGGCAACAAAATCTGCGATGGTGGTATCTGTTTCATGACCCACACCACTGATCACGGGAACTTCGGACGCCACAATTGCCCGCGCGACACGTTCTTCATTGAAGCACCAAAGGTCCTCCAACGAACCTCCTCCCCTTGCGAGCAGGATCACATCGATTTCCGGAATGGCATTCAGCGTAGCCAAACTACGCACGATCGAATCCGCGCCTGCATCCCCTTGTACGACCGTGGGCGCGAGCACGACCCGCACGTGCGGGTACCTGCGCCGGAGGGTATCCACGATGTCGCGTATGACCGCACCCGTAGGAGAGGTCACGACGCCAATGGTCCTCGGAAAACGGGGAATCGGCTTTTTCAACGCCGCATCAAACAGTCCTTCGGCCTGCAGCTTGTCGCGCAATGCCAAAAACCGTTGGTGCAGGTCGCCTTCGCCTGCGAATTGCATCTCGCGCACGATCAATTGATAGCTGCCGCGCGGCGGATATAAGCTCAATTCGCCCCGCACTTCAATTTTGGCCCCGTGTTTGGGCATTTTCCGCAAATAGCGAATGGCGACACCCTTGAACATGGCGCAACTGAGTTGCGCCTCTTCGTCCTTGAGCGTAAAATACACGTGTCCTGAGCCATGCTGCGTGAGGTTACTCACTTCGCCCGTCACCCAAACATCCTGCAACAAGGGATCGCCCTCCAACCGCTGCTTGATATAGCGCGTGAGGACCCCGACAGAATATGTTTGCGTTGCGGACATGGTGACAAAGATAAGAGGATTTTTGGGAAGTTGGTTGACCTGCGGGAAAAATTTAGCATTTTTATTAGCTAAATGATTCCTTTTATAGCATTGCTGTTGCCGCTACAATTGACGATTCATTTATTGCGAACCAAAGTGCGGCTTCCCTCATACGATCGAGAATTCACTGCGAACAGTAGGCAAACAGTCCCACAGAGCAATCATGTTGCAGCAAAACAGCGAAGGGGGCGCAAACACCGCATGGTGTTAGCGCCCCCTTCGCATTCAAAACATCATCAGGATCCTCAAACGCCGCCTGTTACACCAAACTCAGCTTTGCACTTTTCCAGCGCGACCTTCATCCGTTTGATGCCGCGATCGATGTCTTCGATGCCGGTGCAGCTGAATGACAACCGCAGGCTTGTGCCGAAGTGTTTGCCAAATGCCAGGCCAAAGACCGTCGCAACGCCTTCGTCCATGAGTTTTTGGAACACATAAAGGTTGCGGGCCTGCGCAGGGATGTGCGGGGGAATGAAGCTTGCAAAGTCGGGGAAAAAGTAAAAGGCGCCTTGGGGACGGTTGATCACAAGCCCTTCGATGGTGCACAATTGGTCGTAGAGGTAGTCGCGGCGACGCTCGTATTCGACCAAAATCGGTGCGAGGAAGGCTTCTTCAGCCTCGATGTTGTCGAGCGCCTCAGCGCCTGCATGTTGCAAGAAGGTCACGACGCCTGCGGTTTGGCTGTAATCGCCCAAACGCAGCATCCGGGCGATTTTGGGGTCGCGGCAAACGATGTAACCCAAGCGCCAGCCGGTCATTGCGTAGGTTTTGCTCAGGGTATAACAACCCAAAATGAACTCCTTGTTCAGCGCCATCGGACTGAAATAGTCCAATCCGTCGAATACGATCCGTTCGTAGGCTTCGTCGCTGATCAAATAAACGCCATATTTTTCGCAGAGATCGGCAATGCTGCGGATTTCCGATTCGGTGAAGACCTTGCCGGTCGGATTTTGCGGCGTATTCAGGTAAAAGAAGGCGACATCCTGCAAAACTTCGTCCAAGGCCTCGTAATTCACCGAAAAATCGGCGTTGAGTGGCACTTCTTCGAAGTCGATCTGGCAATAAGGCACAAAATTTTCCAAAACACAGCTCCAAGCGGGAGCAAATCCGGCGCCGCGCTGCCCTTCAAACAGCTTGAACACCAATTCCAAAGCCTCTTGTCCGCCGTAGGTGACGATCACATCGTCAGCATTGAGGTCTTTGGCGCCATTGACGCGGGCCATTTTGCGGGCGATGGCCTCCTTGAACACGGTTTCGCCACCTGATTTGGGGTATTTGGTGAGGCCGGCTGCCAAAGCTTTTCCGCATGCGGCGACAATGTAATCCGGGGTTGGGAAGTTGATCTCGCCGCGCTGCCAATAGATGAAGTCTTCGCCGGTTTCGGCGATATAGCCCGGGGCAAGCGCACGGGCACGTTCGGAAATGGAAACAATAGGAGACAGTTGCAAAGTCGCGAGACTCTTGCTGAATTGGGAGGAAGATGACATCGATTCTGAAGCATCCGGGAATAGCGGATGCGGGCACAAAGGTAGCGGATCCCGAAGGCGATTCCAAGGTAAAATCAGTCTTGGTGGATAACTGATGCGGCGTTGCCAACCGCGACCCCGTTTCTAGGGCACCTTTGCAGCCAAGGGCGTTTTGCGCACCCAGAATTCCACAATGCCTTCGAAGCGCGTGGCGAACTTCCGCTTTTTGCCAAAGACCCGCAGGCTTCCCTTTTTGGGTTTCAAGTCGAGGCAATAAAGGCTGTCTGTTTGTTCAAAATCAAAGAATCGCCCACCCGATTGGGCCACCATTCCCTTGCAATCTGTACAAACGAACCGGAGCTGCAGACTGTCCGGATCAAGGTAGCGGACCTTGGGTGCGTCGACGATTTTGACAGCATAGGGATGGGTGAATACCGTGGGCAATTCCTGAAGGCTTCCCTGATTCAACTGATCCAGCAGCGGTTGCCATTCGTAGCCCAATTTGAAAAAATCAGCGGAAACATTGGGCAAACATTCGAATTCGGCAACGCTGAGGCTGTTTTCCAGCAATTGCCAGCGGCCTTCGTCGGGCAAATGCGTAAAAATGAAGGCGCCCGGCGGAGGGGCAAACCAAAAATCTTCAAAGCGCTTCGTCGAATGCAGCACTCCATTTCGCAGCTGACCGTATCCCGCCGCCCAGGTCACGTCGATCAGGTGCCACGCACTGTCCACATAAACCGCATTCCACGCATGGTCGGGTTCGAGCGATCCCCGTGTGCGCAGCGAACTGAAATCCTTAGTGAATCCGACAATCTTGCGACTCGGAATCTGTGCCTGGGCCATCAGCAGGTTGAAGAGATTCGCATAGTCCTCGCAAACACCCCTGCGAATCTTAAAAATCACCTGAATATCTGCCAAACCATAACGGCCCGAGTTGTAGGCGGCATCGTCATAGGCAATGCGGTCGGCAATCCAACGATAGGATGCGCGAACTTTCTCCCAGTCATTTTTTGCGGGTCGAAAGAGGTATTGTGCAAGGCTGTAGATGCTGTCTTCGACTTCCGAGGGCGCTGCAAGGGCATGGGCATCAATGGCTTTCCAAATCGAATCAGGATTTTGAAGGACTTTGGCAGCAGAAGAATCGATGGGCTGTGGAAGCGAATCCAGGTCCACCGAATCGCAACAAACATCGATATGCGAGGTCTGATCTGCTTTCGGAATGTAGGTCAACAACAATCCTTCAGCCAAAATCAGACCGAAAAACACTGCGATTGCACGCCAACTTTGAATTTGGGAACTCGCCATTCGACGTTCAAGATAACGGAATCTCTAAACAGGATCATTGGTATGGCCTTTTTTCCCATCGATCACTTCAAATTCCATGATTCCCGAATAATTGCGCGTCTTTTTGTCCTTTTTCGCGAAAATTCCCAAGGTTCCAACCCCTGGCGAAAAGGTCAATGAAAATTGGGGACCTTTTTGGCTGAAGGCCGTCATCACCCCCTCCGAGACGGCCGCCATGGCGGCACAATTTGAGCATTCGAATTCAAGCGTCAGCGTATTTTTCAAAGAAAACGCCCGGTAAGTCGGGACAGAAATAGCCTGAATATCAAAGGGATGATCATAAACCAAGGGTAACTCCTTGGCATTGCCCGCGCGGTGATCAGCGATGACCTTGTTGGCATTAAAACCCATTTCAAACAGGTCGGGACCGGCCAATGGCAACGTTTGGAATTCTGCAAGGGAAAGTGGAAACGGAATCAACTGCCATTTGGAATCAGCTGGCAAATGCTTGAACACGAATTCGGCGGGGGCAGTATCAAACCATTGATCCTTGAACTTCTTGGTGGTTTTGAGCTTGCCATTGACGGTTTCGCCAAATCCAGCGGCCCAAGTCACATCGATCAAATGCCATTCGTCTTCTACAAAAACAGTGTTCCAGGCATGGTCGGGCTTGTCCATTTTGGACCCAACCGAATACCCGTAGCCTTTGGACCAGCCCGTTACTTTCTCACAGGCCAAACCTGCGGATTCCGCCATGGCCTTGAACAAATCGGCATAGTCGTCGCAGACGCCCTTTCGAAGTCGCAAAACCTCATTGGCATCATTAAAACCATACTTTCCGCTGTTGTAACCGGCGTCGTCGTAGGCAATGTTTTCGGCAATCCAGCGATAAATCGCCCGCACGCGTTCCCAATCCGTTTTTGCATTGGCCGTCAAATGATGCGCCAAGGTGGTCAAATCCAAGGTTTTGGACTTGGGGGTAGCCAAGGCTTGGGCATCAATTTTGGCCCAGACTTTGGAGGAATGGCGCACGTGCGTCTTGCGGAGTTGAGCAGGAGCAACTGTGTGAACCGCATCCTGCGCGGCAATCAGCCTGAATTGCCTGTCAAACTGCAGCCTGAAATCGGGATCAAATTGATGGAATACGCCCAAAAAGCTTGCTGCCAATAGCGTCAAGACCAAAAAATTTGCAAAAGCGTTTCTCATCAGTACTGGTTTCAAGCCCAAAGATATTCCCATTTCCACGGATTTTGGAATGGCCTAATCCTTCAAATTTCAGGCTTTTGGGAAAGCTGAAGCATTTTCTATAAATTGTGCCATGTTGGGCGAACGGTAGCGCCTACACACTTGGATTCATCAATTTTGTCCTTCATCAATGCCTGCAATTCGACTGATCCCCTTCCTTGCTACGTTTGTTTGCTTGTTTTCGCATTTCCAACCCGCCATCGCGCAGCAGGACTGGACCATTTCGCTCAAGAGTCCGCAGGATTTCATTGAAAATCGAGGACAATACGATGCCTTGGCACAGGGATTTGGAGATCATGGCCGGTTTGTGATGGACCACGGCTTCGGATGGCAGGTTTTGGTGGGCGACAAAGGCATTCATTACCTCATTCAGAAGCAGGAACGCGCAGCGCAGGAGCCGCAGGAGGAGCACGAAGAGGGGGCACCACGTGGTCAAATCCTCAGCAGCCGCATTTCGATGGAATTTGTGGGGATTTCGCAACAAGCTGTCCTTCAGCCCTTGGACCAAAGAGACGAATTTTACACGTATAGCTATCCCGTAGGCGATCAATTTGTCAATGTGGATCATGCCAATGCCTTTGAGCGCTTGCGTTACGCTGAAATCTATCCGGGAATCGATGCTGAATTTGCAGGCGAAGGCGACCGTGGGTTGAAATACAGCTTTCATTTGCAAGCAGGCGCAGATGCTTCACAAATCCGCCTGCGGTGGCGCGGGGCAACACCTTCTTTGGATGCACAAGGGCAAATTCACTTGCCAGCAGTGTTGGGCGAATTGGTCGACCAAGCCCCCAAAGCTTGGTACGCTGACGACGCGAGCATGTACATCCCCGTCGAATTTGAACTTGATGGCGACGAAGTGACCTTCGAATTGGGCGCTTACGACCATCAAAAGGCAATTGTGATCGACCCTTGGACGATCAATCCGGCCCTTCCTGCCCCATTCAACCGCGCTTTTGAAGTCGACAACGATGCAGCGGGAAATGTCTATGTCTTTGGCGGAGGAATGGGCTACAACCTGAAGAAATACAACAGCGCCGGCACATTGCAGTGGACGCATGTGTCGCCTTGGGATACCTCCAATGCCTGGTTTGGTGAATTGCTGACCATGCCGGCAGGCGATGTCTTCATTACCAGCGGCTCTGCGGCAAAAATTCGGAGATTGACCACTGCGGGGGCGACCACATTCACCAACAATGGTCCCTTTTTCAACCTCGATGAATACTGGACCTTGATCTTGAGCTGCGACAACACCAAGCTCGTCTCGGGCGGCAGCCGAATCATTGGCCTCACTTCTCCACAAGGTCATGTCTTCAACCTCAACCTGACCAACGGCAACCAAATGGTAGGCAGCCCCTACAACGTTTCGCCCGTCGGAATGAAGGAAATCAGAGGCTTGATCACAGGCGGAAATGGCAATTATTATCTCCTGAGCAATGACAACCTGATTTGCCTGAATCAAACCTTTGGAATCGTTTACAGCGTGGCAACGGGGGTTGCGCATCCCTATTACAGCCCGGCCTACATGGCGCAAAGCGTCCAAGGCATGAATGTGATCGACGCCAATACCACCCACGTATATACCAACAATGGCAATACGCTTCAGAAAAGAGACATTGCCACGGGCGCACTTGTGGCGTCCACCCCGATCACCGGCGGCGGATTCTCAGGCGGATTTTTCGGCAGCGGAAATACCAATGGGGGCCTCGTTTTGGATGCCTGCAACAATGTCTATGTAGGCTCAACGAATGCCATCTATAAATTTGACGCAAACCTCGCCCTTTTGGGGTCCGTCGCCACGACGGGTGCCATTTATGACTTAAAAATCCCTGCTGCAGGAACGCTCCTCGCTAGTGGCAATGCCTTGGTCATCTCCAACACAACCCTCTCCCCTTGTGCGCCCAAGCCCATTTCCTGCGTGATACTCCCGGCTACCCTCACCTTTTTGCAGGGCGAATGCGAATCCGGGAAGATGGCCTTGGATTGGGTGACCGAAAAGGAAATCGAAATGAGTCATTTTGACGTGGAGCGTTCCCTCGATGGCAAAACTTGGACAGCAGAAGCAAAAATCCCTGCAGCGGGCAATTCCGAGGCGATTCAAAACTATCGGTGGGCAGAGGGCGCGCCTTTGAATCTGCCGAACGGGTTTTGCCATTACCGCCTGAAAATGGTCGACAGAAACGGCGAATCCCAATATTCCGGGATCACCACGATCGAGGGTTGCGGATTCAGTGAAGCCTTGGTCAAAGTGAATCCGACCGTAACCGCAAGTGAAACGGAATTGGAATTCACTGCCGACAAAGCCGACAAAGGCGAACTGCGCGTGCTTAACCTTACAGGGAAAAATGTCAAAACCCTGAAAGTGAGCTGGAATTCAGGCGAAAACAGAATCCCATTTTCCATTCGAGAATTGCCTGCCGGGACCTACTTGATTTCCGTTTCCAATTCAGCCGGCGCAGAAATTGTACGGAATGCCCGCGTGGTCAAGCAATAGCATAGTTTGCAGACGCTTCCGGATCATCCTCCAATCGCCTCTTCAAAAATAAAATCAACATCGCGCTTGTTTTTGTGAATGCGGCACACGAACATTGCAGCAAGATGTTTTCTGCGATCCATACCTGTTGTTGTCCCGCTTCCGTTTCGGAGGGATGACCTGCATGGATTGATTTTTCGATTGTTCGAAATCTGATGCGGCCCCTCCATGATGGTGGGGTTTTTTGTTTTCCAATCGTTTGAAATACGTAAAATAGAAAAATGAATATCAAAGGCTGTCAAGGAGTTATGTTTTGTTGCTGTTGCGATTTGCATTCCGGCATGGCGTAGCTTCATTGATCCCAATGACTGCTTGAGCCCTGCCAACAAAGCGGGGCTTTTTATTTACTGCATTTTATCCCTTCAATATGAATACGGTTACACAACTTTCACCACTACAATCCAGGTTGCATTCGCTTGCGGCACAGGTAGGGAATACCCCCCTTGTGCCAATCAGGCGACTGCTCAACAAACCCGGCGTCGAGGTTTATGTCAAATTGGAATGGCATCAAATCGGGCAAAGTGTCAAAGCCCGCGCCGCATACCAGATCATTTTACAGGCCGTAAAAGCAGGATTGCTCAATCCGGAAAAGACCTTGCTCGATGCTACAAGTGGCAATACGGGCATTGCCTACGCGGCGATCGGTGCTGCAATCGGCATTCAAACTAAACTTGTCGTGCCCGACAATATGGCTGCCGCAAGGAAACAAATCCTCAAAGCCTACGGCGCGCAATTGGTGTTTTCGGATTCCATGGAAGGCGGCGACGGTGCACAACGTCTGGCCAAGGAGATTCTAGCCAAAGATCCCGAAGCCTATTTTTATGCCGACCAATACAGCAACCCCGCCAATGTACTTGCCCATACCCTCGGAACAGCGCCCGAAATCTGGGCGCAAACCCAGGGCCGAATCACACATTTTGTTTCAAGTTTGGGCACCACAGGCAGTTTTGTCGGCACATCCGCTGCATTGAAAAAGCTGAATCCGCAAATTCAAGCCATCGAATTGCAACCTGATATCGCCATGCATGCGATGGAGGGATGGAAACACCTCGAAACTTCGGATGTCCCCAAAATCTACAATCCGGCCGCGGCAGATGCAAGGTTGGTGGTCACTACCGACGAAGCTTATGCGATGATGCGCGATGCAGCCCGCTACGAAGGCTTGTTGTTGAGCTCCTCCTCGGCAGGAAATCTTGTCGGGGCCCTTGCACTCGCCAAGTCGATATCCGAGGGGGTCATTGTAACGCTCCTTCCAGACAGCGCCGAGAAATCAATTGAACTTTTCCCCGAAATCTTCATCTAAAATGGCTCCAACAATCAGTTTTCAAGCATCGATACTCGACGAAATCCGTGCGCACCTGTTTCGTGCCTATCCCGAGGAAGGCTGCGGCTTTTTCTTTGGAAAGGACGGGGAAACCCGACAAGTGACCCATTTTCTTGCCGCGAAGAATGTATTCGAAGGCGACCGGAAACGAAGATTCAGCATCCGCCCGGCAGACTATTTGTTGGCCGAACAATTCGCGCTGGAAAACGGCTTGGACTTGTTGGGAATTTACCATTCCCATCCCAACCATCCTGCGATTCCTTCGGAAACCGATCGCACCAACGCTGTTCCTTGGTTTTCCTACCTCATCGTGACCACGACCGCCGCGGGGCCCACCCTGTCGCGCAGTTGGCAACTGAATGAACAGGGACAATTTGTAGAAGAAGTCCTTGTGCAATCGGAGACCGCATCAACAACATGGAAATAGAAATCCTGATCGGTTTAAAACCCTGATCCTCAAAATACTTTTCACTTTTACCTTTTCACTATTAACTTCTATGGCTACGATTATCATCCCCACTCCGCTTCGCAAATTCACCGCGAATGAAAGCAAGGTAGATGCTTCCGGAAACACTGTCCAAGAGGCATTTACGCAGCTATCTGCACAATTTCCAGACTTGGAAAAACAACTCTTCGACGAGGCAGGAAACATCCGTTCCTACCTGCGCATCTTCAAAGGCAGCACGGACATCCGTACCTTGGAACTGGGCGCAACACCGATATCCTCCGAAACGGTTTTGAGCATCGTTCCCGCCATCGCCGGCGGCCGAGATCCAAACCTGGAACATTAATTATCAATGAATAACCCAACCCTGAGCAGCAAAAGAATTCCATTTTCTATTAGCTGCGCTGAACCCGTAGGGTTTACTGACGTGATATGCTTCTCAATTGACGTCGTCGATTGCTTCGCAATTCTCCATTTTCCATTGCTTGCGTGAACCCTTCGGGTTTACTGACGTGATATGCTTCGCAATTCTCCATTTTCCATTTCCCATTTTCCATTCTCCATTATCACTCCCATGTCCGAAATCTCCTTTTCCAACGCAGAATTGGCGCGCTACAGCCGCCACCTGATCATCCCCGAATTCAACATCGAGGGACAACGTAAACTCAAGGCTGCCAAGGTGTTGGTGGTGGGCACCGGCGGTCTTGGCGCACCTCTGCTTCAGTACCTGAGCGCGGCAGGCGTCGGCACGATCGGCATTCTCGATTTTGATGTGGTGGATGCCTCCAATCTACAAAGGCAGGTGCTTTTTACGCTCGCCGATGTCGGTCGTCCCAAAGTTGAAGCTGCCGTGGACCGGTTGCGCGCCCAAAATCCCTATGTCAATTATGTGCTGCACAACCTGCGGCTCACCTCCGAAAATGCGCTTGAGATCATTGACCAGTACGATGTCGTCGCAGACGGCACCGACAATTTCCAGACGCGTTATCTCGTGAATGATGCCTGTGTCCTCCTTGGAAAAACGAATGTCTACGCCAGCATTTTCCGGTTTGAGGGTCAGGCTTCGGTCTTTAATTACCGCGACAAAAAGGGCGAATGGAGTCCCAATTACCGCGATTTATTTCCCGAACCGCCTCCCGCAGGCTTGGTCCCGAGCTGCGCCGAGGGCGGTGTGATCGGCGTGCTTCCCGGCATCTTGGGCAGCATCCAAGCCAATGAGGTGATCAAAGTAGTCACAGGCGTTGGTGAAACCCTGGCGGGAAGATTGTTTCTTTTTGATGCGCTCACCTTTGAAACGCGGACGCTTGATATCGTCAAAGACCTCCAAA
Organism: Bacteroidota bacterium; assembly: GCA_016718825.1. Classification (NCBI taxonomy): domain Bacteria; kingdom Pseudomonadati; phylum Bacteroidota; species Bacteroidota bacterium. The sequence goes on along the minus strand of JADKCL010000065.1, from coordinate 134,236 downwards.
ATCCTTTGAATGGGACAAATCCGACGCAGACCGGCCTGATTGATTATGACCAATTTTGCGGGATTCCGAAGGAAAACGAATTGAAACAAGTCAAGGAAATCAGCGTCGCCGAATTGGCTTCCTGGCGCAATCTCAAGGTTGATTTTCAGCTGATCGACGTGCGCGAGCCCTACGAATACGAAATTGCCGATCTGGGTGGCTTGCTGATTCCGCTCAAAACGGTCAGCGACAACGCCGACAAAATTGCGCTGGACAAAAAAGTTGTTGTCCATTGCCGCAGCGGAAAACGCAGTGCGGATGCAATTCGCGTGCTGGAGAGCCAATTTGGTTTCCAAAATCTATACAATTTGACAGGCGGAATCTTGGCCTGGGCTGACGAAGTCGACTCATCCGTCGCAAAATATTGATTTGTGAACATGGAAATACTTACCAAAACTTGGCCTTGGTACGTGGCAGGCCCGCTGATCGGGCTGATGGTGCCGTTGTTGCTGCTGATGGGCAATCGCCAATTTGGCATTTCCGGCAGCATCCGCGACTTTGTGGCGGTCATTTTCAGAAAACGGCAAGGATATTTTGCCTACGAACCTGAAAAGAACAATTGGCGGCTCTGGTTTGCAGTCGGCATCGTCGCGGCGGGATTGGTACTTTCCTTTCTTCCAGGACCTGAAAAAGCCGGTATCGGCGTGGAGGCACAAACCAAATTGGCCTCCCAAGGGGTTACAGTTCAATCCGGTCTGTATCCAACGCAATTGCTCGGGGGCGAAAATGGCTTCTCCTTGACACAGGTATTGTTTTGTATTATCGGCGGGCTACTTGTCGGCTTTGGGACTCGGTATGCAGGTGGTTGCACCTCCGGGCATTCGATCATGGGGCTTTCACAATTGAGCGGGACGTCTTTGCTGGCCACCATCGCATTTTTCGCCGGCGGATTGCTCATGACGCATTTGATCTATCCCTACCTCCTTCCAACGTTGCTTCAACCTTGACCGCCATGAAAAAAGTTCCTTCATTTTTGTACTTCATCCCCGGAATGCTGTTTGGATTTATCCTGCTGCGGGCCGAGGTGGTTTCTTGGTTTCGAATCCAAGAAATGTTCAATTTTCAATCGTTTCATATGTATGGTACGATTGGAAGTGCGGTCGCCGTTGGGGCGATTTCTATTCTATTGATCAAAAAATTCAAGGCAAAATCCTTGGAGGGTCAGACCATCATCGTCACACCGCCCACCTACAGATGGAAAGCAAACGTGATCGGGGGAATGCTTTTTGGTTTGGGTTGGGCGCTGACCGGTGCCTGCCCGGGCCCGGTCTATTCACTGATTGGCGCGCGTAACCTTCCGTATGTCATTGTTTTCTCTGCAGCCGCCTTCGGCGCTGTGCTTTACGACTTTTTGAAGTCCAAATTGCCCCAGTAATGGTGCTGTGTACCAACCGTCTGCTTTAGATTTTGGTCAACCGCGTTACCCACGGAATTCCGGCTGAAGTGACTTTCAGCAGATAACACCCTTTGGCCAATTCCGAAGTGGGAAGCGCGATCTCCGTTGGACCAAGGTCACATTTCAATTCTGAAGCCGCAATTTCCCTTCCTGTCGGGTCAAGCAGCATCCAATTCACTGTTTGTGGCCGTTGCAGGAAAATGCGTAACGTCGCTCCTTCCCGGGTCGGATTGGGAAATACCGTCGAAAATCCCCATGCCTGGGCCACGGATACACCGACGATCATGGAATAGGGATCTGAGAAAGTCGTACATCCCCCGGCACCAGTCACAACGACACTGTAGTCGCCATTCACCGAAGGCACATAAAAGCTTGAGATTGCACCCGGAATCATCATTCCATTGAGATACCATTGATGGCCGAGGCCGGCCGTTGCAAACAAAGTGTCGTTGCTGGCAGTAATTGCGGCCATCGGTGGCGCAATTGCACTAACAAAAACAGTATCAGAGGTATTTTCGCAGCCAAATCCGTTGCCAACCGTCACGACAAATACACCTGAATCCACCACTGAAACCGTGGAACTTATTGCGCCATTGTTCCAATTGTAGCTGGCATATCCAGCACCCGCGTCGAGCACCAAGGTATCCCCAAGACAAAGTATCAGATTTCCTCCCGGAGTGATCACTGGCATCGGCGTGCTATTGGGATTGAAATTGATCGGCAAATCCCCTGTATGAACACAACCGATCGTATCACTTGCAGTGACAGCATAAAGTCCTGAATTCACCACCGTGATCGAATCATTGACCTCCCCCGTCGACCAGTTGTAGGTATCATAGGTCTGATCAAGCCAAAGCCGTACCGTGTCACCCAAACAATAGCTTCCTGCTGTATCTGCCATGATGAAAGGATCAGCGGGAATATGAATGGGAAGCACCAAGGTATCGATCGACTCGCAACCTTGGGCCGAAGTTGTGGTCAACGTGGTGAGCATCGACTGAAAGGTTCCGGGAATGTAAGCATGCGATGGATATTCTGCCGAAGAAACACCTCCGTCTCCAAAGGTCCAGAGAAAATCGAGTTGCATCGGGTTGGCTTCCACCCAAGCAAGCATCGTGTCCATATTGATCAGCTGGGCATGGTTGGAATTGGCTGACCAATCCGTAGCCTCAGCACGCTGTGGAGCTTGGTCAAAATTCAAATAAAGGCCAATCTCGGGTAAGGAAACGGGCAAATCCTTCAGGCTGAGTTCAGATACTTCCGAGGCGGTCAACGCGATTTTCCAATGCACCAACGCATCGACAATGCCTTTAAAATCCCAACTTCCAGGCCCCCCACCGACCCTGACCGGCGTACCAATCGTCAATTCGATGCCGCCTGTGTAGGTGAGCGAATGATCCAGCACCCCGTTGATGTAAATGGACACAGTGGTGCCGTTGACAACCATGGCAATATGGCTCCATTGATGTGCAGGCAAGCTGTCATTGCTTGAAAAGACAGACAACAACGGCCCATTTTGCAACCGGAAATGCAGCCTTCCAGTTACCGGATCAAAGCGAATGATGTATCCGTTTTGTGCCGGCGTTCGCTTTTCAATGACCGTCTGTGGTTGCCCACTCGACGATTCAGGAAAAAGCCAGCATGCGATCGTAAACGTGGGCGAGGGTCGGATCGCCGCGATATCGGGGATTTCCAAATAATCGTCCACTCCGTCAAAAGACATTCCATAGCGAAATGGCCGAAATCGGACGCTGTCAGCGCCGCATATTCTGGGACCACCTGCTTCATATCCGGGGCTGATGCCCTCGGCAATGACGATCGCACTTGTCTGCGACTTGCAACCATTGGAATCGGAAGCCGTGACGGCATAACTGCCATTGGGCACCGCCATCAAATCTTCGGTCGTTGCGCCATTGGACCATGTATAGGAATAGGGTGGTGTTCCACCACCCACCGACAAATCCAACAAGCCGGATACCGAACCACAACCCGGATGTTTGGTTGCGATCGCAGCGATCGGTTGCGGTAATTGTGTCAGCACCACTGTATCCGTGGCAAAGCAACCTGCCTGATTTTGAACATATATGGAATAAACTCCGGCAGCATTGATATTCAAAGTGCTCGTCGACGCCCCATTTTGCCATTGGTACTGCGTGGCACCTTGCAATACAGGCGCAAGTACCCTTCCGATGAAATCACAATACGCTGTATCTGAGCCCAAATCGACGGAAACCGTGGTCGTTGCACCCACGACCACCGTGTCAAAAGCCATACAACCCATTGCATCGGTGGCGGTGACGGTATAGGTTGCGGCAGCCAAGCCCGAAAGGTCCTCCGACGTGGCTCCTGTGGACCATAGGTAAGTCACGGCACCGTTTTGGCCAGAAGCGGTAAGGTTGATGCTGCCATTTGAAAAGCTTGTGCAAGTGGCATTCGTTACGGAATGCGCCAAGGCCAAATTGCAGGTTACGCCTTCGGCAGCGGCACCAACCGGAAAAAGGCTGATGCCAAACAACAACAGTCGGGTAAACATTCGTTCCATAGATCTAGTTCCTCTGCGATCAATTGGTTCTGAACCTCATTGGATTCAAACCATGAGACAACGAGATCAATATACATACAAAGGCACGAATGTCCAAGGATCGATTGATTTGTTGGAATTCCTGGCTGTAAGGAAAATGCACCAAAACAAAAAAGTCAGCACCACCAAGATGAACCTTGGCATTGCTGACTTGAAGAGGAATGAAGCATCAGCGCAAAGTAAGAGCGCCAAACAGCGATGGTTCCAAAGGAAACCAACGTTTCGAACGCTTTACTTGCTGTGCAACTCAAACTCCAATGGGTGGAGGTGCCGGGAGTCGAACCCGGGTCCGGAGAAGGGATCAATGAGCTTTCTACATGCTTAGCCGAATCTATTATTTTTCCTCAACCTACCCGAATGGCAGGGCGTTGGTTGAAGATGGATCCCCTAACTCTTAGGGATGCTTAAGGGCGTCGCATCCCGATCCTGTCATTTGATGAGCGCCTCATAGGTACAGCGGGCAGGCATACCGTACCGAGAGACGTCTAGCTTCCTAATCTAATTAGGCCGCGAGAGCGAACTGAGTGTTGCCAAATATTGTTTGAGGGTTCGCTTTCTAGCGCTACTCCCACAACGCGCTGCATGCTTACTCACCTCAACACATCCCGTCGATTCCATTCACCCCCATTAATCTTGTGCTTGTGAGACAAAAATTTACATTTTCGCCTTTCAAAGAGCAACTGCACCACAGGATGCAATTTGATGGCGTATACGCAAAGCGAAGACGACCGTTTCAAAGTTTATTTCTGAAGTAACCCGGCAAATTTGTCTTCCCTGCAATTCCTTCTTCAACGGTACAAAGGTAATCAACTATTGGGCACCACCAACTCCACTTGCGTGAAAGGGGTCTTTTACCACTTCAACAGTGAATCTGAGCCCGATGGTGGAGTTTTCAATGTCATTGGTGGTAACCGTGATGCTTTTACTTTGCATGCCGACCCTGCCCTTGCTGTCAAATGTGGCGGTGATCGCAGCGCTGTCGCCGGGCGCAATCGCATCGACGATCGGCTTGATGGCGGTGCAGCCGCAACTCGGCTTTGCAGAAAGAATCTTCAACGGCGAATTGCCGGTATTCTTGAAAGTGAAATCATAGACAAACTTCTCCCCTTCGATGATCTTGCCACCTTCCACGCTCGTCGCAGCAAACTCAACGCGGGGCGAATTGGCTTTTTCCTCCTCCGAATAAATCCTTTTGTAATTCCCGCTGATGTTCAGCTCCTTCTTATGACCGGACGCTTCGTCGGTATGGAAGGAGAAATTTTTGGAAAAGTAGCCATTGACATCACCGGCGGCCTTCATGGCTTTCCCCGAAACCTTCACCGAAACCGAAGATTCCTGATCTGGCGCAAGCACTTCGTCCTTAAACTGCATGGTGATTCCCGCCTGCAGCTCGACATTTTCCTTGTTGATCTTTACAGGTAAGGAAGACGTGTTTTTATAACGAAAATCCACCGTAAGTTCCTCCTCCGAACTGAGCCCTTTCACGTTTTCGACAGTTTTTTCGAAGGAAAGCGCACCCCGCGGCATCGAATAGTTGATCGGCGGCGCAACGGGTTTCAATAAGTTTGGCACAGGTGCCTCCACGGTGGCTTCTTCCGTCCCGGGCTTCGCGAGAATGTTGCCTTTGATGTACAGCTGGATCGGCTGCGCAATGTCGTTGTAATTGACTGCCACAGATTTATGAAAAGTTCCGAGACGCTGCGAATTGTAGGAAACCTTGATTTCTCCAAATGCTCCCGGGGCAATGTCGTCCTTGGACCATTCAGGCGTGGTGCAACCGCAGGCGGCCTTCACACCGGTAAGGCGTACGATTTCATTGGAATTGTTTTTGAACCGGAAAACGGTTTCCGTTTTTGCGCCTTGCTCAGCAGTGCCAAAATCGTGGGTCGTTTCCTCGAATGCAATCAAGTCAGGGGCAACGCCTTGTGCCCAAAGACCTGAAGACAAGACAGCAAGAGTCAAAAGAAGAAATATCTGTTTCAGTCTCATCATTGACGCTGATTAACGCATTTACATATCAAAAATACACAAATAATTCCAGCCGAAATAGGAACCATACTTCTCAATCCACGGGATCCCGCAACTCCTCGACTTCCTGCGCCGGATATTCGATGCGGCCATGGTAGATACTCGACAACATGGAAAAGATCACCTGTTTGGCGTCTTCCAAATCCCGGAAAGTGAGATTTGCCTTGTCAAATTGCCGTTGACGCACTTTTGAATCGACGATGCTTTCCACCAATGCCAACAATTTATCCGGGCTATGATCCTTTTGCGCACGGGAAGCTGCCTCAATCGAATCCGCGATCATCAAAACGGCCATCTCGCGCGTGAATGGCAGTGGGCCGGGATATTGGAATTCGTAGATATCGATTTCCTCGCCGGGATGCTCCTCGACATGCTTGCGGTAGAAATATTCTGCGCGTGTGGTTCCGTGGTGCGTTTTGATGAAGTCAATTACTTCTGTGGGCAGATTGTGCTCCTGTGCAAGCCGAATGCCATCTGACACGTGCCGGATGATGATATCGGCGCTTTCATGGTAGCTGACCGCATCGTGTGGATTTTGATGGTCCCCAAGATTTTCAATAAAAAACATGGGATTCAGCATTTTCCCCACGTCATGAAACAAGGCGCCGACTTTGGCTTGCAGGCTATTGCCGCCAATCTTGTTGAGCACGGCTTCGGTGAGGTTCGCGACCTGTATGCTATGCTGAAACGTTCCCGGAGCCCTGACAGACAGCTCTTTCAGCAGCGGATGGTTGGTATCCAGCAATTCGATATAGGTCAGGTCCGAAGTGAGTCCAAAAATCCGTTCAAACACATAAATGATCGGGTACGTGATCAGCGTGAGCATCACATTGAGGCCAAAAAGCAGCAAGTTGATGTATTCGATATTGGCAAAACTTCCGCGCGCGTAGAATTTGTAGCCGACGTAGGAAAAAACGTAGGTCAAAAAGATCAAGGAAAGGGAGATAAAGAAGTCGGCCCGGTTGCGCAGGCGATTGATGCTGTATACGGCGGCGGTACCGCCACTCAACTGAATAAAAAAGTATTCAAAACCATTTGGAACGATCGAGCCTGCAAAAAGAGCCACCATCAAATTCCCGAAAAAGGCAAAACGCGAGTCAAAAAATGCCGAGAGGATGATGGTCACCATGCAGGCAGGCGCAAGATAAATGTAATTCAGCCCTGCAATTTCCTGGGTCAATACGCTCAGCTTCAACACCAACGTGAACACAGCGACCATGGTCAAGAAAACGAGCAGCACCAAGGAAAACTTTCTGGGACTGAAAAACAGTCTTGGGCGGTTGTTGCGGATAAACAGGACCAACAACATGGTCAGGATCGTCACGATGACCAATTGGCCGCTCAAGGTCACAAAGTAGGGTGTGCGTCCATAACGCTCCGCCCTTGCCAACACGTAGGATTTTATCTTGCCTTCGTGCACTTCGTTCACGCGCTCACCCTTGCTGATGATAGTTTCCCCTTTCGCTACTTTGTCTGTCACTGCGGAAACCCGTTGGACAGCCCGCAATTGCTCAGCTTCAGTGGCCTTGGTATCAAATCTTAAATTGGGGCGCATGAGTGGAAGAATCGTCGCCCTGAGCAAGCGCCGTTCCGCGGGCTCCAATCCAGGGTGCGAAGAATTCAGAAATTCTGGAAGTTCGGAAGTCGACAACGCCAAAGCCTTCTGCACCAACCTTGTTTCCGATTTACGCACATAGATCAAGTCGGTGGTAAATGCAGATTTGGAGGTATCGGTGAGACCGGCGGTGTAAACCTCCTTGACAAAGGCGTCTGCCTTGTTGGCAAATGTGACTTTCCAAGAGCGCAAGTCCTCGTGGTCTGCCAAGGACAATTCCGGGTCTACGCCATATTTGTCCTGAATATGCTGACGAAGTTCGATTTGCTCAGGCCCGGTTCCTGCTTCGCGGTAAGCCAAAAAATCTGAAAACGACCGTTCAATCGCTGCTGCTGCTGCAATCCACGTGCGCATGACTACCGTCGAATCCAAAATGAAAACCGGGGGCACACTTTCCTTGGCCAAACGTTTCTCGTCCTCAAACTGCGACTGCGGTTTGTAGATTGCAAAATCAAAATCCGACTTCAATTCGGCAGCTAGCCAAGGCTTGCCCAGTTCGTAGTTGTACTCGGCGACAAAGTCCTTGGGGAGTATAAATGCAGTAATGAGAATAAAAACTGCGATCATGACCCATCGGGCGCGGCTTGTACGCGGGAGCCGCTCGGCCCATTTCAGGCCGCTATTGGAGGATGGAGCATTTCCTCGTCGATTCGGGCCAGCGCTATTCATTGTAATTTTGGATCACGTGGCAAAATAACGCAGAATTCAGCAATACAGGAAACGCCGCCGCAGGATCCCAACGCATTCCGACCACGAACAGAAAGTTTCGTAGCCACAATACAATAATCCAGAGGCTCAATTCGTTTGAGAGAAAAATACGCCGGAAGCGGCAAGCAGGTCAGAAGCAAGAATGTTGAGAAACCGAACCGGGGTGCCTACTCGGTTCGTTTCTTTTTAAGTGCATGCGAAAAGGCCCCTATCTCAGTTCCGTCGAAGACAAGGTATTTGGACAACTACGACAATCTCTAGCGTTGATTGGATTTTCGATAAAAAACCGAAGCCACCAACACCGGGCGGCGTCAGTGGCTTCTATTCATTAAATCAATCAACTGCTCTTTCTACGCAGACCGTAAAAGCAAGGTTGCAGGATCTTGAAATTTATTTCGTTTTTTTTCAGAAGGTCGGGGAAGTGGATCGATTGGGTAGGTATAAAAAACAGGATCGCCGAAATATGGGGGTTCCAGCGATCCTTACTAACCATAACAAACAAACCTGAGGCAAAGATATAGCCGTTTTTCCTAAATGCAAGTGTTTGCCCAGAAATTTTTGAAGAAATTGAGAAAAAATTTCAAAAAGTGCCCCAGGAGCCATTTTGGGCCACAAAAAATTTTATCGGTTCAGAGAGACAATTCGAAGGAAGGCCCGAGGCGCTAGTGTCGGGATCGAAATTGCATCCTCCCAGCAAAGCCCCATGCAACGGAGAGGTTGATGGATGTACCTGCGCATTCAGCAAATCAGAACTGCGAAGCACATCACGAAGTCCTTTGAAAATAGCCAATACTGAGTATATCAGCGAAGCTAAACGAAGTTCAGCGAAGCTCATTGCAATTCCAGCAACGCTGAAGGAAGCATCAGGAGGAAAATTAGAAGCTGATTTGGGGAGATCGAAACTCAATTCGAGAGCCGATCAGGTAGGTATAAAAAACAGGATCGCCGAAATATGGGGGTTCCAGCGATCCTTACTAACCATAACAAACAAACCTAAGACAAAGATACACCCAGTTTTGAAACCTGCAACATTCCGATCGAGAAATTTTTCTGATTTCTGGGGTTTTTAGCGCAACATATTGATTTTGAATGAGAAAAATTTTCTCCAAAAATGGAAGCAAAAGCAGCATCGCTGCGATGGTGCCTCAAAAAATTCGTAGAACAATCATCTCTACCTTGGGTTTTGAATTCATGCCACGAGGCTCTAATTTTGAAGCATCAGTAAAATCCAAAGGATCTATGAGTAAAGAAGTCTATATCATCGCTGGGGTCAGGACCCCGATCGGCAGTTTTCAAGGGGCGCTCTCCTCTGTTTCTGCCACACGCCTCGGCGCAGCGGCCATCAAAGGTGCGCTTGCCAAGGCTGGAATCGACCCTTCCCACGTGGATGAAGTCTATATGGGCAACGTTTTAGGTGCCAATCTCGGCCAAGCCCCAGCCCGTCAGGCAGCGGTTTTTGCAGGCTTGCCCCACAACGTCATCTGCACTACCATTAATAAGGTCTGCGCATCCGGCATGAAGTCAATCATGCTTGCAGCCAATGCCATCACCCTCGGTGACGCACATATTGTCGTCGCAGGTGGCATGGAAAGCATGAGCAACGTGCCGCATTACCTCGGCCAATCCCGCACAGGCTACAAACTCGGCCATGGCGAATTGACCGATGGCATGATCAAGGACGGTCTTTGGGACGTGTACAACAACTACCACATGGGCAATGCCGCCGAACTTTGCGCCAAAGAGTGCAATGTTTCCCGCGAAATGCAAGACGAATTCACCATTGAATCCTATAAGCGTGCCCAAAACGCGATCGCCCAAGGATTTTTCAAAGGCGAAATCGTGCCCGTCGAAATTCCACAACGCAGCGGCGTGCCTGTGATCGTCGATACCGATGAAGAGCCTGCACGTGTTTCGTTTGACAAAATTCCTGGTCTCAAACCAGTGTTTATCAAGGATGGCACCGTCACAGCTGCGAATGCATCGACACTCAACGACGGCGCGTCCGCGTTGATTCTGGCAAGTGCTGAAGCAGTCGAAAAGTACGGTTTGAAGCCGATCGCCAAGTTCCGCGCCGGCGCGGATGCAGAAAAAGCACCTGAATGGTTCACCACGGCCCCTTCGGATGCGATTCCAAAGGCCTTGGCCAAAGCAGGCGTGACCAAGGATCAGATTGATGCTTGGGAAATCAACCAGGCATTTGCGGTGGTTTCGATCGCCAACGAGCAAATCCTTGGATTGGACCGGACGAAGGTCGACACTTGGGGCGGCGCTGTGGCGCTCGGGCATCCGCTCGGCAGCTCGGGCTCGCGTATCGTGGTCACGCTCCTGAGCGTGCTCGCGGCAAACGGCGGCAAGTTGGGCGCTGCAGGCATTTGCAACGGCGGCGGTGGCGCAAGCGCGGTCGTCATTGAAATGCTGTAACCTTTAATGATTCTATAAGATATCCCAGTGCGGGGCGTTGAATGGAGGAGCAACAGAATTGCAGCCCGTCATTCGACGCCCCACCTGATTTTCAAATAGCGACACTTTATCTACCGGTCAATGATTTTCAATCGCTTGTCTTTGCTGAATACCAGTTTTGTTTTCCTGTTTTTTGCATTCAGCATGCCCATTTTTGCCCAGGAAAAGGATCCTGACGCCAACAAAACCATCCAACAGGTCGAAAAAGAGCTCGCGCCGATGGCACGGATGATGCTCAACGATACTTCGACCACAAAAAAAATCGAACTGAACAAGGAGTTTATTGTGCGCATGACGAACCTGCTCGCCCGAGAGGAGAGCTATGATTACCCCTTCGATTCGCTCAAGACCATTTCCCATCTGCGGCCCGACGACAATAGCTTCCGCATTTTCACATGGTACATCATGGACAATCCGACCCAAGCCTACTATGCCGACAATGCGCATTATTATTTTGGCTTGGTGCAACGCAAATACACCGGCGTCAATGGAAAAACCTATCAATTGGTGATTCCGTTGATGGAATTGGAGCAAGTTCCTAAAGGCGTCGAAAGCATCGTCTTGGACAATCTCAGCTGGTTTGGTGCGCTCTATTACAAACCCAAGGATGCCCAGACCATTCCGCAGTACGACGGATTTTACTACAAGCTCACGCCGGGCAAGGGCGAATTGAAACGCGATCCGAGTAAAAAGGAAGAAGTTGTGACCTTCATTCCCAATAAATACCGTGGACGCACGCTCACAACCGCCGATCAGCCAAAATACAGCAACTACAAACGTGTGAAAACCGACATGCGCTACTATTTGCTGATGGGATGGAATGGTTGGGACAATTCTGCGAATTACAAAGTGGTGGATGTGCTTTCATTCGACGAAAAAGACAGCACGAAGGTCAATTTTGGTGCGCCGATCTTCTATTTTGACCGGATTCCAAAGGCCCGAGCATTGTTCAAATACGCGGACAATGCTTCTTTTACGCTGAATTACGGCAATGTCAAAAGAGGTCCACTCCGGATGATGAGCAAGCGAATGCTGGTGTACGATCACCTTGCCCCGCCTCAAAAAGCGCGTCCAATTGATCAATTTGACATGGGTCCCGACGGCTCCAACGACGCCCTCTCCTACTACGGCCGTTACGGCGGGTACTTCGAATGGTACCGCAACGTGAAGACGACCGACAAGTACGATTCGCGGAAGCATGCCAAGGAAATGGCCAAACTCCAGGCGGAATATGCCAAAGGCGACAGCACCCTCCCCTACTACGATCAGATGATGACCCCGCGGCAGATGAAACAAAGCGAAAGGGCATCTGACAAAGCCGCCAAAAAGCAACGCGAAGAGCTGGAAAAGAAGCTGAAAGAAAGCGGAATTGAAATTCCGAAGCCGAAAAAAGAGGAAAATTGAGTTCAGAGAGCAGAATCCAGCGAGCAGAGTTCAGAGCCTCTTGGTCATTCTGAGCGCAGCGAAGAATCTCTAAGTCAAATAGCAATTGACACTGACCATCGTAGCGCTGATTCCGTGGAGAGTAGAAAGTTGAGCGTTCCTGATTTTCAGCGGAGTACCACAAAATTGCGACGCAACCACTTTTCGCGGTGCAACTCCTATCTCATCGGGGCGAATTCTTTGCGGTCCTTTGCGTTAATGAAGCGGTAAGGGAACAAGCAAGCTGAATCAAGTGTCGACGCAATTGATTCTCATTTCTCTCATTTGCTTGCGCGATTGCTTCGCAATTCTCATTTCTCATTTGCTTGCGCGATTGCTTCGATTTCTCATTTCTCATTCTCATTTCTCATTTGTTCACCCTTTTTTCTTTTTCATGGAGTTCACGATTGCTGCGCAATTCTCATTTCAACACTAACTTGCAGTCCAATTCTCAACTTCAGAAAACATGATCGAAAAATACAGGAAAGTAGCAGTGATCGGTGCCGGCACAATGGGCAACGGCATCGCGCACGTTTTTGCGCAGAGCGGATACGATGTGAATCTGATCGACATCTCGGAGGCTGCCATCGCCCGCGGGCGTGACACGATTTCCAAAAACATGGGATCGTCAGGTCAAAAAAGAGACCATGACCGAAGCCGAAAAAGCCTCCGCTCTCGGTCGTATCCAAGGATTTACCGACATGGCATCCGGTTTGGCCGATCGTGCCCTCGTCGTGGAAGCCGCGACCGAAAACCTGGACCTCAAACTCAAGATTTTCGGTCAAATGGATCAGCATGCACCTGCCGATGCCATCCTCGCGACCAATACCTCCTCGATTTCCATCACCTTGATTGCCTCCGCGACCAAACGTCCGAGCAAGGTGATCGGGATGCACTTCATGAATCCTGTTCCGTTGATGAAGCTCATCGAGATCATCAAGGGCTACGACACGACGGCCGAAGTGCTCCAAGACATCATGGACCTCAGCCGCGACCTCGGCAAGGATCCGGTCGAAGTGAACGATTACCCTGGCTTTGTCGCCAACCGCATCCTCATGCCGATGATCAACGAGGCCATTTATACCCTCTATGAAGGCGTAGCAGGCCGCGACGAAATCGATACGGTCATGCGCTTGGGCATGAACCATCCGATGGGTCCGCTTACATTGGCCGATTTTATCGGGTTGGATGTCTGCCTCGCGATCCTACGCGTGCTCCACGACGGCTTTGGCAATCCCAAGTACGCCCCTTGCCCCTTGTTGGTCAACATGGTCAATGCCGGCCACCTCGGTCGCAAAACCGGCCGCGGATTCTATGACTACGGGAAGTGAAAAGTGAAAAACTAAAAGTGAAAGGCGGAACAAGTGACCTATTTCACCGCATTTAAGTTGTAAGTGAAAAACTAAAAGTGAAAAGTGTTCAGCATGAAACTGGAAACTTTTCACTTTCAGGTAGTTGAAAAACTAAAAGTGAAAAGTATTCAGCATGAAACTGGAAACTTTTCACTTTCAGGTAGTTGAAAAACTAAAAGTGAAAAGTATTCAGCATGACTCTGAAAACTTTTCACTTTTCACTAATCACTTTTCACTTCTTAGCGCCGGGCAAAGACTGCGTGATGTAGTCCCCTAGGAAACCAAAGTTGTCCTGCACGATCTTGTTGAAGTCGTCGGTTGCGCTGTTGTATTTTGCGGTGATCACGTCTCCGTAAATCTGCTTTCCGTCGGGACGGAAGACGTTGTAGTGGATCTTGATCTGACGCGCAAACTTGCCGAGGTCGCGGTCAATGCACTTAGCATAATCCGTTTTGATTTCAAACTGATTGACCGTCACGATGTAATCGGGTTGGTACATTTGATTGAGGCGTTCAAGGTAGGCGCCATTTTTCCAGTTGAGTTTCATGTATTCCTTGTCCTCTTCGTCGACGGTGACATAGGATTCCATTTCATTGAGGGTGGTCGGTTCTTTGCCACCGCCAAGCTGCTTCCAACGCTCCTTCATGGCTTTCATGACCGTTGCTTGCTTTTTGGTCATGGCGCGCGTAGGCGTTTCGTAGGCGTAACTGACATTGTCATAAAACTCATTCAGCGCCACTTGATCCACCGAATCCTTCATCTGGGCGAGGTTGATCGGCTCATAGTTTTTTTCCATGGATGCCTCGGCAGCGTAGTCCAAGCCTAATTGATAGGCTTTGCGCACGTCTTTGACGTCCATTTTGGTGGCGGCTCCGACTTGTTTGTCGCAGTCGCTGAAGTAATAGCGTAGTTGGTGGAAGGGTATCACCAGAACCTTCATTTTGGGTTCGGTAGATTCGGGGCCGTCATCGCTTTGCAGCACCGTGGATTGTGCCAGCAGCCCAAAAGGCAGCATGGCCGTGAATACGAGGATAAATACGAGGTTTTTCATAGGATTTCTAATTCTCTAATTCATAGGCTAAAACAATTTTAGAATATCGTTTCCAATGACAAAGGCCATCAATGCAAGCACCATGAAAAAGCCGATGTACATGACCACTTCCTTGATTTTGATCGGAATCTCGCGGCCGATGATCCCTTCGATGCTGAGGATCAAAACATGCCCACCGTCCAATACCGGAATCGGAAGCAGGTTCATCACCGCCAAAACCATCGACAACATTCCCGTGAGCTTCCAAAAGAATGTCCATCCGCCAGCGTCGAAGCCCGAACCATAAATGCGTGCGATGCCGATAGGACCCGACATGCTTTTGGAAGCATTCACCTTGCCTGTTGCCAAGGCTTTGAGGCCTTTTACATTGTTGGTGACTTCCGCAAAAGCGGCTGAAACGCCTTTAGGAATGGATTCGAAGAAAGAATACGTCACGGTATCCTTCAGCACCTCAACGTTGGGGCCAATGCCAAAATAGGAAATGGGTCCGCTGACAAGCGAATCAAACTGACCTTTATAGGTTTCGTCAAACCAAGAATATTCTACCCTTGGGGTCACGACAAACGTCATCGGCTTGCCTTCGCGCGTCACATCAATTTTGACGGTTTGCGCTGCGTGTTCCTTCAAATATTTACGCAAATCGAGGAAGCGGTTCATTTTCACACCATCGATGCTGACGAGGACATCGCCTTTGCGCATCCCCGCACGATATGCTGCCGTAGGTGTCGGCTTACTTCCGGGCGCGGCTTTTGCGTCTTTTGCGGAATCTTCGGGGGAAGACGGGAACAAACTTGGGCCAAAGTCAGGCGAAAACAGTCCTCCACCCTCAGCAGCGTTCTGGAACTCATCCAAAAAACCGTCACCCAAGGTGATTTTTTCCGTTTTACCGTCAGCATGCTTGACTTCGAAGTATTTACCTTCATCCACCAACTTGGCCGGATTGGAATAGTCATCCAAATTGGGATAAACGTCGCCGCGGTAGTTCAAAATCTGATCCCCCGTCCGGAATCCCTGCTTGTACATCAGCGAGGTTTCAGGAACATAGATGCCATTGGTCAAACGATCCATCGGAATCACCGAGTCCCCGACGAAAAACTTCAAGCCGATAAAAATGACGCAACCCAGGACGACGTTCATGAAAATACCGCCCAACATGACGATCAAACGCTGCCAAATCGGTTTTGCGCGGAATTCCCAAGGCTGTGGAGGTCCTTGCACCTGCGTTTCGTCCATGCTCTCATCAAGCATGCCCGCGATTTTGACATAACCACCCAAAGGAATCCAACCGATTCCGTATTCCGTCTCGCCTTTTTTGACGCTGAAAAGCTTGAATTTGTAGTCAAAAAACAAGAAAAATTTCTCAACCTTGATCTTGAACATGCGGGCAGCCCAGAAGTGACCCGCTTCATGGATCACAATCAAGATGCTCAGCGCCAACAACATCAATCCTATCGTACGAAGTAATTCCATTTCAAAAATGCGTCTTGTATCTAAATATGTTTTGTAGCGACTTGGTCCAGAACCCAAGCGCGTGCCTGTCGATCCGTTTCAAACAATTGTTCCAACGTCGCCTCGGGCAAATGGTCCAAAGCCTTCATGGCCAAGCCATTCAAGTCTGATATTTCTGTAAAACTGATTTTTTCTTCCAAAAATAGTCGCACCGTCACCTCATTGGCGGCATTGAGGATGCAAGCAGCATTGCCACCCATCGCCATGGCTGAGTAGGCATGCTTCAAATTGGCAAACACATCACGGTCAATGTCTTCAAAAGTCAGCGAAGGATATTTGGAGAATGGAAACCGTGGCCAGTCGTTTTTCCCGCGATGCGGAAAAAGCAGTGCATACTGAATCGGCAAACGCATATCCGGCAAACCCATTTGCGCCTTCATGCTTCCATCTTCGAATTGCACCAAGCTGTGGATGATCGACTGCGGATGGACGACAATGTCTATTTGATCGTCGCGCAGGCCAAACAACCATTTGGCTTCGATGACTTCGAGGCCCTTGTTCATCATACTTGCCGAATCAATCGTGATTTTGGCGCCCATGTCCCAGTTGGGATGCTTGAGGGCTTGCGCTTTGGTCACTTTGGAGAGCGCAGCGCGGTCATATCCTCGAAACGGACCGCCCGAAGCCGTCAAGTAGATCTTTTCAATCGGATTCTGCTGCTCACCGACCAGACACTGGAAAATTGCACTGTGCTCGCTGTCGACCGGCAAAATGCTCACCTTGTGCTCCTTGGCAAGGTCCGTGACCAGTTTTCCTGCGACGACCAGCGTTTCCTTGTTGGCAAGCGCGATATGTTTCCCATTTCGAATCGCATTCAACGTCGGCCGTAAACCTGAAAATCCGACCAAAGCCGTGAGGACGATGTCGATCTCGTCCATGGCGACAACTTGCTCGAGGGCGTCTTCGCCCGCGAATACTTTGATCGGCAGGTCTTCCAAAGCATCACGGACTTGTCCGTAAAGCGCTTTGTTCACGATGACGACCGCATTGGGCACAAATTTTCTCGCTTGGGCAATGAGCAAATCGGCATTGTGATGCGCGGTGAGCACGCTTACAGCTAAAAAATCACTGTGAAGTTCGATGACCTCCAATGCCTGCGTGCCGATGGATCCTGTCGATCCCAAAATGGCGATATGGCGCTTATTCTCTTCCAAATTAACTGATGGTAGGGGTTTGCCCGTTGATGATGTACTCCATTAACCAATCGGCAATCTTTCTGTTATTGCTGAGTCTCGGAAATTTGTTTTGGCCTCCGAGCTTGCCTTGTGAGCGCATATAATCACGTGTCGCATTGCGTTTCAAAACCCTGATCACGACCGGTTTGAGCATCGAGCCCGTCCGCAAGTCGTTGTAATAAGCGTTTTGCTTACGCATTTCATGGTCGAGGGTTGCCGTAAAGGCCTCCATATCGGCCGGCAAACGGTCAAAATCGACAAACCATTCGTGGTAGCTCTCCCCTTCTCCGGGCAAAACCATCGGCGCAACGGTAAATTCGCTGACTTCGGCCTGCCCGATTGCACAAGCTGCCACCATGGCTTTGTTGACTTCCTCCGAAATCACATGCTCGCCAAATGCACTGATAAAATGCTTGACGCGGCCGGTCACGCGGATGCGATGCGGGCTCAGACTCACAAACTTGACGGTATCCCCAATGTCATAAGCCCAAAGTCCGGCATTGGTGCTTACCACCAAGGCATATTGCTTGTCCAGTTCCACATCTTCGAGTCCCAAACGGCGCGCATCTGGATTTCCGTACTCTTCGACCGGAATGAACTCGTAATAGATGCCATAGTCGAGGTTCAGGAGCAATCCTTGGTTCTCCAAGGTATCCTGAATCGCAAAAAATCCTTCGGATGCCGGAAAAACCTCGACGATATCGAGTTTTCCTTCAAAAAACTTCTTGAAAACGGGCGCATACGGCGAAAAATCCACGCCGCCTTGCACAAATACACTCAAATTCGGCCACTGTTGCAGCGGCATCTTGCCTGTGCGGTCATACAAACGCTCAAAATACATCTGAACCCAAGGCGGAATGCCTGAAATCAGGCGCATATCCCGTCCCATGCTTTCATCGATGATCTTTTCGATCTTTTCTTCCCAGATTTCGATGCAATTGGTCTCGTAGCAGGGAACTTGGTTGCGCTTGAGGTAGGATGGAATAAAGTGATTGACGATTCCCGAGAGCCGTCCGACCTGCATCCCCCATTCGTTTTTCTCCAACACGGGACTGCCGCTCAGAAACATCATATTCCCGTCCAAAAAGCTCGTGTTCCCGGAGGAAACCATGTACAACATCAGCGCGTCGCGCGCGCCAAGCAGTTGATACTTGATCGAATCCTTGGTGATCGGAATGTATTTCGCGCCACTGACGGTTCCCGAGGTTTTGGCAAGGTAAAGCGGTTTTCCCGGCCAACAAACGTCTGGCACACCCCGCCGAATCATGAGAAAATACTCCAAAGCGGCCTCATAGTCACGTACAGGCACCCGCGCACGGAATTCGCGAGGGCCGTTGATGACGGTAAATCCGTGATTTTTCCCGAATTGTGTGTCGGCAGCCTTGGCAATGAGTGCCTTCAGGGTACGGTGCTGTGAACCCACAGGGTCGAGATGCACCTTGCGGATGGCTTTTGCCCTTTGGCGGGCCCAGATTTCGGCTACTTTGCGCTTGATACTCATCTCGAATCGGTCGCATCAGCTTGAGGCAGAGCGACGTACTTTTCCACAGATGTGGATATTGCCAGATTGTAAAAATAGGTGATCCAAATCAAATTCTAATGGGAGATTCACAGTTCTTGCGGCGTAGGTGGCCTATTTTCTCAACATTTTTCCTCCGAAATTGCATTCGTCTGCCTTCAATGCCCGAATCGGCAGCGTCGTGGATGGATTCTCTCGCTTTTGACTTTAATTTTAGCGTATGCTCAACGTTCAATTTGATAGCTTTCCAGAAATCGAAACCGCCCGATTGCGTATGCGCGAAATCCTCACCGCCGATGCGGAGACGCTTTTTGCCCTGCGCACGCATCCGGAAGTGACAAAATACCTCGATCGGGAAAATGACAAGGATGTCGACGAGGTGAAGGTTCTGATCGGTAAAATCAGAGATTCTTTTGATGCCGGAGACGGGATTACTTGGGGGCTTTGTTTACATGATGATCCGAAACTGATAGGCACCATGGGCATCTGGAAAATCGACAAAGGCAACCACCGTGGGGAAGTGGGCTACTCAATGTTTCCTGAATTTTGGGGCATGCGGCCGTCCAATCGAATCAAAAACAATTAAAGGCTGATGTCCGGAAACCAAAGCCACAGTCGCTGCATTGACGCCATTCACTGTCCTCAACGTGCACATTGAATTACACAGGCCTTGAAGCCAGTACCACCGCGTTCCGGTGCCAGATGTCGTCCTTGCCGCATTCTGCAAAGAATGCCAAGCCGGTGCCGTGCCTCTGAATTTGAGATTCAGTTGCAGCCAAGCGCATTGTCAAGTTGAAAGGTGGTACTTCCTGTGGGACAATTTTCTGCCGGCGCTTGATTCCGTGATGTTTCGTTGTTGAATCCAAATGCGTGTTAGGCGAAAAGCCGACCGTTGCCACGTCGGAAGGTTGGCAATCCCATTGCATACCCAATTCAAAAAAATCCGGGCCACTTTTCAGCAGCCCGGATTTTCTATTTGCATTCGAAGGAAGCCTTATTCAAACTTCACTTCCATCTCCACGCGGCGATTCTTCTGCTTGTTGGCAGGAGTGGTGTTGGGCACCAATGGCTTGGTTTGGCCAAACCATTCGACGATGAAGCGGTCCTCGGCGACGCCGCGGCTGTTGAGATAGTTCTTCACAGCGTTTGCGCGATTCTTTGAAAGCGTCATGTTGGAATTAGGGTTACCAACGTTGTCGGTGTGACCCGCGATACGCAATCTCCAGTCTGGCTTGGAAACGAGCAATGCAGCCAAGGAATCCAATTCGTCGAGCGACGTGGTGCGGATAATGGCTTTTGCAGACTCGAATTCAAGGTTGCTGAAAGCAAGATCCAAGATTTCCTGCTCCTTTTCGGAGAGTTTTGGACAGCCTTTGTTTTCTGGGAGACCAGGCGTATTCGGGCAATCGTCGACATTGTCGGTCACGCCGTCACCGTCGAGGTCACCGTAAGGACAGCCTTGGTTTTCTTTTGGACCAGGGGTGTCGACGCAACGGTCTTCCTTGTCAAACACGCCGTCTTTGTCCAAGTCACCGTAAGGACAGCCGAAGTTGTCTTTAGGACCGAAGTCATCGACGCACTTGTCTTCGTTGTCGTAGGTACCGTCACCGTCGGTGTCTGGGCAACCTTTGTGCTCGGCATCGCCGGGCTTGTCAGGGCACAGATCCTGGCTGTCCAAGATTCCGTCACGGTCGCGGTCTGGGCAACCCTTGGTTTCCTTTGGTCCAGCCTCATCCGGGCAAGCATCTTCCTTGTCAATGGTTTTGTCACCATCGCGGTCAGGGCAACCTGCAAATTCGGCCAAACCAGGTACGTCGACGCAAGCATCGGAACTGTCCACGACACCGTCGAGGTCAGTATCTGGGCAACCACTGAAGGCAGCCAAACCAGGAACATCCGGGCAAGCATCTTTCAAGTCAATGATTTTGTCACCGTCACGGTCTGGGCAACCTTGGAATTCGACGGCACCCGAATCGTCTGGGCAAGCATCTTCTTTGTCTGCAATGCCATCCCCATCGCGATCTTTAGGCTTCCAGCCCATGGTCAGGTTCAAACCAGCATGAACATGACCTTGGCGCACGGATTGTGGCGCAAAAGGAGCCAAATATTGTCGGTGACCGCATAAATCTGCACAGGGCCGGCATTCAGGGAGATGCCAACGCCTGGATTGAGCCAGCTGCGATTGGCATACGACCAACTTGCCGACAATTGGAGCCAACGGCCGAGGGCGATGTTGTAAGAGGCTGTGACCGATGGGCGGAATGTGCCTTTGTAAACTTCTCCGCAGAACAGCAACCCAGCATTCATGCGCTCATTGATGAGGTAGTTACCGCCAATGTAGAACCTTGGAATCGTCCAAGCGGTGTAGGCATTGTGGGTCGTATCAGGGACAAAAATTCCCACCAAGGAATCCAAAATGGCTGTGCTCAGCGAGTCAAAATAATTGCCATTGAGGCTGTCACCTGTTGGAAAATCGGTGATATCGATGCCTTCGAATGTGAATGTGGCATTGTCGGAGGAAATATTCGTAGGAGTATCCTTCCAGCGAATAAAGCCCAAATCCACGATACTTCCTGAAAGACGTACCTTTTCTGGCACAACATCCCAGCTGAAGCCAAGGTCAATCCCGGCGCCATGGTTTTTGCCGATGATCATGCTTGTCGGGGTAAATTCACCATCAACCAGCGAATCACCGCCCATCAACAAACCAGGCAGACCTGCACCATTGATTTGAAAGTCCGAATTGGCCGTCAAATTGAAGTAGTCCGCATCTGTGAACAGAGAAATGTCGCTGCGCGATGTATAGACGTTGGCGACACCATTCAGGTATTTCAGGCGACCACCAATTTTGAGTCGGCCATCGTCGAAGATGTCGCGGGTATAGCCCAAACCAATCTCGTGGTACATCCCCGCATCGATTGCAAGGCTTCCAAAATCAGCGGTTTCACCCAAAAACCCGCCATTACCTTTCCAAACCAAGCCGAAGAAATCTTCGGGATAGGTGAAGCGCATATAGGTTTTGGTGGTCGCATTCAAGCTCAAATAAGCTTGGCCAGAACGGAATCCTACAGAGATCAGGTCCGTGTTGAAATTCAGCGCAAGCAAGTTGCGACTTGCAAGTTTGCTCAACATGTTGTCGACGTCAAGCGTCAAGGAGTCATCGGATCCAAGGACCAGCAGGTCCTTAAGGGCAAATCCGCTGTTGATGCCTTGGAAGTAAAGGGAAGATATGACCGGCAAGCCGATATTGACCTTTGTCGGCGGAGTAAGCGCCGGGTTTTGGTACATCGACTGCGGTGTCCGGTTCATGTTGTAAAGCGTGAGGTCTGTTTGGGCAAAGCCCAACGAACCCATGCACAACATGATCAGTGACAATATTTTATATTTCAGTTGCATTGTTTTCTTAATCTTAAAAGGTCCTCAATTGTCCAATTTGTAATGAGATTTTCGTCAGAGCTGAACCTTGACTTTCGCTTTGACCATTACACCGAGGTACAAGTCCATTTCGTATTCTTTGTAAATCTTGACTTCGCGCGTACCCAACTGGTAACTGTCGATCCAACCGCGAGCCACGATTTTCCGCATTCCCAAAGTCTCAAGCTTTTGCAGAAGTGCGCGGTCGACGGTAATGTCAAGTACACTGTGTTTCTTGTTGTTTTGATCGACGATTCCGGAAGCTGGAACATCAGGAGAGGCAAATACCACTGCTTGTCCATTGGGGAAAATTGAGTCGATCAAGCCGCCGGTAATCGCGCCTGTGATGGAATCCACCACCAACGTCGAGTCTCCGAAATATACCTGGGCATGGGCGTCGGCCGGGAAACCGTTGTCAATTGTGAGGCGGAACATCACTTGCTCGATTTCTTCGATGTCTTCCGAAATCGGGAAAATGTCGATGTCGCTGGTGGATGTTCTGCGGAAATTTTCTGCAGTGCCATCAAAAGGCAAGAAAACCTCCATGTCCAAACGTACACGGCTCGTATCTTGGATCCAATTGTTGAAGGGGCCTGTGCCTGGATTCAGCTGACCATTGTAGGCATAGAGCAGCTTGGTGGGCTTTTGGGCTGCTACCGTCAGGATATTGGAATTGAGGCGATCCACGGTGAAGCTGTCCACGACGCTTGCACCAATGGTATTGCTGAAATTGAGCGTGGGATTGTTGAGCAATGGGCTCGAGCCGGTAAGGAGGGTTGAGGTGAATGGGCCGACAAAATTCAGCACAATGTTATTCAACTGAACGCCAGCGCCTACGCCGTTGGTAAAGATCGCCTTGACCTTTGGGTCATACCAAGTGATTGTTCCATTATTGGAGTTGGTGGTGTCATTTTCGAAGAAACGAATCCGCACTTCTCCTGATCGCTGAGGAATTGCAAAATTTTTCAAATCCCCCAAGATCTGCTCAAAGTCCAATCCGTTCAAGGCAACGGTAACATCGATGGTCTGCCCGGGAGCTCCTGCACCGCTGCCACCGATGGTCATCGTGGCAGAAACAGGCACCTGATTAATCGGCGAGAAGGTTAAAGTTGCACCCGCCAAGGAAATCGTCGTGGGCCCGGTTCCTGAAAACGTCTGATTGAATGGATTTCCATTGATCGTGAGGCCCGGAATCGACAATTGGATGGAAGCAGGATAGGAAAATTGCTTCTGAATGTCGACGACCATGGTGCCACCATCAAAACTGAGGCTCGTGAGCTCCGGAGAAGATCCCAAATTGGAGACATCAAAGGCAAAATTGTAATTGATGGGTACTGTGACGGTGCCTCCTCCGAGCAAGATTGTTGCCTCGGGAGCCGTCAAAGTATGGCTTTGCTGATCCAATTGATCCTGAAACACGATCATGGAATCGGCTGAAAATGAGAAAATATTGTCACGGTAATACAAGGCCAGAATCCCGGTCGAGTCAATCGTGATCACATCTTGGTCATCAAATCGACCGAGGACTTCCGGAACCGTGATCGTGGATTTGATCAAAGGAACTGCCAACTCGGGGTTCCAAGTTGCATCTTTGATCCGATCAGGTTGGAAATACTCCTTTTTGCAGGATTGCAGGGATAGCAATCCGAGCAGCGCAAAACCCAAGCAAGCAAGTAACCAGGTCGGCCTGGATACGCCAAAACGCACTTTGCTGTTCATAAAGGATGAATTACTTTTGGTATTAATTTAAAAACAGGGCAAAATTAACGCCCTAAGACTACAATTCCGCAAAAGTTCCGAAAAATAGCCCAGAATAACAATGATTTCTGGACGTGCGATACCTACAGAATCATCTCAATTCCAACATGGTTGATTCATTGCTTTTGGCTTTTCCGAAGCCCGATTTCTTTGCCAGGATTCATAGAATTGAGCTGAAAAAGATGCATCAACATTCAGTTCAGCAATGTTTTTTGCCGCTCACCGATTGTAGTAGGTGCTGATGAATCGTACATCGCCAAATCCTCCTTGAACCATGCCCAACGATGCACCCGCACCCGTCACAATGTCGATTCTGTCCGTGCTACCAATAAAAAGACGATTCCGCGCAGCGTCCACTCCCAAAGCAGAAAAATCACCCGCCATCAACACGGACGAAAGGGTGCCATTCGAAGGAAAATACTCCATCATCCCTGAATCAGTCAGCACCCAAACCCTGCCGTTTGCCGTCACTGCATCGCGAAAGCCTTCCAATAATTCAGTTTCCTGATTGCGGATCAGGGATTGCCGGTCTAGCACAAAAATCCTTCCCAGACCGCTGGAATTGCCGCAAACGAGGATTTCATCAGCATCCATGGCCAAAATCCGAAGGACATCCCAATCCAGCACCTGTGTCGCTTCCAGGCTTTCATTCGCGATGTCGTACACATCCACTTTGCGAGGTGACCCCAAAATGCCCGAAACGCCCAAATAAACCTTGTCTGAAGTGGCCATCACCGCCGTCCCCGGATACAACACTTGCTCGAAATTGTTCTTTGGTGAGCCATCAAAGCGATAACTGCGCAGATATTCCGGAACCCTTACGGCCGCATAAAAGCCGTTTCGATTCATGGCTATCCCTGAAAAGGTCTCTGTACCCGTCCCTTGCGGCAATGTAGTCTGAAACATCGGCGTGAATTCCTCAAAATCCCAAGCAGACAACACGCCAGCATTGGATTGCGCAGCTACAATTTGTCCGTTGCGGCTGTCCATCAACAGATCCACCATGGAATTTAATCCACCCGGTCCAGAAAGGACATTGCCTGCTGTATCCTGTGTGAAAATGGAGAATGCCCCTCCCCCGCTTTCTCCGGCCCAAACAAGACCTTTGAACTCCAATGGCAATGCTTGAACCGTGATTTGCAAAAACGCAGAACCCTCATTACCAGCCTTGTCGGCAGCGGTCACACGCAAGGTGTAATCCCCACCTTCGGTGTAGCGGTCGCCTGCGGGCATGCGAAACGAGAAATCGGTTTCCATTCCAGAGATCGCGATCGAAGTCGTTTGCACGATCTGCTCGGTAAATGTTTCAAACAAAACCGCCGTTACGCTCACCAAACCTTCGTTGTCTGATGCCCTTCCTGCGACTTCAAACTCCGAATTGGCAACAACCACAAAACCGTCACCCGGCAAGGAAAGCGCCGTGGCAGGCGGCTCACCGTCCTCATGTTTACAACCAACAACAAGGATCACCATGGCGAAAATCCCCAATGACCACCACCCCATCCTATTCGAACCCACTTTTTTCACCTTATTCCGTTGTTAGCGAACGAAAGATAGCTGATTCTCACCGTCTCTGCCAATTTGAATTCGAATCAATCCATTGGCAAGCTTATCCACAGCTACGTATTTGGCAGAATTCCTATTCCATCAGCAACGAAATAGTTGTACACATTCGCACATTTTCCCCTTTGCAAAAACGCGCTCCTGAGCCGTCCAACGCATCCTGAATTATTCACAAATGTGGAAAGCTTTCGGTAACGAAGGGGTTCTTATTCCTCGTAGATTCAGAATGAGCGACTTAGGCAGTTACGCACATCGCGGGAGAAAAACTTGTGGAAAATACGGAATTAAAACTTCTCCCTAATTTTGAGGCTGGGTTGTCAAAAGAACCCAAAGACGACAGTATTTATGAGTGAGCAGTATCCACCCGAAGGCGTACACTACGCGCCCTCCGCAGAGTTTTTGTCACGCAAAAACAAGAACGTCGTGCCGCAAGCACTGCGCTCAGGACGCATTCCCCCACAAGCCCTCGAAATGGAGCAGGCTGTCTTGGGTGCATTGCTCCTGGAAAAGGATGCCCTCAACAAAATCGTCGACGTCGTCAGGCCCGAAATGTTTTACAAGGAAAGCAACAAGCTCATTTATGAGTCTGTGAACAAGCTTTTCCAAAACTCGGAGCCGATCGACTTGCTCACCGTCAAAAATCACCTCAGCACCACCGGAATGTTGGAAGCTGCGGGCGGCGTCTATTACCTCACCGAACTCACAAGCAAGGTCGCCTCTGCAGCCAACATCGAATACCACGCAAGGGTCATCGCCCAAAAGTACCTGATGCGCGAGCTCATCAAAATCGGCGACGGCGTGGTGAATTCGGCATTTGACGAGACGACCGACGTGTTTGACTTGTTGGACCGCACGGAGCAGGACTTGTTTTCGCTGTCGGAAACCAACCTGCGAAGGAATTATATGGCGATGAGTGACCTCGTGGTCACTACGCTCAAGAAACTGGAAGCCATTCAGGGCACCGAAGGTGGCGTCACGGGTGTGGCAACCGGCTTCAGTCTGCTCGATCAAATGACCTCCGGCTTCCACCCTGCCGACTTGGTCATCATCGCTGCCCGTCCGGCTATGGGTAAAACCGCGTTTACCTTGAGCATGGCGCGCAATTCGGCGGTGCGTTTCGGGACTCCGGTGGCCTTCTTTTCCTTGGAAATGGACGCACCGCAGTTGGTGCAACGTCTGCTCTGCGCCGAGGCCGAGGTCGATGCGCAAAAGGTGCGTACGGGCCGTTTGGAGCGCTACGAATGGGAACAACTCACAAGCCGCATCGGCGGATTGAGCAAGGCGCCCTTGTACATCGACGACACCCCTGCCCTTTCGATCATGGACTTGCGTGCCAAAGGACGTCGTCTCAAGGCTGAGAAAAACATCGGGATGATCATCATCGACTACTTGCAGTTGATGACCGGCAACGTGAAGTCAGGTGGTAACCGCGAACAGGAAATTGCAGGTATTTCGCGAGGTCTGAAGGAATTGGCGAAGGAACTGAGCATTCCGATCATCGCACTTTCACAGTTGAGCCGATCCGTGGAAACGCGTGGTGGCGACAAAAAGCCGATGTTGAGTGACTTGCGTGAATCCGGCTCCATCGAGCAGGATGCGGACATGGTCATGTTCCTCTATCGCCCTGAATACTACGGACTTACCACGTATGAAGACGGCAGTTCGACTGCGAATGTTTGCGAAGTGATCATCGCCAAGCAGCGTTCCGGTCCGGTCGGTGACGTGAAACTGCAATTCATCAAAAAGTTCGCAAAATTTGCCGACTTGGACGACCACAACCTCGAGCAAAGCCTTGCACAGCAAGGATTTGGCCAAGGCAACAGCGGCACGATCACAAGGCAGTCCCGGATCAACGAAGAATCAACGAGCAACGCCCCAAGTGGCGGCGGAGATTTCTTTCCGTTTTGATGGAAGGGCAATACGCAGTCCAAATATCACGTTCAACACCATCCTGCTCTGTCAATGATCGAAATAAAGTAAGTTTTTTTGTTGGCATGCAGTCCACTTGAATTCGTTCGAAAGGTAATTTTTACGCGTTGGAGGTAACCAATTCCAAAGCACTAGGAAGAGATTCACAGTGACCCTCTTTCTTTTTCAATTCCAATTTCAAAGCAGATTTTCCTGAACTCTTCGAACAGATTCTTCCTTTCGATGAAATTTAGCACCTTGTTGATATCCCAAATCTCAAAGATTCTACCATATGCCTGTTTCTGATCAGAAATCCAGCCATAGATTCGAGGCAAGACCTCTGGACGTACATCCCCATTGAACACCAATATTCCAACGATACTTGGAGATTCCGCCTTACCCAAAAGAAACTCTGGTAATGGAACCTCGAAAATTTCTTCCAACTGTGGCTTGACTTGTCTCCATTCTTTCGTTTTTAGATCGCCAATCTTTGCTTGGAAAATTTCAATTTTGCTGTCAGCTTGGATAACTACGAGATCCTTACCGCATTCATTGCTTCCGTGCAGCAATTGAACATGCGGGACTCATATTGATCAGTGAAGTAATAGATTCCAAAAAGGGACTCTTCTTTATCCCTTTAAAACTTTCCTTAGCCAGTTCCTTCTGTGATTGGTCATTAAAGACTTTTCTAAAACCTTTCTTAATGGATTCGATCTCTTATTTTGTTGTAAACCCATAAAACGATGATGCTGAATAAATATCATCAACATCACACACAAGATTATTGCAGAAGAAATATAGACATTTCGAAAAACCAATTGATTACTATGAATTGGTAAGTCCATAGAGTCAGGAACTTTTCGATTGTTCCAAGTTCGTTCTTTCAATAGTCAATTCATTTTGTAGGTATTGATAGATTGCCTTTACGTCGCCAATTTCAATGTTCTCAACGACAAAGGCCACGTGGAAAATATTGTCTTGCGATTGTCTAATTTCAACAACATAGCAATCCTTCACCGTTTTTTCCCCTACATTGCTCAATTGAATCTTTTTCTCAACAAGCAAAAATTTGAATTCTTGACGAACGAATGAAAGTAAGTATTCGACCATTTATCTTAAGCAAGGAATATTTCCTACGCATTTGGCCAAAAAGGTTTCATTTGGCTAACATTTTTGCGCAATCACAAAGAAATGCAAATAAAACCATGCAAATAACCGGCAGGATCTCTACCTCTCCCTCGAAAATCATTGAAAATAATTTTGAACTGCTTCTTTCGCCAGCTGCTGAAGATGTTGCGTTTGAAATTGGTCGAAATACCAATCCTTCATCAGCGCCCCCGGTGCCAAAAGTGGTTGGTGGGTAGAATCAGGCTACTCTTCCCCCTCCAACCGCAAAATTCACCCGGTAATAAAATATCGGCAAGAACCCGATTTGATTCACAGGCGCAAACACCTGATTTCCACCGACATATTGCAAGCGCAGCAGATTCGCTTGCCCCGTCACGTTCACGAAGTCAAATCCGATTTCGTGCGTGAGCTTCGCAGCATTGATGCGGTAATAGAGCTTGAGATCCAGTCGGAAATAATCGGGGAATTGGAGCGTGTTACGCAATGAATCTTCGACAACTTCGTCGGCAATCGCAATTGAAGCCAGCGTATCGAGCGGCGAATACCGCTTTCCACCCGCATAGGTGACCTTTCCGCCGATGCCGAAGGTGACCTTTCGCTTTTTGCCCCAACTGAACTCCTTTGTTCCCAGCAAGTTGGCGACAAATCTGCTGTTGAAGTCAGTGTTGTAGGTGCGGCCGTCGCTGCCTTGGTACCTGCTGTCGAATACCGACGCAGTCGCCAACAAAAACCAGTTGTGGCTGAAGAACTTCTCGACCGTCAATTCGCCGCCGATATTGCGACCCGTGCCCGTGTTGACCATTTTTCCCGGGAAATAGCGGTCAAATCCTGAACCTTGGTTCAACATGGAAAACGAGGACGCTGAAGTATCCACCGGGGCGTTGAACAGGTATTGATAATAGACTTCCACCCGCGTGCGGAGGTATTTTCCGAGGAAAGCGTCGTGCCCGAGCACAAAATGAAGGCTGCGGGAGAATCCGAGGTCGGAATTGTGGCGCACTGCGCTGCCGTTGATCGCGGGCAACTGTTGGAAGTAGATGTAATAAGGCTGCAACTGACTGTGCAGGCCCGTACCGAAATTGAGGCTTTGCCGGTCGGTGAATGCCCATTTCAGCCCTGCCCGCGGTTCCAGGCTCATGCTGTTTTTGTTGAGGGTAAACACTTGTCCGTGGAGGCCCGCATTCAAATTCAAGCGTTCGCTGACGTTGTAACGCCATTGGAAGTAGGGTTGCAGCAAAAATTCGAGGCCGTCATAGTTCATGCGGGGGGTAAAATCGGTCTGACCCGGCGTTTGAACGATGCTATCATGGAGTCGTTGATAATACCCATCCACGACAATTCCGGTTTGAAATCCGTGCCGGGCACTGACTTTGTGGCGGTAGTAAAAATGGCTCAACGCCTTGTGGAGATTCCCCTTGAAGCCCATGTTGCGGGTGATGCTGTCGAGCACAAACAACGAATCGGGACCTTCGGTATGCCGCCAAACATCAAATTGGTTCATGTTCACATGTTCCAGCGAATAGGCCAAGCTTGCCCGGAACACGCCCTTGCTTCCATTCAGCACGGTCAACCGCGTGCCTGCCACACCCATCCCGGCGCGGAAGTATTCGTCACGCGTACCGGACGCGAAGATTTCACGGGCATCCTTTTTCTCATCGTCGCTCACGACAAAATCGATCTTGCTGTTGCCACCGAGACCAAAAAAGCTGAGTTCAGCGCCCTTTTTGAGCGGAACATTCACCTTGAATGCCGCATCCTGATATTTGGGGATGGCCGTCGTGCCAATGTCAATTCCTGCTGCCGAGAAAAAGCTGAGCGTGGCATACCGCAAATTGAACAGATACGATGCCCGTTGCCCGCTTGCATTTGCCTTGCCGAGCGGACCTTCGCCGGTTGCTTCGGCCCCAAAAATGCCCGCCTGCAAGGTAAATTCGTGTCGTTGGGTGATGCCCTTGCGGAATTTGAGGTCAAATGTTCCGGAAAGGGAATTGCCGAATTCCGCCGGGAATGCGCCGGTGAAGAAATCGCTGGAGGCCAACACTTTGTTGTTGAGCATTCCGACCGGGCCGCCGGCGCTGCCCGTAATCGCAAAGTGATTGGGATTGGGAATGTTGACTCCATCGAGGCGGTAATTGACCCCTAACGGCGAATTTCCGCGAATCACGAGGTCATTGCGGGTATCGTCGGTGCCTTGAACACCGGCAAAATTGCTCGCCATACGCGCGGGGTCGCCACGACTGCCCGCGTAGCGCTCCGCCTCCGCGACCGAAAAAGCCCTGGCAGAGACGGTCGACATTTCATGCTGCGCCTCGCCTGCCTTGCTCGCCTCGATTGTGACGGCATTGACCTCCACCACCATTTCCTCCATCCCCGCATCGACGACGACCGTTTTGGCAGACCAAACCACCACGTCGGGAACCATTCGGCTACGGTAGGATGCATATCCAAATGCCAATGTGTAGCGGCCGACCGGCACTTTCTCCAAGGCATAGGCTCCTGTTGCGTCACTCAGCACACCGGAAACAACGGAACTGTCCTTGAGCAGCCGAATTTCAACCCCTTCCAGCGGGGTACCCGCTGCGGCATCGGTCACCGTACCGGCTATGCGGCCGTTGACATCCTGCGCGCGCAATGGCAGGGAGGCAAGCATCAACAAACACATTCCAACCAGCCATTTGGAAATCCATTTTGGGAACAAGCAAAGAAAATTCATCGCCTTCAAACTTAGTGGTGAGACCAATGCGCAATGAAGATAAAGGAATTTGTGAAACTTTCGGATGCGCTGCTATTCGTTGCTGAACATCAAGGCCCTCACGTTGCAAACGGCGCCAAGCTGTGCCCCTACAAAGTCACTTCCGCTTCGCTTCTTCGGCAAGAATCGCCTTGATGGCATTTTGCTCCCAATCTTCCCATTTGATTTTGTCAACCAAAAGCCCCTCGATCGGATCGTACCAGATAAATTGGCTAAAATAGGCCGTCAATTCCTTGCTTTTGAAAGGTAATCCATGCCGCGCATAGAGGAAATTCCGCATGATCCGCAATTGCTTATCTGTTAGATCTTTAAGGCATTCATCGTCGGAGCCGGCAAACAGCGTACAGGGTAGCCATTCATTCACCTCTTCTATCAGATCAGGTCTTCCCCAGACGTAGGCTTGGTTGTGAATTTGCAATCCGTTGATTCCCAAATCGCGGTCTGGATGAAAATGGAGTGCTTTCAATTGCACTGCGCCATTACGGAGATAAACTGACCGGAAATAGGATTCGAAAATGATGTCTGCGTCCTTCCCCATTTTACCTTCACCGAGAATTTTCCATTTTGCCGGGGCATCACTGGTGACAAAGCTCCAAGGCAGTGTAAACAATGCCCGCTCGCCCATGTCAATTTCAAGCGTAAAATCCCCGATTTCGCCATTTGCCCAGGTATTCCCCGTCGTGAGCCGGTAGCCGAAGTCGTATTCCATCTCCACGCTGCTTCCTCCCCGAAACTCGTAACGATGCCGGATGATGTTCAGACCGGGCTTGAATTTTACATCAAAGTAATAGACAAAATCATATCCGGAAGGTTCCTCGTCCCCCAGGTATTTGAACCCGGTGTCTTCCATCCTTGCGATCTTGAACGGCAACATCGCACCGTTGACTTCGGCTGAAAATCCCCTTATCTGCGGATGCTGTGCCGTGGCGTCATCGACATCCCCTTCTGCCGGCGGCGTGACAAATCCGACGATTTCCGTCTTCTCCGGCCCTGGATTGTAAAATTCGAAATAGACGTCTACGGCCATGTAGTCGCCCATTCGCTTCAATTTCAAAATCTCCTTTTTGAGCTGAACCACCGTTTCCTTGACCGGGACAAGGTGATTGCCTTGGGCATAGAAGACGCCGTCGTTGGCAAACAAACCATTTGCAACGAACAAGGCTAATAAAACAAAGAATCCAAGTCGGCTATCCTTCATTTCAATACTTTGATGCACAACGCAACCTAACAAATCAGTTGCTCTTTCACGCTCGGGCTCACATACAGCACATTGCCATAACTGCGCCCAACCTTGATCGAGGCATTGCTCATTCCATAGAGTGCATAAAACGTATAGCCATTCCCCAAAACCAAATCGTTGAGGTCGTTGATAAACGTATGCGCTTTGTCGGATGGGTTGAAACTGACCTCGCAAAAAATTGCGCCAATTTTACCGTTGCGCAACATATCTCCAAAGCCTTCGATCACCGGAAGTTCAAATCCTTCGGTATCAATTTTCAATAGGTCAATCGTGTCGATGCCCTTTTCTTTACAAAACGCCTCACCCGTCGTGACGGTGACCGTTTCGAGCGTTGCCTCCGGGGCATTGTTCATCCCCAAAGGATTTAATGAATTAATGAGGGAGGTCGCTTCTGGATACAGCCTGATCTCCCGCTTCTCAGCCACACGGCCAAGTGCAGCATGCGTGCAATGCACATTTGGATAGGCCGCCACATTTTGTTTGAGTTGTGAAAATGTTGTTTGAACAGGCTCAAACGAATAAATCTTGGCCTCTGGAAATTCATCCACCAATTCCAATGCAGTTTGACCGACATTGGCGCCAACATCAAACACCGTACGCATCGGCAAAAGCAGGCGATGCCGCACATCCGTAGAGAGGTAATAACCAACGGGCGCATGACGTGATTTAAAAATCGTGTAGCCCGTGAGGGCCGAAATCTTGCGCAAAATCTTTGTCGTGAAAACCATTCTTGACTCCCTTATTCGAATGCAACAACCACATTCCCTGCGAAAATTCTCTACTGGAACTGAAATACAGCCCAATTCATGCAAAAATCAAAGATAAGAGCTGCCTCACTTCTCTCCAAATCCTGGCGATTCTGGACAATTTGGCTCATCCTTCCCACAAAGAAGTCCATTTCCTGCCAAAACGCCATGCTCGCACGCCCTTTTGGCAGATTTTCCATCTTGGACTTTCATTTGAACGGAAGAATGCAAGTACGAAAACAACGTGCTCAACGAGAATCACTATGAATTTCAATAAATACACCATCAAATCCCAAGAGGCCATTCAGCAAGCCGCTGAAATCGCCAAAGGCAATAGCCAACAACACCTGGAATCCGGGCACTTGCTCAAAGCGATGCTTGGCGCAGACGAGAGCATCGTCCACACCATGCTCAAGAAAATGGGCATCAACCTCGAGCATACCCGCAAAAAGGTCGACGAACTCATCGCTTCTTATCCAAAAGTCTCCGACACCGGCAACGCCTACCTCGGCAAGGACATGGAAAAGCTGCTCAAAGTGGCGGAAGAGGCTGCAACCAAGGCCAAGGATGACTTCGTGAGCGTCGATCACCTGTTGCTCGCCATGCTGAAAAGCGACGACAAGGCAGGCACGATCCTCAAAGATCAAGGCGCAGACGCCAAAACCTTGGAAAAAGCCATTCAGGAGGTCCGTGGGGGCAAAAAGGTCGAAGACCAAAATGCCGAAGCCACTTACAATGCGCTCGAAAAATACAGCCGCAACCTCAACGAACTGGTGCGTGCGGGCAAACTCGATCCGGTGATCGGGCGTGACGAGGAAATCCGCAGGGTGCTGCATATTTTGACGCGGCGCACGAAAAACAATCCGATTTTGATCGGTGAGCCGGGTGTTGGCAAGACCGCGATTGCAGAAGGGCTTGCCCACCGTATTGTCTCGGGCGACGTTCCCGAGAACTTGAAATCCAAGATTATCTATTCGCTCGACATGGGCGCGCTGATCGCAGGCGCCAAGTACAAAGGCGAATTTGAGGAGCGTTTGAAAGCCGTCGTCAAGGAAGTGGTGGATGCCGAAGGCGAAATCATTCTGTTTATCGACGAGATTCACACGCTTGTCGGCGCAGGCAAAAGCGAGGGGGCGATGGATGCAGCGAATATCCTGAAACCTGCGCTTTCCCGGGGTGATTTGCGCGCCATCGGTGCCACTACCCTCGACGAATACCAGAAATACATTGAAAAGGACAAGGCCTTGGAACGCCGTTTCCAAACCGTGGTCGTCGATGAACCGAGCGTCGAAGATTCGATTTCGATCTTGCGGGGTCTTAAGGATCGCTACGAATCCCACCACGGCGTGCGCATCACGGACGGCGCCATCATCGCCGCTGTCGAATTAAGCCATCGCTACATCGCCAACCGTCAGTTGCCCGACAAGGCCATTGACCTCATGGACGAATCCATGGCCAAACTCAGGCTCGAAATCGACTCCATGCCCGAAGACCTCGACGAAATGGAGCGCAAACTGCGCAAGCTCAAGATCGAACTCGAGGGCATGAAGCGCGAAAACGAGCAGGAGAAAATCAAGGAACTGAACCTGCAAATCGCCAACCTCGAGGAGGAAGCCAAAGGCCTTCGTGCGCATTGGGAAGAAGAAAAGCGAATCATCCTCGAAATCAAAGGCATCCGGCAAAACATCGATGCCTTGAAATTGGAGCAGGAACAGGCCAATCGCAGCGCCAATTTCCAGAAGGCCGCTGAGATTGAATACGGGTTGCTTCCTGCACAGGAACGCGAAATGAAAGCCCTGGGCGAAGAACTCAATCGCCTCCAAGTAGACCGCAAAATGCTCACCGAGGAGGTCGGACCGGCCTTGATCGCTGATATTGTCGCACGCTGGACCGGCATTCCAGTCTCCAAAATGCTCGAAAGCGAACGCATCAAGCTGCTGCGTTTGGAGGAGGAACTCGGCAAACGTGTCGTCGGACAAAAAGAAGCCATTGCTGCTGTGGCAGATGCCATTCGCAGGAGCCGAGCCGGACTGAGCGACCCCAATCGCCCCATCGGATCGTTTATTTTCCTTGGATCGACCGGTGTTGGCAAGACCGAATTGGCCAAGGCGCTCGCGGAATTCCTCTTCAGTGACGATGAAGCAATGGTGCGCATCGACATGAGCGAGTTCCAAGAAAAGCACAGTGTGAGCCGCTTGATTGGAGCGCCTCCCGGATAT
The DNA here is from genome assembly GCA_016718825.1 of Bacteroidota bacterium. Taxonomy (NCBI): domain Bacteria; kingdom Pseudomonadati; phylum Bacteroidota; species Bacteroidota bacterium. The sequence continues at coordinate 98,653 of JADKCL010000065.1, read as the reverse complement.
GTTGGCTACGACGAAGGCGGTCAACTGACCGAAGCTGTGCGCCGCAAGCCTTATTCGGTGATTTTGCTCGACGAGATCGAAAAAGCACACCCCGACGTATTCAACGTCTTGCTGCAGGTGCTCGATGATGGCCGACTCACCGACAACAAAGGGCGTGTCGCCAACTTCAAAAACACGATCATCATCATGACCTCCAACATGGGTTCGCAGCTCATTTTGGAAAACTTGGCCGGTTTAAAGCCGGAAAACCGCGAAGCGGTATTCGAGCGGACGAAAAATCAAGTTTTGGAACTGCTCAAAGCTTCGATTCGCCCCGAATTCCTCAACAGGATCGACGAAACGATCGTCTTTACCCCACTGAGCAAGGAAGAAGTCCGCGATATCGTGCGCTTGCAGGTCAATTTCCTCAAGCAAAAGCTCAAAGACATCGACGTGGTGCTGGATTTCACCTCCAAAGCCATCGACCGTGTTGCCGAAATGGGATTTGACCCGCAATTTGGTGCAAGACCGCTCAAGCGTGTGCTCCAAAAGGCTGTGGTGAACGAGCTGTCCAAGCAGATTTTGTCAGGACAAGTGGAAAAGGATGCGGTGATCTTGGTGGATGTCGATGATCAAGGTGGATTCCACTTTGAAAATGCAGAGGAACCGATCAAATTCTAATTTCATAGCTTTTGAAGGATGAAGTGTCGGGGCGGATCCAAAGGGTCCGCCCCGACTTTTTTTGCCATGCCCTGAAAACGAATGCGGTTCGACAAACCGATTGCCGAACCGCATTCGAAGGAAACAATAGGCTTATTCGATCACCAATTTGTGCACCAAGTTGGCATCGGCCGTCCTGATTTCCAGCAGGTAGATTCCTGCTGCCAATTCGCCAAGATCGAGCAAAACATCCTCCTTCAATTGACGCAGCGAAAATTGTTTCAACTCCCTGCCATACAGATCATTCACCCGAATTTCCAATGGCTTTCTGACCGGCGTTTCCGGACGCAGATGCACCTGTCCATTGGAGGGATTGGGATACAGTGTGATCGCTTGCAAAAGCGAAAGTTCCTCCGAAATCCCGACTGCGTACGGCAAGCCATTCGAAATTTCTGAACAGCCGTTGGCATAATAAACACGGACGCTGTAGAGACCATTGATGGGGGCAATGTAACTGCTGTTAAGGGCGCCGAGAATCGGGAAATTGCCATTGAACCATTGATAGCCAATCCCCACGGTATTGGTGTACATGGTATCGGCATTCGCCTGAATATCAGGAAAAGGCGAGGACAACGTGCTTATGATTACGGGATCGGAGGTTTCATGGCAACCGAAACCATTCCAGACCTGAACAGAATACGTCCCCGGGATAAAGGCCGTGATTTGTGGAGTCGTGAGCGCGTTGTTCCACAAATAGGCCGCATAGCCAACTCCAACATTCAAGTTGAGCGAAGTGTTTTCACACATACCTACGTTGCCGCCCGGCGTTACAATGGGATTCGGGCCTGGGAAAGGGACAAACGTGATTTGGACGGAGCGCAGCAGGCTGCAGCCATTGGCATCCGTGACAATGACCGCGTAGTTACCACCCGTAGTGACGAGGGTCGTATCTGCGGTTGACCCGGTGGACCATTGGTAGCTGACGTAGTTGGGATCCACGAGCAATTCAAGTGTATCGTCAATGCAGACGACCAATTCGCCACTTTCCGAACGCAAATTGGGGTCATTCGTGACGAATGCGCTCACGGTGACCGTGTCAGCGCCGTCGCATCCGACAGGACTTACAACGGCTAAGAAATAGGTTCCCGCAGCCGTCACGGTGATAGACTGACTGGTTTCACCCGTACTCCAAAGATAGGAACTCATGCCGGCAGGTCCGGAAAACACGAGCGTGTCACCGTTGCAAGTGGTTGTATCCGGCCCCAAATTTACCCCTGCTGCGGAGATTCCGGAGGTATCGACGACATTGACATGGCCCGTGCAATTGCTTTGGTTGCCGGTGCTGTCCCAAAGACTCAACGTCACAGCAACCCAACCCAAATCCGCGCAAGTGAAGGTATCTCTGGAAATCCAAGTGGAATCCAGCCCACAATTGTCAAACGAATTGGGGCCTAGTTGCAAGGGCGACAAGCTAGCCGCCCCATTGCTTCCCAATTGCAGCGTGATGCTATCGCAAAGGGCAAAAGGTGCAAGATTATCGTTTAGGGTAAACGTGGTGGTGCAGGAATCAAGATTTCCAGAGGGGTCTTCGACATACACGGAAACGGAATTGGGGCCAATGTTTTGGCAATTGAACAAAAATGGCGTCGTATAGGCCGTGTCGATCCCGCAAATATCCGTACTTCCTGCGGTGAGCAAGCTTCCATCCAACAGGTAGGTACCGTTGCTGTCCAGATTCACGGTGATGCTATTACATGAAATTTGTGGCCGGATCGAATCCAGAACGAGGATGTTCGCGATGCATGTCCCGACATTTGCGCTGCTATCAGTTGCCGAAAGGGTAACGGCATTGGCACCGACCTGCGCGCATGTAAACGTTGCGGAACTGATGGACAGGTTGGCGATACCGCATGCATCAGAACTTCCTCCGTTGACTTGTGCCACAAGCAACGTTGCGTTGCCTGCTGCATCGAGGTACAAAGTGTCGTTCAAGCAAACTGCGTTCGGGCTCGTCGTATCTACAATCGTCACGGTGATAGCGCAGGAACTGGTGTTTCCACTTGCATCGGTAAATGTGACCGAGACAGCATTCGCACCCAAGTCGGAACAATCAAAGGCCGAATTGCTCAGACTTCGCGTGGCAATTGCACAATTGTCAGTGCTGCCGCCCGAAACTGCAACCGCAGTGAGGGTAAAACTACCCGCAGGATTCAAGGCAAATGTATCATTGGTGCAGACGGGAACAGGTGCCAAACTATCCAGAACCGTCACATTGGCCAAGCAAGTACGCTGCAAACCAGATGGGTCCGTTACAGTCAGCGTCACCGAATTGGGACCGATTTGGCCACAACTGAAAGTCGTCGGGTTGACCGCCGAACTTGCGATCCCACAATTGTCTGAACTACCGTTGTCGACCATCGCGGGCAGCAAAGCAAATTGGCCATTACCATCGAGGTAGGCTGTATAAGCCTGACAAACAGCAACAGGCCGAATCGTATCAAGCACCGTAACGGTCGCCGCGCAGGACTGCGCATTGCCATAGGTATCGGTAATGGTCAGACTGACAGCGTTGCTACCTGTATTGGCACAAAGAAAAGTCGTTTGGGACAAGGAGATACTGGCAATTGCACAGTTGTCGGTGCTGCCATTGTTGATGTTGGATGTGGCAATGGTGGTCGTGCCGCTTCCATTCAGATAGGTGGTAAAATTCTGGCAAACGGCAACCGGAGCTACTGTATCGGTGACCGTCACGACGGCGCTACAGGTGCTGGAATTCCCGAAAATGTCCGTTGCGGTAAGGACAACATTGTTGGCACCGACGTTGGCGCAGGTAAAGGAAGTGGGGCTCGCAGTGATGGATGCAATGGTACAATTGTCGGAGGTGCCATTGTTGACCATGCTTGCCGTGATCGTCACGTTCCCTCCTGGATCGAGAATCGGCGCGATGTTTTGGCATAACGCGATGGGCGGCAGGTTGTCCAGAATGGTGACGTTGCCTGTGCAACTGTCCACCCGGCCATTGACATCCACGACAAACAATTCGACGACATGCAAACCGGTCTGTCCGCAGGTGTAAGTGCCGATGTCGACATAACTTGTGTCAAAAAAGGTGCAATTGTCGAAGCTGTTGATCCCAAAAACCGATGGATTTACGGTTGCAATCCCGAGGGCATTCAGGTAAAAAGTCGTGTCTGTGCAGATCGCCTGTGGTGGTACCGTATCCAGGATGGTCACGTTGGAAATGCAGGTGCTCAGGTTGGTATCTGCATCGATGATGCTCATGGTCACCACATTCAAACCCGTATCGACACATGTAAAGGAGCTTTGGCTGATCCAAATCGAATCTATCAAGCAATTGTCGGAGGAACCATTGTTCAGGTTTGCAGGTGTCAAATTGGCAATCCCCGAGTTGTTGATGTAAATGGTGGTGTCGCGACACAGCGGAATCGGCGATACGCTGTCGATCACCCGCACGTAGCCTTGGCAGGTGGCGACGTTGCCAGAAATATCTTGCAAGGTAAGGGTCACAAAAACGCCCGGGACATCCGCACAGTTAAATGTCGTTCTGCTGATGCTGAGGCTGTTAATGCCGCAATTGTCAGTGCTGCCGTTGTTGATCGCTGCTGCATTGGTCGCCGCATTTCCTGCGCCATCGAGGAATATCGTTGCCGTGCGACAGGCCGCTGCAGGACGCGTAGAATCCTCCACAACCACAGTAGCAACGCAATTGCGGTTGTTGCCGCTGCCATCGGTTGCGGTGTACGTAACAACGTGGCTACCGGTATCGGCACATACAAAAGAGGAAGGCGAAACAATTTGTGAAGTGATCGCACAATTGTCCGTGCTCGCTCCGCCTATCACCGCAGGATTGAGCGTTAATTGGCCATTCGTTCCGAGATAAACCGTCGCATTGCTGCAAACAACCGTCGGTCGGATCGAATCCAGGACTGTCACGGTGGCGGCACATGTGGAAGTCCGGCTTGCCAAATCTGTGACGGTCAGGGTGACGGTGTTGCTGCCTAAATTTGTGCAGGTCAAGGAGGTGGTGTTGAGCGCGTACGTTGCAATTCGGCAATTGTCCGAGCTTCCATTGTTGAGCATCGCAGGTGTCAAGGTCGCATTTCCACTGCCATTCAACTGCACGCTGATGTTTTGGCAAACAGCCACGGGATTGACAAAGTCATTGGAAATGAGGTTGTGTCCAACTGCGGCCGTATCGGCACAGCCGTTGGTGTCGGTGATGCGGCAATTGTAAATCCCGGTCAACATTGCTTGGTAAGGATTGACATTGCTACCGGGGATGGATGCTCCATTTCTGAACCATTGGCGGCTCACAGTATTGGACGCTGTGGCTGAGATTGCCAAGCTATCCCCGATACAAATGGTATCGATCGCATTGGGATTCACCGTCACGACTGGCAAAGCATTCACGATCAGGCTCAAGCCCGTCGCGGCGCTGTCACGACATCCATGGATATCGGTTTGGCGCATATTGTAAATGCCCGCAAGTCCAGTGGCGTAGGCATTGTTGGTGGCTCCGGGGATGATGCTACCGTTGCGAAACCATTGGTGGGATGCGCCGGGACTACCCGTAATTGTGACGACATCGCCTTGACAAATGGGTACAGGCACAGAAGTCGTAAAATTCACGACCGGCAACGGACGCAGGTACAATTTCAGGGCCACCGCTGCACTGTCGCCACAGCCATTGGCGCCAACGACGATGCAATTGTAGTTGCCGGCAATTGCGGCTTGGATCGTGGTCCCGGTTGCTCCCGGAATCGAGAGTCCATTCCGGTACCATTGCCGTGATACCCCAACGCCATTCGCAGTCACCAAAACCGAATCGCCTGTACAAATGGAATCTCTAGGTGCAGGTACCAAAGAGACCGTCGGCGGTGCACTCAAGGTAATCACAGCAGTATTCGTCGTCGAACAGCCGGTCAAGAGATTCGTCTCCACCACTGTGAGCGTGTAACTCCCGAGCACTCCAGACCAATTCACTCTCACGGAATCATTTGTGGCCCCAATTGCGATGGAGCCGCCGGAAGAAAGTGACCATTGATAGCCATTGAGCGGCGTATTATCGGTCGTCACTCTGAACAAATTATTGAAGGAATTGGCGCAACCGGGATTTTGGCCCAAAATCGCATTCGTGGATGGAAAAGCGCGCGGGAATTGGGCTTCAAAGGCCCCCAAATCCCATTTTGCGATGCCATTTCCATCTCCATCAATCGGCCTTGGATTGCCATCGTAGTCTTCAGCAATGAAACCGAGTGAGTCTGCGACATCGACGGCAGGTGAGCAAGCCTTGATACGACCGATCGGATCTGAAAATTGCGGGTCGAAGGTCATGATGTTGGTCCCCGGAGCATAACCGCCCTCGACAATGCAGCGATTCACGATAGGGCTCCCAAAAATATCAGGTCCGGGATTTCCCCAGAGTATACAATTGCGTACCTGAGCAGTAGAAGATGAAATGAAAAATGCAGCCCCAAAACTGGCCGTATTGCCCGTAAAAGTACAATTGAACAATTGGTAATCACCTGCAGCACCGGTAATTGCACCAGCGAAACTCGTTGCTGAATTGCCGACAAATGCACAGTTATGAATCCTGATTTTGGCTCCAGCGCTCGACTGATTGATTGCTCCTCCCTGACCTCCGGTCTGATTGTTGCGAAACAAACAACGCTTGAAGTTGAAACTCCCTACTGCATAAACAGCGCCTCCTCCATCAAAAGAATAATTGTTTTGAAAGACGCAGTTCAGGAAACTGGCACCACCCCCAAAGGAAAAAACCGCTCCACCGAGTCCATGAACCGATGCCCCGATGGCATTTCCAAGTTCGATCACGAAGCCGTCCACAACAGCTGTGGTATCTTTGGTATGCGCATTGACCACATGGTAAGCGTCAGCGGCACTATGGATGCCGTTTCTGTCCAAATCACCTGAAAGAACGGTGACGTTGGTATAAAAATTCCGTTGTGATGCCGAGGACTCCTGCGCTCCACTCAAACCTTGGAATCCCCCCAGCATCGCCACGCCGATCTTGAGATCAAACCAAGCGAGATTGTCTCCTGAGACTCCTGGGAAATAATGGCCATCTGCCACCCAAATCGAATCTCCAGCATTTGAAAAGTTAATCGCTGTTTGAAGATTGAGATACGCATTCGCCCACGAAGTGCCGTTATTTGCCCCGGCTACCGCGGAAGAATCCACATAGTAGTGGGTTGCCTTTCCGCCGATGGCAGCAATCATGAACAATCCCAAGAGCAGGTATTTTTGTAGGGTTGACTTCAACGTCATCGATGACCTCCGATACTAAGCAATAGAAAGAGGCAATATAACGCATTTCCCTTTCAAAATCGCCAACCTCAAAGGGCATTCTCTTACATCGCCACAAGTGTCGGATGGCTTGCAGATTTGCTGGGGATACACCCCTCCTAGCTCAAGAAACGATTGAGCATCCGCATTTTTCCCGCTGTGATCGATCTTTAGCGAGGTTCAACTTCCGAAGCGACCTTGGTAATTCTAATTTCCGTACGCCGATTGAAGGAATGCTCCTCTTCTGTGCAGGGGACATTGTCTTTGCATTTGTTGACAATGCCGGATTCTCCATAGCCTTTTGCCACGACACGATTGGCGGCAATTCCCTTGCTCGTGACGTAGGCCACCGCGGCATCCGCCCTGCGCTGCGAAAGATCCTGATTGAACTTATCCCCACCACGGCTATCCGTGTAGGAGCTCAACTGAATACTTGCCGCCGGATTGTCTTGCAAAAAGTAAACAATTTCAAGCAACTCCTTGGATGCCAATCGCTTGATATCACTTTTGTTGTAGTCATAGTAAATATTTTTCACAAGCGCACCGACTTCATAAGGTACCATCCCGATGGTGACATCCAAGACGGTGTCTCGGGTTGCACTGTCGAGCGGAGGCAATTCGTAACGAGATGCGAAGTACGCAGTTTTAGATGCGATCAGGGTCGGATCGGTTTTGGGATCCACGACAATTTCCCAGAATCGACCATCTTTGCGGCTGATAGCGGCAGAGGCCTCCTGCTGATTGACCATCGCGATCGCACGCACATTCACGCCTGCGATGGGGATCTGAGATTCACTATCCAAGGTTTTTCCTTGAACCAGGACAGCAACTCCGGGGACCATTTTTGCATTGAATTTGAAGTCTTCCGTAGCTTTTTTGCCTTCTGTTGAGAAGTAGAAAATTTGCGGAATGTAGCCTGCCTTTCTCACGATGACCGCATATTCCTTGTCGGAATCAATTTTCCGAAGGAAATTTCCCTTTGCGTCCGAAGTCAAAGATTCATCGGTATTGGAAACAACCCTTACTGAAGCACCTTCCAATGCCAAGCCAGAGTTTACATCTGTCACCCTGCCAGAAACGGTGAGGACCATTTCGCCTTCCATTTCAAATCGCCGATTGAGATCCTCCAACGGGCTGACCTCTGTGGTGGCAATTCGATCCCTGAATGGCAGGAAATTCGTCTTGTTGGCCGTCACAAGGTATTCCTTTCCCCAATCCCCCATGTGACTGAATGCGCCCATTTCGTCCGTCACATACTGCGTCTCTTGATTGGATGCATCACGCACCGAAACGGCAACCCCTGACATTGGTTTGCCGGTAGCCTTGTCTACAAAAACGCCATTGATTTTCATCTGACGCTTAAACATGTAGATTTCGTCATGGCCATGGCGATTGGATGCAAAATAGCCCATGGACTTCCCTGGAATCCAAGCAATGCTGAAATCGTCATAGGTACTGTTGACACCGTAGCCGGCATTCACAGGTTTACCCCATTTTTCACCTTGCTTGGGAGCAGCAAAAATATCAAATCCACCGAGGCCGATTTGTCCAGTCGATGCAAAAAACAAGGTTCCGGAGGGATGGAGATAAGGAAATTCCTCATCACCTTCGGTATTGATCGTGGAACCCAGGTTCTGTGGGGTCGTCCAGGCATCCCCCTCCTTTTTACAGAAATAAAGATCCGTACCGCCAAATCCGCCAGGAATATCAGAGGCAAAGATGAAGGTCATTCCATCTTGCGAAATGGCTGGATGACCACAGCTGTAATTGTCGCTGTTGAAGGGCATGGGTTCAATGTTTCTCCATTTGCCTTTGATGTATTCTGCGACGTAGATGCGGAGTTTGCTATGATGGATCGCCGCCTTGCCTTTCTTATCATCCACATATTGGCTGCGTGTAAAGTACAATTTGGATTGATCGCGGTTCAAGCAGGCAGGGCCTTCATGAAACCTTCGATTGACCTTCCCTTTGAGGCGATCCACCTTGATACCCGACTTTGACTTCGGATTCCGCTCGGCATAGTACAAATCGTAAAAAGCATTGCCATTGCGCAAATTCGTCACTTTGCGCGCAGAGGAGGAATATTCACCAGCAAAAATATAGCCTTGCTTGAACAAAACAGGTCCAAATTCGGAACCTTTGGAATTGAAAGGCTCAAGTGTGATTTTGTAGCGAAGGCTGTCTTGGCGACTTTCGACGGCAAAATCACATGCTTCAATCATTCTCGCGCCCAAAACGGGATTTTCTCCAGTTTGCAAATACGCTTCAAACCAAATCCGTGCCTCCTCATACTTGCCATTGGTTTTCAACATTTGGGCATAACGGTATTTGTTGATGGGTGCTGCCCCTTTCATTTTGACGACTTCACCGTACCACCGTTCAGCTTTTTTGGTGTTTGACAACTGTACATAGGAATCGGCAATACGTTCCATTGCTCTTAAATCCAATCCCTTTACCAGCCCGCGCTCGTATTCGCGTACGGCAGAAGGATAGATCATCTGGTCGTAGAATCGGTCACCGTTTTTGATTTGCTTGTTCTGGGCATTCACGGACCCAGCCACAACCAACATGAAAAACACCAAAATTGAAAAATAGGCACTCTTCATTGTAAGAGAGATGTTCTTTATGTGCATTGAGGACAGATTCATGCCTTAGAAATAACGGGGGGATACGTGAGCCTTGTGCTTGATATGCAAATCAAGGCCAAGCATGAACTCATGCGAAGCATTGCCATAGGTATTGATATCGGAGGTGATGTAGTCAAAGGCATATCCCATCCGCAACCATTGGAACAATTGCAGTTGCACCATCATCACCACAGCGTCTTCCGTACGGAAGGAAGCCCCGAGCCAGAGCCGGTCACCCAGGAGAAAATGTGCATTGAAGTCAAACTGCACGGGATTGGCAGGCGACATTTTCATCAAAATCGAAGGCTTGAACTTTAAAAAGGATTCCTCACGCCCCAAAACGAGGCCCGTGGTCAAGAAAAAGTGGCGGCTCAATTGCGCCAATGAACCTGCATTGTCGCCGTTGAGGCCGTGTAGGACCAGCCTTGGTGTGGAAGCACCCGCAAAAAAGCGCTTTGTATGAAAATAAACCCCGGCCCCCGCATTGGGAAGCCAAAGATTCACTGAATTGCCATTGAATGCAGGATCAGGGCCGTTGGCGTTAGGGTCAATCGTACTTCCAGTCCTTACTTCGCCAAAATTTGCGCGATAATTATCGATAGAGCCCTGCAGTCCGAGTGCAAGTCGCGCATTTTCACCCAAATGGATGCGAAATGCATACGCAGCGCTCACACCTGTCGTCTTCGTGATGCCAATTTGATCATTGACAAAGCCGATTCCGAAGCCATGACGGTCGTTGCGGGAAGGCAAGTGCATCGAGAAGGATTGTGTTTCAGGAGCGCCATTCATGCCCACCCATTGCTTGCGATAAATCAAGGTGGATGTCAGATAACCCCAACTTCCAGCATACGCTGGGTTCAGAACCTGATGGTTGAACATGTATTGGCTGTACATGGGGTCCTGCTGCGCTTTGACGTCTGCAGGCAGCAGAAAACTCGCAAGCAACAGCGTGACGCCAATGAAACCTGAAGTCAATTTCGCAACCATGGTCCTAGACTTGGAAATTTGCAAACTTTTCATTGTCATTCTCATGGCTTAACGGTTGATAATGATGTAGTCGCTAAACTCCTGCCCATTTCCGAGCTTGAGAATGTAGAAATATGTGCCATCCGGCAAATCATATCCGTTGTTGCCAATGCCATTAAACGAATTGTCGTACGGACTCTTCGAATACACCAACGAGCCCCAACGGTTAAAAATCACAAGATCGTTGTCGGGAAACGAGGTGATATCGGCAATGTAAAAGAAGTCATTGATGCCGTCGCCATTTGGAGAAAATCCTTGCGGGATATCTTCTGCCGAAATTTGATCCACCTCTTCAATCGTGATCACGTTGGAGTAAACCGTATCGCAACCATAAGGGTCGACCACCATCACCATATAGTCACCGGGCACATCTGGCACAAATAAAGAACTCGTCGCACCGGGAATGGCCACACTGTCAAGAAACCACTGATAATTGGGAGCAGCCGAAGCTGCCAATCCAGCAACGCCTCCACCGATGGCCACCGGTGAAAGCTCCGGATAGGCGAAGAAGTAAATAATGGCGCTGACCGCCGAACAACCGTTGGTGTCAACCACGACGACATTGTACAAGCCTGGCCCGACATTGACCGTTTGCGAGGTTTCCCCATGCGACCATGCATAGGTTGCAAAGTCTGGACCGGCATCCAAAAGCACCGTAGAATTGCCGCATATCGAATCACTCGGCCCAAGATCGACAACAGGCAATGGATTTACCAGCACATTCACTGTGTCTGCGCCTGTACAACCATTGGTGTCAACGACGTCCACGATGAAACTACCAGTGGTAAACACTTCATACGTTTGAGTACTTACCCCTAGAGGCCAAGTAACTGATGCCCAACCAATTCCCGCATCCAAAGTTGTGGAATCACCGATACAAAACGATTGATCGGGCCCCAAGTCGACATTGGGTGAAGCATGAAGTGCAATCGTGACCGCTTCAGATGTGTCGCTGCAAAATTCGCTATCCCATACGATCACTTGAAACGTGCCGGAGTCCGTCACAAGAACGTTTCCGGCGGTTTCGCCGCCAGGAAGCCATTGGTAAGCATACCAATTCTGGTTCAAGGCTACCAAGTTGGTGGACTCTCCGGGGCAAAAAATACTGTCTCCCTGAATGGTAATTACCGGCAAAGGCAACGGACGCAGGGTAATCTGAATCGTATCGGCATCTGTACAACCGACGGTGTCGGTGACTTGCACCCAATAACTGCCAGAAGTAGAAACCACCAAGGAGCTATCGCTGGAATTGTCATTCCAAAGGTATCCCTGAAAGCCGCCGGCGGCGCGAATGGTATCGTTGCCATTGGTGCAAACCAAACGATCAGGACCTAAATCAATTTGGACGGAGGGATAGCTGATCGAAAATGAATCCGAGGAAATCGATTGGCAGTTCATTCCAAAATCGGCCACACAATGATAAACGCCATCCGACAACGCCAAATAGCTCGTATCGGTTGCCCCGACAATCAGGTTACCATTCTGAAACCATTGATAACTTTGGGCACCAATGTTCTGTGCAAACAAGCCCAGCGTATCGCCAGGACACATTTGATTGCCGCCCGGCGAAGTCATGCCAAAAGGAATATTCCGGTCAAACTCCGGCCACAGGCTTGATCCCGGATCGACGAAGGCTCCACGACGGTACCAAACCTTCATAGAAGGAAAAACGCCACAGGAATCCGTTTTCAGGGCACCAAACACCCCTTGGTCACCCGGCTTGTATACTGCATAACCACAGCTTCCAGGGCAAGGAACGATGGGGGCACAAGTATTCAAAAACCTTCCACCTGTGCTTGTGTACCAGCCGGGATGGCCACCTACGCGTGCTGCGAGTGCGGCATTGAAAGTATAAAACCCTGGTGTACTTGGCACGTTGAAAAAGGCAGATGAGCCCGTCACCATGTTGGTATCGTTGCTCACCTTGAAACGAATGCGCATGGTGTCATCGGAATAAATCCTCCAAAGCACGGTGCGGGCATTGATTGGAAAAGTATATTCTTGCGTTGCAACAGTCAAGCCAGGCGTTGCGGTATCTGTACCCATGCTGTCATTGCCGAGGGAAAACAAGACAAGATCCAAATTGGATACCGGCGTATTGGCAGCCGAATTTCCGTAGTACATCTGTACCCAAGTCGTGTCCATCGATGCAAGTTGCGGATGGCGCACCCAGATAATCGTGGAGGGAGTATTCAAGCCACTTTCAATCCAATAGGGAATCTCCGTGCAGCAGTCGTCGGTGGTAAATCGAATGTCTGAGCCGTCAGCGTTCATTTTTCCAGCATTGATCAGGGTCTGTGTATCGACATTCACCCTCACCTGCCAATCATTCAGCAGACCGAAAATATAATTCTGAACGGCAACTGATCGTGTATACCTCCAGCCCTGGAAGCAAGTATTTTGTGCTGAAAGGCTCATTCCAGCAAAAAAAGGCACACTCAGAAGCAGGATTCGAAGTAAAGTTTTCCTCATTGCAAATACTCGTTACTGCCAATTAACGCATTCTATTCTTTAAAATCAGCATTCCTTTTCCCATTTTGTTCCACATCATTAAAGATTGGCTGCAAAAACAGGCAAAGAATTGTTGAAACATTTTCGCTAGCAAGCAGTGAATTCCAAAAGTTTGGGGCGATCCTCCCAAAACAAAGGATACCTCAGTTGTTGACCAAACAAAGGTATCTTCCAAAAAATCTTCAATCAAATCTTTTTCCAGCCCCAATTTGTTTTTTTTCGCTCATTTCTTTCAAGCGAAAGGCCTGCAATCCAACGCGTCATCCAATCCAGCGATCACCGCTCATCCAAGGCTGTAAAATAACCGCAGATTCAATGTCCAAGGAGCAACTGAATCCCGCCTGCTTCCCCTAAATTTGTGCATTAGACCGCTGATTCCAATGATGTATCCCTATAAATCCCCCGACGCAGGCCGTTTCCACAAGGTGCAGCGCCACTCCGTTTACCTTCCAATGCGGGACGGCATCGCACTTGCCATCGACGTTTGGTTACCCAAAAACCTCCCTTCGACCGAAAAACTACCCTGTTTGCTGCACCAAACGCGGTATTGGCGGGGTGCCGAGCTCCGTTGGCCGTTTTCTGCCTTGAGTGACGGCTTGCTCGGCCACGAGGGGAAAATGGTCCGCGAATTGGTTTTGAATGGCTACGCTTTTGTCAACGTGGATTGCCGAGGCTCGGGTGCCTCCTTCGGAAGTCGCAACCATCCTTGGTCCCCCGACGAGGTCAAAGACGGCTACGAAGTGGCAGATTGGATCCTCCAACAGCCATGGAGCAATCAAATCATCGGAACCTTGGGCATTTCCTACACGGGAACCACTGCCGAATTCGCGAGAAGTCTCGCCCATCCTGCCATCAAGGCAAGTATGCCGCTTTTTTCCTTGTACGACATCTTTGATGACATCGCGATGCCCGGTGGCATTCCACATGACGGTTTCGTCGTCGAATGGGGAAAAGCCAATGCAAGTCTTGACAAAAATGTCATTCCGGTCAAGGATCCGCTGATTAAACTCCTGGTCAAAGGCGTAGCTCCCGTCGGAAAAGGCAAGGAAGCGAATGCGCAATTGCAGGCCGCCTTGATCGAACACCGCCAAAACCTAGGGGTGCACGAAACCTCGTCGGGGATCGATTTCCGAGACCAAGCGCCGCAAAACAAGATCGTCAACAGCATGGACGACTTCAGCCCGCATCAACATCAGGCGGCAGGAGACTTGTCCAACACTGCCCTGCTCAGCCTCAGCGGATGGCGTGACGGGGCCTATCCGCATTCTTCGATCAGGCGGTTTCTCAATTCCACGGCATCGGTCAATCGTTTGATTCTCGGACCTTGGGATCATGGCGGCAAGAACCACATCACACCCGGAAAAGCCCATAAAATGGGCCTTGAAATCGCGCAGGAGGCGATCAAGTTCTTTGACCATCATCTCAAGGGCTACAAAACGGGGATCGACAAGCAGCCTGCGGTGCAGTATTTCACGATGCAAGAAGAGAAGTGGAAAGGCAGTGATGTTTGGCCACCCGCGGGATTTGTTGGAATGCCCTACTTTTTGCATCCGCAGAATGTCTTGCGTTCAACGAATTCGGCGGAGACTTCAACGAAAACACTGGTTCACAACCCCTTGCAAGGAACAGGGCATTATACGCGCTGGAGAGGCCTGCGCATGTCCTTGGGCACGGGAAAACTTTATCCTGACCGGAAAAAACGCGATGGATTGCTCGCCTGCTTTGATTCAGAGCCACTTTCAACCCCAACCGAAGTAACCGGTCACGGGGAGGCGCGCCTGTACATCCGCACGCAGGAGCAGGACGCGACCTTTTTTGTCTATTTGGAAGACATCACCCCCGGCGGCGAAATCTGGTATGTGACCGAAGGCGAAATTCGGGCCTTGCACCGCAAGGTTGCCACATCGCCTCCCCCCTACCGCGACGCGATCGCTTACCATTCCTATTTGAAGGAAGATGCGGCGCCGATTCCCGCTGGCGAAATCGTCGAAGTTCGGTTTGACCTGCTGCCGGTTTCCTATTTGTTCAAAAAGGGCCACCGCATGCGCATTGCCATTGCAACGGGTGACTGCGACAATTTCAAGCAGATTTCCAATCCGGGAGCAAAATTTGAGCTGATCTTGGGCGGCGAATTTGCTTCTCAGGTTATCCTGCCGGTCATGGGCGGGAAATAGGAGGATAAAAAAAGGCCGCTCCAGGCGGGAGCGGCCACGAAAACATCTATCGAAATTCATTTTCTATTCAGGATGTCTTGCGCTGCGTACTGGTCGGCAGCGGTGCTGGACGGCGGTCGGTTTTGTGACGACCTTGTTCAGTGGTGGAAAATTGCGGCGAAACCGTTGTGTGCTTTTTCATGATCAATTCCTCCTATCGTTAATGATGTTTGACTTTGGGAAGTTGGGAAGCGCGGTGACTGCGGTAGGCCATGACAAATCCGCCTACCAAAATCGCCCCAATTGCAGCAAGACCAAGAGCAAGTTCAATCAATTTTGCCTTTTCCATGGCGTTAATTATTTAGAACGTGAATGAGATACTTTTTTACCACCCCGGTGGGCCACTACAAAGCCACCGGCCATGATGAGGGCTGCAAATGCAAACCCTACGATTGCTTGAAACATTGATGCCTTTTCCATATTCAATTCCAACTGTCTGATATTCCATAATTGTAAACTGTTTTGAGGGTCTTGAATTAACGAGCCGCCCTGTTTGCCCGGATGAGGCCGATGGTGAACACTGTAAGCATCAACCCTAGCCCAACGACTGTCTGAATTCCTGTTGTTTCCATCTTGCCCTCCGTTTTTGAATCAATGTGAAATGAAACGTGAAAATCGAATACATTGACGTGTACGCAAGTCGGATGCCACCGGACGTCGATCCGCCCCGTTCCGAAGTCTCAAAATAGGCCCAATTCTTACACGGTGGCGTTTTTGATAGGGTTTGAACGATTTAGGTGCTTCGAAAAAAACTCAAAAAAAGTACAACTATTTCAATTTCTGAATAAATCCCGTTGTGAAAGGTAGGCCATAGGTATGCGAAAAAACGTAGCCTTTGCTGTACGATGGATTGGACACCTTACGGCCTAAGATGCCATAGCTGCCCTACGAAGGCATTCGAGGGCTAAAATGACCAGACCAGTGGACAATGCAGATTTCTAAACGAAGTCGCTTTCCATGATTTCGGAAAGGCTTGCGCCTACTGCGCATGTGCTCCTGCGAATGGTGACAGTCCCTTTGGCATCGCGATGAAAAATCAGGCGCTCCGCAGGATCAAATTCCGCGGCGATCACAGGACTATGGGTACTCACAAACAATTGACTTCCAGCAGTGATCGCCTGATAGAGCGGAAGGATTTCCTTGACAAATCCGGGATGCAAACCCGCTTCCGGCTCCTCCAACAGACAAAACCCATGTTGAATGCTCCGGTGGAAATGCAAGGCCCAGGTATGACCTAGGTTGAACAACAGCCTTCGAAGTCCTGTTCCCAAATCCCCATACTCTACGCGGTGCCCATGATGCTGATGTTTCAGGTGCAAAACGAGCTTATCGCGCAAATTGGCAGGAAAGCCGGCATGCTCGAGGTCGGCAACCAAGCCCAAATGCGACAGAATCGGTTCCCATACCTTTGCCAGGCTGGGCAAAATCTCTGGATAGGTCTCTTCGAATAGGTGTTTGGTCACTTGCTCAGGTTTGCCCCTATGCTGTGCGGTATCCGCAAATTCCTTGTACGCCCGCTCCCGTTGGTGAATCAGAAAGATCAGCAACGCCCAGAATTCGGTGGTTTTGTCAGGCGAAATCTCGTTGAAAAAGGGAAATGTCGTGGCGAGGCTCTCTGCCTCATGACTTTTCGTTGGCGGCACATCTGTCAAGCCAATCGTGCGGTCCCGCTGATAATCAGCGGGTTGAAAGACCACGATGTCCGAACCATTGTTATCCAGCCACAATTCGTCATACAAGGCAGGTTCTTCTTCGTGACCGATGCAGTATTGTTCGTAGTTTTTGTTGAAGGCCATCGTGAAGGCGCCGTCGCGAATCAATTCAAACATCCACATCGGCTCCTGATCAATTTCCTGCCGCAGCAGCAAGGCGTTGTTGTTGATGTGCACCGAATAGATAAACCGGTCGGCAAGCTGGATTTTGACCAAAAACAAGGTTTTGCTCTTATAGCGCAGCGTATTTCGCAAGTATTCTGCGACCATCTTCATCAGGCTGCTTTTGCCGGCCCCATTCGGACCGATCAGACAGACTTTGTCCAAGGCTTGGCCCGCACGGGCATGGCCCTCGGGATAGGTCAGGTCGATCTGAAAATCCCGGAAAGGCGGGGTGGATTGGACAAGGACTTGCGCTATTTTCATTTGCGCGCAAATCTAAGCGAAAACTGCATGTCACGCAGCAGAACATTCATCTACACGAAAACTGTGTGCGCTACATTCGGAAATTCGCTCAAAACATCAACCCCGCACCAACTCGAATTCGACATCAAAGAAAACCCGGAACATGATGCCCCGGGTTTCGATGAATTTCTATTGGTAAGTGAAGATCCGCTGCTTGAATCAGCTTTTCAGCACTTTGCTCTGACACATATAATTGGTGCGCGGAATTTCAGTGCCGCTGATGGCCTTGAATCCGCCTTCCACTTCCGAGAAGTTGCGGTATCCGCGTGCTTGCAAGATGCTTGCTGCGATCATGCTGCGGTATCCGCCCGCACAATGCAGGAAAAAATGCTGATCGGGCTGAATGTCCTTGATCCAGTCGTTGATCATTGCAAGTGGCTTGCTATAGGCCTCTTCGACATGCTCTGCGGCATATTCGGTTTCCTTGCGCACGTCCACCACAACCGATTTTTCGGGTTCGAATGCGGCTGCGAATTGTTCTGCGGTGATGCGGTTGACGGTATCAACCTCCAAACCTGCCGCGACCCACGCCGCAAATCCGCCTTTCAAGTGGCCGATCACGTTGTCAAAGCCCACACGGCTCAGGCGCGTGACCGAATCCGCCTCTTTTCCCGGATCAGTGACCAACAAAATCGGCTGCTCGACATCCACGATCAAGGCACCCACCCAAGGCGCAAAGTCGCCGTTCAAGCCAATGTTGATCGATTGCGGAATATATCCCTTGCTGAATGCACCGCTGTCGCGGGTGTCCAGAATCAAGGCATTCGAAACTTCAGCCGCCACTTCAAATTCTGCTGGAGAAAGTTCGGTCATGCCTTGCGCATGCACCTTTTCATAGCTTTCATAGCCGCTTTTGTTCATGCGCACGTTGGCACCAAAATAAGCAGGCGGAGGAAGCAGACCTTCGGTCACCGCCTCGATGAAGGCTTCCTTGTTGGGCTGATTGAGCGCATAATTCATCCGCTTCTGATTGCCCAGCGTATCCACCGTTTCCTTCATCATGTTTTTTCCACAGGCGCTGCCTGCGCCATGCGCCGGATAGACAATCAGATCGTCTGCCAAGGGCATGATCTTGGTCATCAGGCTTTCGTAAAGCAAACCCGCAAGCTGTTCCTGCGTCATGTCTGCGGCCTTTTGTGCCAAATCAGGACGACCGACATCCCCCAAAAACAGGGTATCGCCGCTGAAAATCGCGTGGTCCTTGCCTTCTTCGTCAATCAACAGGAAGGTGGTGCTTTCCATGGTATGACCAGGAGTATGCAAGACCTTGATTTTCAATTTACCGACGTTGAAGAGTGTTCCGTCAGCTGCTGAAACCGATTCGAAGGCCGTCGTTGCATTGGGTCCATATACGATCGTGGCACCTGTTTTTTTGGCCAAATCCACGTGTCCGGAGACAAAATCTGCGTGGAAATGGGTTTCAAAGATGTATTTGAGCTTCACGCCGTCCGTTTCCAACCGGTTCAGGTAGGGCTGAACTTCGCGCAGCGGATCGATGATGGCGGCTTCGCCGTCTGACACGATATAATAGGCCCCTTGGGCAAGACATCCTGTATAAATCTGCTCAACTGTCATTTTCTATTCCAGATTAAAGTATTCAAAGATAAGCACTTTGCCTCAAACGCCCATCGGGTAAGGAAGGGCCGACCTTGGCTGTTGAGTGGATAAACGCAACGACAGCGTCGATTGTTGCGGCAAAAAGCCTCGGATACTGGTAACTCAAGTTGCAAATCCCTTTCAATCAATCTTCCAAACAATCCAAAAAAACGATTCGATGGGTCAGGCCAATGCCGTCAGTCGTGAAGGGTCCAAATCTATCGTGGAATCCAAGCTTCAGTCGGGGTTTTCGAAACAATTTCAACAACCGCACCTTGCCGAATCACATATTCGCTCATTCCAAAGTGAGTCGGATTTTTGCTGTTCCAATCGAAGGTATAACCCATGCGCGTCCAGGGAAAACCTTTGGTGGCACCGATGATCCCCTCGTAAATCGGTTGATAGCTGACATTCTCTGGAGAATAGGCACCTTCCGGAAAATTTGGAATACATTCACAATCATTCACTTCCGGATCTCTACAGGGTCGAAAAAGGTCTTCCGGTTTTACGTGCAACACTAAAAATGCCCGCGTAGTGTCAGCCGCAGGTGGGAGTCCGAGCAATTGCTCCAACCGAAGGGCAAGTGCCTGCCCTGATTTCTTGTGCAATTTCAATTTGGCCATCATGGCC
The DNA here is from genome assembly GCA_016718825.1 of Bacteroidota bacterium. Taxonomy (NCBI): domain Bacteria; kingdom Pseudomonadati; phylum Bacteroidota; species Bacteroidota bacterium. The sequence goes on along the minus strand of JADKCL010000065.1, from coordinate 78,910 downwards.
TCCAATTGCGACGCCTTGGTAACCCATGTAAGGTATTTGGAATCAAGGGTATCCAACTTGCCGGGGGCAGAATAATAATCACGCACAGCTTGACCGCCCTTCCAAGCCACCATTCTTACATATCCGCTTTTGCTCAAATCTTCCGAGGAAATCTGCGCTAGCCCATGGTCAACGCGGCTTGCGCCTTCATTGTCAATAATGGACTTGGTTTCGCGGTCATAGATTGCCTTTTGCGCCGCCAGTTCTTCAGCGGTGACACGCGCACTCGTGCAACCGAGGAGCATCAGAAGCGATAAGATCAGGGTAAAAGTGACTCTATTCATAGCAAAATAGCATTTTAGTTAATGTGGGAGAGATAACGCCCCTTCAAGGTAGCCTCCAATTCTCGAATTACGGGTTTGCTCACAAAAAATGAAAATGCAAGTATTAAAGGTGTGTTCCAAGATACCCCCTAAAAACGCCAAAAGCCCCGGCTTGGCGCCGGGGCTATTTGGTCGATTCTTACTGGTGTTGGGACCGTGGAGAATCGAGTCGGCGCAGTTGCCAACGCAATCAATAACAGTGTCCTTCAGTACACTCGTGTAGGTAAGAAAATGAAAGAACGTCGGTAATAGTATCTGTGAAGCTAAATTATCTTGTGATGATGACCTTGCGGGTCAAAAGTCCCTGCTTGACGCGCACTTGCACGAAGTAAATCCCCGGTGCATAGTGACTTGTCTCGATCACTCTGTTTCCTTGCAGGTCGCCCTGTTCCAGAAACATCCTTGTTCCGCTGCCGTCATAGACTGCAACCTCCTCGGCTTCAAGCGTGTCGAGCAGGATCGTCATCCGTCCATTCGCAGGATTCGGACAAAGATTCAAACCTGGCAACGCTCCCGGATAAACCGGCACGATGAAAACGTCGATCCCGATTGCATTGCCCTTGTTGTCGATCAAGCTGACGTCAAAGGGTTCCATTGCGTCTTCCCAAGGGTCGACCCCGGTGAGGTCGTCGATCATGACCATGGTCACGCCGCCCAACCTGCCGTTGCCGGTGGTATCTTGATGGTCGTCGCGGCAAATCGCCCAGTTGAACTTGCTGTCCTTGACCTTCATTTCGATCAAGTTCTGCCCCGGTTGACCGAGCCAAGTTCCTTGAAGGGTCGCCGTAGCGGAGTTCAAGTCAAACATCGTCGGGTCAAAGGCCAAGCTGAAGGCAATCCCATAGACGTTGGTCGCTGGGTAATTGGCATCGCCAAGGCGCAAGTTGATGTCGATCGTGTCGCCGGCTTGGGCTGTGCGGGGCACTTCAATGTAGAGCGGAATCCCGCCCGAGTTGATGTGCGCCTGCATTTTCTGGTGAGATTGGCCGTAGTTGGCGATGATCGCCGCCGTATCTGCCAAGTTCACCACTCCGTTGCCATCGCAGTCGGCATGTTTCAAGTTGAGACCGGTTCCGAAGTTCTGGTCCCAAGGCAAACCTGCCTGCCCGAGCCAACCTGCATTCGCGCCCTCCCGTGGGTAGCCCGAAGTGCCGTTGGCAACGCCGATGTGCAAAAGGTCTCTGACCCTTGCCGTGCCATCGTCGTCGGTATCCCCCGGCCAAACCTGACCGATCACGCCGCAATCCGTTCCCACCGCGCCATAGTTGAGGATTCCCAAACCCTGCTGACTGTTGCCGTCGATGATGGATGCCGCAATCTGGGCCGAATCACACCAACAATTGCTGCCGATGCTCACGTTGTTGCCCGAGGCGACTCTGATGTTCACGCCATTTGCGCAAAGCTCATTGTCAAGGAACGCTGGCAGACTCACTGCCGTAACCAATGCTGTGTCGTTTTCTGCAAACTGACAGCGGAGAATCGAATCCTGTGTGCCGCCCGTGTGAAACTTCAACGCCACCTTGTTGGAGACGAAGAGCGAGTGAGCGACCCGACCACTTGTGTTCCCGATTGCCGCGACCGTCTGACCGCTGAATGTACAGGAGTCAATGTCGGAGGCAGAATTGGAGACGCCGAGGTCGTTTCCATAAAAGGCGCAACGGGTGAGGCTGAGGGCGCAGTTTTGGACAGCAATGGTGTTGCTTTCAAAACGGCACCTGCGAATGGTCTGATTTCCCGACAGACCTTCCAAAGCCCGCGCATTGCGCTTGAGCAAAGTATTTCGAAGAACGATGTGGTTTCCTGTCGGATTGCCGCTGATCGAAAGCGCATTGGATGCGAATTCGATGTGGCAAAAGTCGAGGTCCACAAAACCTCCCACAGAACCTGAAACGACGATTCCCATCCAGGAACCCGTATCGGGCAGCAGTGCATTCGAAGTGAGAAAGATCGAATCTGTCGCAGTTCCCAAAGCCGCAAGGCTTCCTTCGACAGTGATTTTTGTGCCTTGGTCAAACCGGATTTCAAGACCGGGTTCGACCGTGAGCGTAGCGCCACTCGCTACCAAAACATCCCCTGTCACCGTGTAGGGGCCATTGGCCACTGACCAGACAGTGTTGGCAACAATTGTCCCGCTGACGCTTGTTTGCGCCATCACGCCCAAATTCCCCATTAAAACAAGGAGCAAGGGCAGGGTCAACCGTAGGATCTTCTTCATCGCCAACAGTTTTTCAGACTTGCCTCCGAAACGATAGTTTCTTCCGCTTATCTGATACAAATATCTACCCATCCTTCGCCAGAAAAAAGAACAAAAATAGAGCGAAGTGGGAAATAAATTATTGAATGGAGAATTGAGAATGGAGAATGGAGGGATTCTGGCTGAGGCGGACATGACCCTTAAAATTTGCATGATTCGCCCATTTGGGACAAATCCGCTGAAAGAATTCCCTGGAGATTCGTTTCCCAAGAGGGTCAAAAGTGGAAAAAGTATTTTTTGGATGGGGATGCAGATGAAAAAAAAATTGATTCTCTTTGTCCTACTTCGAATGTTGATCCTCGGTAACGATGAAAAATAGCAAGTTGGTCAAGGCGATTTCCGATCTCGGTGCCTGGGAACTCAGGCATCTATCTGATTTCGTGCATTCGCCGTTTTTCAACAAACATGAGCGCCTCACTTTGTTGATGGACCTGCTGATCGATTCCGCCCCCGAATTTGATGCGGATCGCCTGAATCGTTTGGAGGTTTACCGCCTTGTCTTTCAGAATGGACCTTATGACGAGCAGAAGTTCAAGGACTTGCTCTCGCTGGGAATGAAGACTTTCAAATCGTTTTTGTCCTTTTATCGGCTGCGACAAGACGAATTCACACAGGGAATGGCCTTGCTCGAGGAACTGAGCGTGCGGCAATGGGAAGGTGAATTCGCTAAAAGTCGGAGCCTGCTGGAAAAAGTCGCGGAATCCCAACCCGGGCAATTGCAGGAAAAAGAGCTACGGCTTTTGCGGTTGCAAGAGACCTTGATCAGCTTTTTGGGTTCGTCTGTGAACCGCAAAGCCGACGACACGATCCAAGTTGCAGCAGGATTGCTGGACAACTATTATCTCTTGGCCCGCCTGAAATATGCCGTCGAAATGGCCAATCGCAGGAATGTGATCGGGCAAGACTTCGACCCGGGCTTATTGGGTCCGATTCTGGATTTTCTCGCTTCCCATCCGGAAATCGTACAAGGGCATATCGGGATTCACATCTACTTGCTTATTTACCAATCGCTTACGCATCCGGAGGAAGTCGCTCATTTTGAACAACTTTCCAGCCTGTTTGGACAACATGCGGTGAGCTTCCCCATCGCCGAGCGCCGCGAAATCTATGCTTATGCACTCAACTTTTGCATTCAGCAGATTAACCGCGGCAAGGAATCGTTTTTGGAGACGCTGCTCGACCTCTACCAACGGGCTTTGGAAGACGGGAGCCTGCTCAAAGACGGTTGGCTCGGCCAATGGGACTACAAAAACATCGTTTCGGCAGGATTGAAGGCAGGTCGCTTTGAATGGACCGAACAATTCATCGAATCTTCCAAGGCCAAAGTCGAGCCCGGCGCCCGCGAGAACGCGTACACATACAACCTTGCGAGCCTGCGCTACGAACAGGGGCATTACACGCAAGCCCTCAAACTCTTGCAGCACGTCGAGTTCAGCGACGTCTTCTATCACCTCGGCTCAAAAGTCATTCTCCTGAAATCCTACTACGAACTGGCTGATATCGAGGCACTTTTGCACTTGTGCGAAACCTTCCGCATGTACATCAAACGCAACACCGACCTCAGCAAATACCACCAAACGACCAATATGAACCTGATCGCCTTGACGCGCAAGTTGGCCGATATGCAAAGCCGTTGGCCCGATTTGGGGAGGAAGGAGCGGGACGCGCAGATCGAAAAAATGCGGAATGCAATCGCGGAGAAGGGGAATGTGGCGCAGAAATCGTGGTTGGTGGCGAAATTGGAGGGGTTGGGAAGCTAGTATTAAGTTAGAATGGAATACTGCATCCGAAAAATTGATGAATTATGGAAAATGTAAAACCTACAGAATTGTCGGAAGGCAAAAGTCACAATCTTCTCCTATTCACATTCATCATGGAATACAAAAGGGGCACCTACATTTGGCAAGGGGAAAGTGAAAGTAAGGAAACAGCTTGTTTCAAATGGGTAGAAGAATTGAAAACCGATGAGATCGCCGGTTTCTCAAAAAAAACGAGAAAAAAACTTCACACACGATTATTGGATGTGGACAATGCTCCTATTGCAATTAAGAACTGTGAGAATGTTTGGTGCATGCTTTTTACCATAAAGAAGAAATCCATTCTTGTGAACATCATTCAAACGGAAAAGCCCATTCAGAATTCTACCGCGCAATCATCTGCCTTTTGATCAGATAGTCGCTCAACACCTTATCATAAGTGGTCGCGATGTCCACCTCCACGAAGTCGATGTTGAGTTCGTGGCATTTTTTCTTGAAGATGGCCTTGCGTTGCGTCATCAGCGCTTGGTATTGGTCGCGGATTTGGCTGGGATTTACTTGGATTTTTTCGCCAGTTTCCAAGTCCTCGAGCACGATCGGCCGGTTTGGAAAGTCGAATTTCTCCTCGGTTTTACGATCAAGCAGGTGAAACAGAATGACTTCATGCTTCGCATGGCGCAGGTGCTGCAACGAGCGGAACAATTCGTCCTGACCTTCGAGCTGATTAAAAAGGTCCGTGATCAAAACCACGAAGCTGCGCCGCTGAAACTTCAGCGCCAATTGGTGAATGATCTTGCTGTGCGCGGTTTTGTGCAGGAGCTTGCCTTTGTTTTCGACGACTTCTTCCAGCTTGGTGAACATCTGCACGAGCCAAGACTTCTTGCTTTTGGGCGGCGCATAAAACTGAATGTCATCGTCAAAAAGCGTCAAACCCGTCGCGTCGCGCTGCTGCACCATTAAATACTGCAAGGAGGCCGCGAGGTAGGCGCCGTATTCGAGCTTGGAGATGCCCGTCTGCGGATAACGCATCGAGTCGCTGATGTCCAAAACGACCTGACAGCGGAGGTTCGTCTCTTCGTCATAGCGCTTGGTAAACAGCTTGTCGGTCTTGCCATAGACCTTCCAATCGACGTTTTTGAGGGATTCGCCGCTGTTGTAGGGGCGATGCTCGGCAAATTCGACGGAGAAACCGTGGTAAGGACTCTTGTGAAAGCCCGTGATGAACCCCTCGACAATCAAGCGCGCCTTGATTTCGATGTTTTTGAGCTTGGAGACCACGACGGGGTCGAGGTATTTGATTTCGTGTAGCGCCACTTTGCTGCGTTGTTTGGGTAAAGATGCGGAATTTTGGGGAATCGGGAATCGAAATTGCCTAGCTTCGGAATGCAAAGGCGTCAACGGTCCTTTCCGTGTTGGCGTTTCCTTTCTTTAGCATGTCGACTTCTCCGTTTTGAACCTAAGATTGATATGATGTCCAAATCCAGAACCTTCGAAAATGTAACTCCCGAGATCTTCGCCTGCATCAAGGAGACGACATGGGTCAAGCATGCAGCCATTTATGAGCCTGCGAATGCCCTCACCGGCACGGTGAGGACGGCAGTTCCATTGGTTGGCACGGTGGTTTTGGCTTTTGAATTTGATCCGGAGGCCGAAACACTTACCTATTCCATTGTCAAAAAGCCGTTTGTGGTTGCCGAGCATTATATCTGGGACGGGATTCAAGAGACGATTGACGGATGCGGGACGGTTGGCTGATGGTCAATTTTTCGGCGATGCTGCAAAGTTGATGGCATCCGCTGCGGAAAATGAACAATCACTTCCCGGCTGTAGTTATCTCGCTAAAAATCATGACTATGAAAGGCTTATTCATCACATCCGGAATTTTTGTAGGCGCCGTCATCCTTTCCCAAATTTATACCGTGGTTTCCACCAATCGCACCGAGCGGCAGCCTTATGAAGTGATCCGCAAGGAAAAAGACTTCGAAATCCGACACTATCCTGCTGCGACGATGGCCAAGATCACATCCTCAGCGAAATCCTACAAGGAATTGGGAAACAACGGCTTCAGAAAACTGGCAGGCTATATTTTTGGCGGCAACGAAGGGAATCAACAGATAGCCATGACCTCCCCTGTGCACATGGACATCGATGACAGCTCCTCGACAATGAGTTTTGTGATGCCTGCTGCCTACAACATCGCCAACCTGCCCAAACCCAACAACGCCGAAGTGATCATTGAGACGGTGCCCGAGGAGTACATCGCGGCCATCACTTTTGGCGGGTTTGCATCAGATGCCGACATGAAAAAGTATTCTGATCTGCTTGCGAAGGCCCTCAAGAAGGCAGACCTGAAGCACGACGGGAACTTCAGATTTCTTGGTTACAACCCGCCCTTTCAATTGGTGGACCGCACAAACGAGATCATCGTACGGGTGGAATGGGTTCCTTTGGAACAATGAGATTCGAACGGCGCGCAGCCCAATCGGCCAACAAATTTTTAGAGGCCGTTAAACCTTTGCCTCTTTTCCTAGTCCAACTGGGAAACGCGCGTTGTCGATGAAAAAAACACTACTTCTCTTTACAGTCCTCCTTCCGCTCAGCCTGCTCTCTCAAAATCTCTACTTCCCGCCCACGGTCGGAAATACGTGGACGACCATGCCCATCACCGACCTCGGATGGTGCCAAGACAAGGTCGATAGCCTCTACAGTTACCTCGAAGGCGAAAATTCGAAGGCATTCATCCTGCTCAAAGACGGGGAAATCGTGCTGGAGAAGTATTTCGGGACCTTTACCCAAGACAGCCTTTGGTATTGGGCATCAGCCGGAAAAACCTTGACGGCCTTCACAGTCGGCATCGCGCAGCAGGAAGGGCATCTGAACATCAACGATACCACAAGTGACTACATTGGAACAGGATGGTCGGTTGCGCCGCCACTCAAGGAAGAGAAAATCACCATCCGGCATCAGCTTGCGATGACTTCCGGGCTCGACGAACTCGCCGCAGGCGACCCGAATTGCACGCTTCCCTCCTGCCTGCCCTACCTCGCGGATGCGGGCACGCGCTGGGCCTATCACACGGGCGTGTACACCCTGCTCGACAGCGTGATCGAAGTGGCTACGGGCATGACCCTCAATGCCTACATCAACGCAAAGATCAAAACACAAACCGGCATGACCGGCTCCTTTTTCATGTCGGGCTACAACAATATTTTCGTCAGCAAGCCCCGCAGCATGGCCCGTTTTGGCCTCTTGATGCTGAACAAAGGCAATTGGAATGGCAATCAGATTCTCACAGATACCGCCTATTTCCATGACATGACGCATCCCTCCCAAAACCTCAACAATGCCTATGGCTACCTGACTTGGCTCAATGGCCAATCGAGTTACCTCCTCCCCTATTTGCAACTTCCGATTCCGGGTCCGGTTTGCCCGAACGCCCCCTCAGACATGTACGCTGCCATCGGCAAAAACGGTCAGATCATCAACGTTGTACCAAGTCAGAACTTGGTCTTCATTCGCATGGGAAATGCCAGCAACAATGCCGATGTTTCCACCTTGCTCTGCGATACCATTTGGCAGTATATCAATCAGTTGCCTTGTACTCCGATTGCTGTAACGGAAGGTTTGGAGAATGGATTTGAGCTGTATCCGAATCCCGCGAAAGATCAGCTGACACTGCGCTGCCCATCGGAAATTGGGCATTGGATAGATTTGGAAATCATGGATCAAGTTGGCAAAGTAGTGTTTCATGCCATAACCAAACAAGTTCCTGCGAATGGAAATCTTACCTTGGAATTGCCCAACGGGATGCAAAACGGCGTGTATTGGCTGCGGATTACCACAGACAAGGGGCAAAACATCAGCAAGAAATTGCTGCGATTGTGAAGAGAATTCGTTAGCTTGGACTTGCATTCATCACAAGATTCATGAAAAACCTCACCTTTCTATTTCTGCTAGTCCTTTCAATTTCAGCAATTGCGCAGAACGGCAAAAAAGTTGACGTGCCACCTGGCGTGGTTTACAATTATTGCAAACCTGCCTTGCTTCAAAAAGCTAAGACTTTGGTGAGCAATGAGCTGAAAGGAACACCTTCCTATGAACTCTGCGGCAAAATACTTTTTGTCGGTCCGGTATTATGGCAACGGTTTCGTAATATCCCCGCACTTCAACAAATCGAAGGAGGAAATCTCACACTCAGGGTGGACAATCAAGAATTGTCAGGAAAAATGACGCAAGATATCGCTGACACCCATCGCTTTTGGGATGCCCTGAGGTCGGAAATCGGCGCCGAATCGTTTGTCCTTCGTGAGGCAACCGCAAGAGAACTCAGCTATTATTGGTCTGTCATTTCATTTGACATCGACGAGCCACTGATCATCGTTGAAACCAAGGCGCATCGGTACATCCTGAACATCGTACCCAAAACGATGCAGCTTGTTTGGCTGGATGAGGCGCCTTGAAGTTAATTGTCCATAGAAGAACTCAGAAGATTCTATCTTTGCCATAGATACGCACTATGGGATATGAATCTTCAGCAACTGGAATACATCATCGCCGTCGATCAGCTGAAAAGCTTCAGCAAGGCTGCCCTTCATTGCCAAGTCACGCAGGCGACACTCAGCGCGATGGTCAAAAAACTGGAGGAGGAGCTCCAAGTCGTCATTTTTGACCGTAAACTGCAACCCGTGATCACCACGGATGCCGGCCGAGACATCGTCAACGAAGCACGAATGGTGATTCACCATAGCACGCACCTCAAGGAACTTGCACGCCCCGGTGACCGCCCCCTGCAAGGCAACGTCAAAATCGGTATCATTCCGACCATTGCTTCCTCCTTGCTTTCCATCGTCTTGAAGCCACTGCTGGAAAAATATCCGGAATTGGTATTTGAATTCTACGAATTCACTACCGATAATATCGTGAAGCAGTTGCGCGACGGGTTGATCGACATGGCGATTGCGTCCACACCACTCGCAATGGACGGAATCGAGGAAAATATCCTGTATTACGAAGCCCTGCTGATCTATGGCAGCGTTGATCCTGACAAGGAATACATCCTACCCAAAGAACTTGAGGATCATCGTATTTGGCTCATGGAAGAAGGCCATTGCTTGCGACAGCAGGTCCTGCAATTATGCTCTCTCAAACCCAAGGAAAACCTCCCGAAAAATTTGGTTTTCGAAGCCAATTCATTTGAAACATTGTTGAGCATGGTCGACAATTTTGGAGGGCTGACTTTGATCCCGGAATTGTATTATAAAACGATTTCGGAAGCACGCAAACGCAAGGTAATGCCCTTTGCGCGCCCCATTCCCGTGCGGGAAGTGAGTTTGATTTATTTCCGGCCATTTGCAAAAGGGCGCATCATTGAGGCGCTGACCGCTGACATCAAGGAAATTGTCAATCGCGACTTGATCTCCAATCAATATAAGAAAAGCGAATTGACGATTACGCAAATTTAGGCTCAAGCAAATGTATCGTCATCCTTGAAGTTAGCTCCCAAAATGGCAAAAAAATTGCCCCCGAAATTGTAAACAAAATCGGGGGCCTCTCAAATTCACCTTCTCAAAATCCTTTATCTTCTAGCGCTCGTCAAAGTATTAGCCTTGAATCTTCGCAGCTTGGCCTTCATCGAGCTTCATTTTCAAGTTTTTCCCAGTCACATTGGTGAGTTCAACCTCACAAAGAATGTTCACATCCGGGCTGACCATAATGCCACCACTTTCCAATGCCTTGTTCCAATTCAGACCCCAATCCTCGCGGTTAATCACCCCGCTGATGGTAAATCCAGCCTTTTCATTTCCCCAAGGATCAACGGAAAATCCTCCGAAATTGGCCCAAAGGCGCACATTTTTGGTGATTCCCTTCATCGTAAGTTCGCCCCAAAGTTCACGGTTGCCGGCATTGTCGGTGGTTTGCCCGACATTGCTTGAAACAAACGTAATTTGTTTATGATTGGCGATGTCAAAAAAGTCCTCACTCATCAGGTGAGCATCACGTTCGTGATCTCCTGTATGAATAGTCGAAACGTCAATCCACAGGTCGATGTCTGCTTTTGTGAAGTCTTTTCCACTTGCAGAAATACTTGCTTCAAATCCCTTAAAGGAGCCTGAAACATGGGCAATCATCAAGTGACGAACGCGAAAGGTAATTTCGCTATGTGACTGATCAATTGCCCAGAAAGTTTTTGGTGAATTTACGACTGCTTCCATTTTCTGTATGTTGAAATAATTTTTCAAATTTTTATAGATCACAAAGTTGCAGGATCAAACGCTCAATCAGTTACACGCAACCTGTGAATTGTTACAGCATTCACAGGCAAGGTCACATGTCGCCGTGGGCCCGCATTATCCACATGGGTATATAAAACGCATTTGCAAACTGCCTTGAAACTTTCAATCCTTGCCATTGAGTCAACTCCACCCGGAGAATGGCTCATTCTGTATCTCCAAATGTTCTCCTTTATATGAATTTTGTTGCGATCGATTTTGAAACTGCCAACAGCAACCGGAGTAGCATCTGTGCACTGGGCGTGGCCATGGTACACAATGGCGAATTGCTCGATACTGCGCATTTTTTGATCAAGCCTGTACCCAATTACTATGACAGTTTCAATTCGCAGCTGCATGGCATCCGCGATAAGCATACGCGTGACCTGCCTACGCTGAAGGAGCAATGGGCGGATCTTCGGGAGTTTTTTGAGGGTTTGCCCATCGTGGCGCACAATGCCTCCTTTGATTGTAGCGCCCTGCGGGCAGCATTGGACTTCGACAATCTTGAGTACCCCAATGTCGATTACCACTGCACTTTTCAGCTAGCCAAGGCATCGCTTCCTTTGCAGGCCCACTCACTTGACTACGTTGCGCGGCATTTCAAGATTGAGCTCGATCACCATCAAGCGGAAAGTGATGCAAGAGCCGCAGCCTTGGTCGCAATTCGCCTCTGTGAAAAGCATAAAGTCAATTCGCTCGAAGAATTGTCAACTTCACTGGGATTCAAGGCCGGGAAGATCTTGCGGGACAACAGAAGTTATAAGCCGTTTTCACGGAGGTAGGTGGTTGATAGTACCCGAATTCACTGCATTTCGAGATCGAATTTCAAGAATTCTACATTTTATCCCTAATATTACATCATTTGCCAATCTCTGACACTCCCACACTTTCTTGAATGCTACACTCCAAACCAACCCCCCCCCCGGGGGGGGGGGGGGGGGGTTTTTTTTTTGGGGTTTTTTTTTTTTCCGGGGCTCGGGCCCCCCCCGGCCCAGCCGGCGGGGGGGGGGGGGGAGGGGGGGGGGGGGGCCGGGGGCGGGGGGGGGGGGGGGGGGGGGGGGGGGGGGAAATGGCCGGGGGAGCCCCTTTCCCCGGGTTTTTTTTGGGTTTGGGGGGTTTTTTTTTTTTCCCCCCCCCCCCCCGGGGGGGGGGGGGGGGGGGGGGGGGGCGGCCGGCCCCCCTCCCCCCCCCCCAACCCCCTCCTGGGGTGGGGGGGTGTTTTTTTTTTTGGGGGGGGGGGGGGCCCCCCGGGGGGGGGGGGGGCGGCCCCCTTTTTTTTTTTTGGGGGGGGGGGAAAAAGGGGGGGGGGGGCCGGGCGCGAGAATCACTTTTTTTTCCCCCCCCCCCTTCGCGGGGGGGGGGGGGGGGGGGGGGGGGGGGGGGGGGGGGGGGGGGGGGGGGGTTTCCCGGTTTTTTTGGCCCGGGGGGGGGGGGGGGGGGGCGCCGCCGGGAGGGGGGGGCCCCCCCCCCCGGGGGGGCTTTGTATTTGCGAAAGAAACCATGACCAACATCAGCAACTTCAATTGCAAACCGACTCGCATTCGCTGCCTATCTTTGCGGCGCAAAAAACAGAAATGATGAAGCTGAAGTTCGTCTTGTGGATGTTGTTGGTGCTGGTCGCGGTTCATTCGACGGCGCAATCGCCATTTCAAATTTCTTTGGAGCCACTGGAGATCAAAGAGATGCCAGGCTTACAATCCTTTGCATGGGGACAAGCAGATGGCAAATGGCTGCTGATGGGTGGCCGCGTGGATGGCCTTCACCGCCGGCAACCCTTTGCGTCCATGGACAGTGCGGGACATCATTACAAGCTTGTCGTCGCCGATCCCACTTCGCAAAAGACCTGGTCTGCCCCGCTGACAAGTCTCCCCAATGCAATGCAGGAACAACTCGCTTCGACCAATCTCGAATTTCATCAACACGGAAAGTTCCTCTACATTTTTGGTGGATATGGCTACAGCCCGAGCTCGGGCGACCACAAAACCTATCCGAATATGACTGCCGTCGACGTTGGGGCAGCGATTCAAGCAATCATCAAAGGCGAATCCGACCTCAAACCCTATTTCAGGCAGTTGGAAGATCCAAAATTTGCCGTCACCGGCGGGCAGTTGGAACGTATCGGTGAGGATTATTTTCTGGTTGGAGGACAAGATTTCGGGGGCCGCTACAATCCTATGAGTCCCGACCACGGGCCCGGATTTGTGCAAAAATACAACCATACCGCGTTGCGATTCCAAATCATCGACGACGGCAAAAACCTTCAAATAAAACACTTGCCCTCCGAAAGCGATACGGTTTTGCTTCACCGCCGAGACTACAATATGTTGCCGCAAATATTTCCTGACGGCAAGGAAGGCCTGACAGCATTTTCAGGCGTGTTTCAATACGGCGTCAACATCCCTTGGCTACATTGTCTTGACATTCATGCCGATGGAATGCGACAATCCCCCGGTTTTTTCCTATATTACAACCATTACCATTGCGCCAGGATTCCAATTTTTGACGCGCAAAGCAAGGAAATGCACAACTTGTTTTTTGGTGGAATTGCGGCCTATTATGACAGTCTCGGCGTGTTGACCCACAATCGCGACGTGCCATTTGTCAAAACAATTGCCCGCGTCACACGCACCGCAGACGGCAAAATGGCGGAATTCAAACTCCCCGTCGAAATGCCGGATTACCTCGGCGCAAGCAGCGAATTCATTCCTGCGCCTGACCTTCCAAAATATGAAAACGGCGTGCTCAAACTCGATGAAATGACCGGGAAGAGTGTATTGCTCGGCTATATTGTGGGCGGCATCGACAGCCAAGACGACAACATCTTCTGGGTCAATGAAGGTGAGCACAGCAAGGCGACTTCGCAGGTATGGAAGGTTTACCTTCGCAGGAATGCAAACGCCACCCAAGACGTACTCAATACCCACAGCATCAGCCCGATGCAATTGCAGGTATTGCCGAATCCATTCAAGGGGGAAATTGAAATCGACTTCAATATGGTCGCCTTCGGACATGCATCGATCCAATTGTACAAAGGCGAAAAGAAACTGCTGCTCTCCTCCCAACTGATGAACAATCCCGTCGGCCCGATGCATTGGAAAAGCGAATGCAAACAATTGAAAAAAGGGGGAATTTTCACCGTTGTCGTGACCGCCAATGGAGAAACGGCACGTATCAGGCTCGTGGTCGAGCTTTGATGCTTGGGTGAAAATCGTTTAGAATTTCTAAATTTGCCTACTTTGGACAACTAAAGTCTGAAGCAATTTTCTATGAAAAGATCATTGATTCTCCCGCTCTTGCTCTTATTAAGCTTCTTTGGTGCCAAGGCACAGGTCCCGTCCGATTGCACCGTCCCTCCCGTGCTGCGGCAGGAATACGCCCGCGATGTCATCAACCTTGCAATGACCGACATGTATGGTGCATCCAGTCCAGACACAGCCTTCGTTCATGTTCCGGCGACTTGGACCGAACCGATTTGGGCCGGATTGGCGGCCATTTACAATGCGACGCCACTCGCGGAGCGTGACTCCGTATTCAATCTCTATTGTGTTCATGATCAGACGAGCATGATTCAAACCTACCAAGGTTATCTGATTCAAATCGATACCAATTTTTCATGGACGCAAGCCTGGCAAAATCTCACGACCCTCACGGGCAACGCGCCGCTCGATGCCATGCTCACCCGCTATGATTTGGAACTTTCGCAGTATTTCAACTGGTCATTTGGCCAATATGCGCTGCTTCAATCGGACTCACTGTGGAACAACCGCGCCCTGATCGACAGCTTGGAAACCATTCAAGGCATTGTCTACGGTGAGCCCGATCAGATCATTGGATCCGCCGGAAAAATCCAGTATTCAACGATCGGAAATGACCGGTATTATGACTTTTTCTTCGAATGGAGTGATTGCTTTGATGGTTGCGACAACTCTCACGTATGGCACTTCAAGGTTTTGGCCGATTGCAGCGTAGAATATTTGGGTTTTGACGAGTGGGGCTTTTTTGGCGTCTTACCGCTTCCTGCGCCGTTGAACTGCAACATTTCGACGGGTCAGTTGGCGGCGAATCCGACGCGTGAATTTGAGGTTTTCCCCAATCCGACCTCGGGAAAAATCAGGGTTGAATTCGCTGATTTTCACGATGAACGCTCCGTACTCACATTGCAGGATGTCAATGGCCGCAACCTCGCGACCTTTGACGGATCAAATCATACGGTGGAGATCGACCTCAGTGTTTATGCAGCAGGGATTTACAACATGGTCCTCACCACCGATCAGAAAATCCTCGGAAGTTGCCGCGTGGTGAAGCGGTAGGCTTCACTTGTCACCCAACCGGGCCTGATTGTCGAGCAGGTGCCGCAAGTTCGCTTCCATGGGCATAAAAATCACGACATCGGGCTTTTCGTTGATGATGATCTCAGGGTTGAGCATGTATTGCCATGCGTCAAAAATCTTGACACTTCGGCCAAATTGTTCGGCCAAATGCGGGAAAATATTGTGCCCAAAGGAGTCACAAATCAATACCATTTTGGGCTTGGACGTGTCCCCGGTTTCCTTGACTTGCTCATAATCCCATGGATAAGAAAAACCCTCCAAGGGTTCGTAGGGTACTTTGGCAGCATCATTGGCCTTGAATCCGGCCTTTGGCACAAAGGCCACCACCGTATCGATCATCAAATTTTTGATCCCAAACATGGCAGCGACATTCCCCACTACTTTCTTGCTCGGCTGAAAACGAAAATCCTCCGGTCGGTTTGCGACCACCGCAGGAAAGTCCTGATGAATCCGATTCAAAACGACATTGGCCGCAAGAAAAGCACCATAAGGTGTCCAGTGATTGTCACGCTTGAAATAGAGCAATTGATCCTTGCGCCATGCGCGAAGGGTATCATAAACATTGATCGTCTTGATGGTACTTTTCTGCGCTAAATGATTGAGGATCTGTTCGCCCCAACAATCCGGGAAGAGCGGATAAGCGGTTGACGGTTGATACTCCGTATAAATGTTGTTCTTGACCGGCGCAACAAAAAAATACATTTCTCCGCCTTGCTGCCGAATGAATTCACGACGGTACTCCAATTCCAAACGGAAGGAATCGAGCTCCGCCGGTGTGATCCGATGATTTCCCAAATAGGAATCCTGTTCGTCGCCCGCAAAGAAAAACCAGTCTTCCTTGCCCAGCAAAGCCAATTCCGGAATCGGCGACACTTTAAAAAACCGAAATTGGAGCTGCGAATAAAAATCAACGAGTTGAAACCTCAACGAAAAGTGATCATTGTAGTAGGCCTCGTATTTGCGGGGAAATGGATCGAGAAGGCTGACGTCAAACACTGGCTTTTCAGCAAGTGCCCGATTCTCTGCGCTTTCGATGTCCTTCACCAGGCGAAGGTTTTCATTCACCATCGGAAAGAAAATCATCGCCAAAAAGACGATTGCGATCAAGGCCGTTCTGAACTTGGTGTGCGTCATTTCAGAAACGGTAATAGATGAATGGATTGTAGGTTCCCGCGATCAAATAGATCGTAGAAATCAGCAGCACAGCGGCATAAAATGCAGCCGAACCGACGTGAAAAAGGTAGGAAAAACCGTTCGCAAGCGGTTTCGGAGTGGCCAATATCCGATCCACCCATTTCCCGAGGTAGGCATAAAATCCCATGACACCGGGAATCGCAATCACCAAAGCCAGCTTCAACTCAAGGCCAATTTGCCCCCAAAACATTGCCTTTTGCGCCGCTGTGAGGGAAAATTGGAACATGGCCCCCCAGTATTGAACCGCATATTCCAGCGTATCGGCCCGGAAAAGTACCCAGGCAAACATCACCACAATAATCGTGTACAGATTCGACACGGGACTCCACAATTTGGTCAGCAATTTCTCGAATCCCAACCGCTCGATAACCATAAAGAAGCCATGCATCAAGCCCCAAACAACAAAACTCCAGCTTGCACCATGCCAGAAGCCGGTCAGAAAAAATACGAGCAGCAGGTTGACATACGTCCGGCCAACGGTCGCACGGTTTCCACCGAGCGGAATGTAAACATAGTCCCTGAAAAAAGTGCTCAATGAAATATGCCACCTTCGCCAGAATTCCTTCACGGATTTGGCAATGTAGGGGTAATTGAAATTCTCCAGAAATTCGAAGCCAAACATTCGCCCAAGGCCAATTGCCATGTCGGAATAGCCGGCAAAGTCACAATAGATTTGCAGCGAATAACAAAGAATTCCGAGCCACGCATTGGCAGCTCCGAGATTGGCGGCATCCTGCGTAAACATGGCATCTGCTACGCGGGCAAAGGTATTCGCCAACAAAACCTTCTTTCCAAGGCCGATCAAAAAACGTTCGACACCCGAGGAAAACTTGGCCCATGTATGCGTGCGTTCGCGCAGTTGCTGCCACATATCGCTGTACCGGATGATCGGGCCCGCGATGAGCTGGGAAAACATGGTGATGTACAGGGAAAGGTCAAAAATATTGCGTTGCGCAGTCGTTTTTCGGCGGTAAATATCGACCAAGTAAGACAGGGAGTGAAATGTATAAAACGAAATCCCCACCGGCAGCACGATCTTGGACTGCGGAATCAGCGGAATGGAAGCGGTGTCCAGCACCAGATTCAGGTTTTCGATGAGGAAGTTGGCGTATTTGAACACGCCCAGGATGACCAAGTTCACACCCACGCCTGCAAACAACCAATGGTAGCTCGCCCGCGTTTCCAAGGTTCGCTGAATCTGTAGTCCAAACACAAAATTCACGATGATGGATCCGATGAGAATCCCCGTGAAACTCACGCCACCCCAGGCAAAAAAGATCAAACTCGCGAAGAGAAGCCAATAGTTCCGCACGTGTCTGCCAGACAAATAGTAACCCAGCAACGTGAGTGGCAGGAACAAATAGAGGAATATCGTGGAACTAAAGAGCATCTGGCGTTCTAAGGTTAAAACCCGCAAGGCGAATCTAAGCACAAAACGAGGATTAGCCAATCCGTAAGCTGACAAGTGTTTTCCATTTCCTGCGGTTCTTTCGATCATTGGCCGATCGCCAGGAAATGGTATATTCGAAGGGTGAAATCAATCCGAATCCTCGTGAAGTTTCCCTTCTACGTTGCTGCTTTTCTCTATTTCCTCGGAATTTCAATTGCCCCAAGGCATCTTTCGGCACAGATGAAGGCCGTTGACTTTCCCGATACCATCCCCTTTCGGCCGTTGCAAAATGAGGTTGTGCAGACGGTCCCATATCATTTGCGGTCAAATCAATTCTGGATCGTTCCAAACACAACCATTCTCGTACCTGCTCACAGGAACAAAGACCGATCCGCCGAACATACTTTTTGGATGAATTCCGGCAAGAAGTTGGTGGTTTTCAAACTGAATCCGCAACTGGAATTTGATGATGAGGTCGGAATGGAGGTTTCCGAAATCCCCATCGGCGAAGATTCCTTCTACCGCATCGACTTTTCCGGTCAAACATCCGTCTCCTGCTTGAATGACGCTCCTCAGAAACAATGTGCGACCTTCTTCTGGGTGGATGCAGCGAATCGTCAAGTCTTGGATTTTACAGTTTTAAGAAACGAATCTTGGAGCGAAATCGACGCAAACAGTGGTGATACCCTCCAAAACACGGTGAGTGAAGCTGCAACGGTCACCATTACGGACTCCATGATTACAATTGAGCTCCTACGCGAGCGCTTTACGCCCGAACCAAACTACCACCTGTTTTTACAAAACTATATTTACACCTACCGGCACGACCGCATCGGCTGGATCAAGGAATCCGAAAGGATGGAGTAAGCAATTATCCGAGACTTGAAATTTCCTTAATTTTCCCTTATGATCCACAAAATCATTGTTTTGGGGGCTTTTCTATTCCTGCATTTGCTTGTCATCGGGCAATCAAATGCTGATTTTGTAAGCGCCGTGGAAGCTGGAAATCTCGCTACGGTTCAGCAGTACCTTCAGAAAACGGAATCGGCCAATTCGTTTCGGTATGATTACGTTTCCGTCCTTTCCATCGCGCTGCAAAACAAAAACAGGCCAATGGCGCAGCTCCTGATCGATCATGGCGCGAACCTATATAGCTGGACGGGCGCGGGTTCGCCGTTGAAATTTTGCGGTGATCAGGAGATTTGCGGCTGGTTCAAAAGCATCAGACAGGCAGCGGAAAGCATGGGAGCAGCTACCTTGGCGGGTGACATAGCGACTCTTCGGCGGACTGTCGCCCAAGGATTTTCCCCTGACCTTGGAGATTCCCTGCAAGGTCGCCCGTTGTACATCGCGGCGCAGAAAGGTGACCTAGAAATGGTGCAAGAACTCCTGAAACTTGGCGCCAAACCCACGGTGCATTGGGAAGAAAACAAAACGCTCTCGCCGTTGCATGCCGCAACAAAAGAAGGCCATTTGGAAGTTGCAAAACTGCTGATCATTAGCGGTGCCAATGTCAGTTCGCGCTCCGGAAACGGCGCCATGCCCTTGCATTTCGCCTTGGATATCCAACACACCGAGATCGCAACCTTGCTGATTGAAAGCGGAGCAAATTTGGAAACCACCTTGCATACGGCTGGGTATCCCATCATCCTAGCGGCGCAATACCGCAACAAGAAAATGCTCGACCTGCTCATTCAAAAAGGGGCAACCAAGCCAAAAGAATCATCCGATCAGGAGTATCTGCTGAAAGCACTTGCCAATTTTGGCGATGTGGAGCTCTTCAAGTTTTATGTCGAAAAGCTTGGACTTGACCCGCAATTGCCGCTGCGTGAGCGCATGGCGCATGATGCCAATCCGTTGGTGACCGCCGCCGCGCATGACAGCCTGCCCTTGGTAAAGTATTTCGTGGAGGAACTCCATTACGATATCAATCGAATTTCTTGGGGAGAATCGCCCCTTTCGATCGCTTGCCGGCTCGGGCATCTGGATATTGTGCGTTACTTACTCGACAAGGGTGCCGATATCAATGCCCCGATCAATTCAAGCAATGCCCTCGGGAGGGCCGTGATGGACTGCCGAACTGAGGTGGTGGAATTGTTGCTTCAACGAGGCGCAAAGATCGGATCTGTTAATGGCATCAACCATCCGATGCACCTTGCTTGTATGGTTGATTGTATCGAAGGCGCAAAAATTCTGATTCGATATGGCGCCGATCCCGAGGAAGGAGATTGCGCGCCTTGGAAAGGGAATGTGACGCAAAATTATATTCTATCGTCGCAAAATCGCTTGGCAGATGTCTTTGGAGCGCTAAAAAACAAGGATTACGCAACCTTGGAGGCATTTTTGAAAGCCACTGGCAACCCCAATGCTACGCATGAAGGCCATAGCTTGCTTGGAATTGCAGCGGGCGAAGGCGATTTGGCAGGAATGAACCTCTTATTCAGGTACAAGGCCGATCCGAATTTTGTACCCGAAAATGGCTACGCACCGCTGATTGCTGCGATCACTGCTCCCAACTGTGTTCCAGCGATCAAGGCGCTGATTGCAAAAGGTGCCGAAGTGACGCCCAAAGTGCTCAAAGGCTGGTCTCCACTCTCATGGGCGGCCATGATGGGGCCTCCCGAGGCTGTTCAAACGCTGTTGGAGGCGGGAGCCGATCCCAACCATTATGGGATCGATCGGCGGCCGGCTTGGTTTTCGGCTTTGGGCGAAGGACGCAGCCGCAGCCTGCAATTGATGCTGGACAAAGGTGCTAATCTCAAATTGCAGGATGATTACGGGCGAAATGCGCTGTATTCTTGCTCGAATAATGATTCCATGTTGCGCTATTTGTTGGCTCTACCCGGAATCGTCGTGCAAGACAACGACAAATTCGGGCTCAATATTTTGGCTTACCTGCAGCCCGACATTTCCATCGAGGCATTAAAAATGATTCTCCAGCATCCCATAGACGTCAACGCTAGCAATAGTCAAATTCGCATGGGTGTCGCGGAAGCTGCTTCCAATTGGAAACAAATGCCGGAAAAGGTCAATCTCCTACGCAAACATGGCTTTGATATCGAAGCTGAATTGCCCTTACAATCCTCGTTTTACCTTGCAGCCTACAACAACAACGCAGCTGAATTTCGTCGTTTGATCGATCAATTTCATCCGCCATTTGACGTCAAAAACCCTGTTTATGGACCTTCTTTATGGCAAGCCTGCATCCGGAAAGGCGACGTCGCCGGGCTGAAATTCCTGCTTTCCCATGGCTTGAGCATTGATGCCCGTGATCATCGCGGTGCAAGTTTGCTGCAATTCGCCTATATTCCTGGCATTGTAGGGCAAAAAAGGGATTCGATTTTGCAAACCATTCTAAACTACAATCCGAAACTCGACATTGCCGATTCTTTGGGACATACAGTCCTAATCTCTACGATGCACCAAGGCGACATCAAGTGGGCGCAATATCTCGTGATCCATGGCGCAGATCCCAACAAAGCCGACCGAGCAGGATACACGCCATTGCTGCATCTTGGGTACGCTTGGGCCTTTCAGAATCAGACGCTACCCTCAGGCGAATCCAATCTTGACTTGGCAAAATGGATGATTCGCAATGGGGCCAATCCTGAAAAAAAGGCATTGGATGGCACCACATTATTGATGGCTGCCTGTTTGCGCAACGATTTAGCGCTCGCAAAATACCTTATCGATACGTTAAAATTCCAGGTCAACGATACGACCAAAGCGGGTGAAAGTGCATTTACCAAGGCCGTCAGTGAACCGCAAATGAGAATCAGCATCGACCCTGAAGGGCCCGACATTCCGGGAGATGATCCCCTAATGTGGTTGGAAGCACGCATTCCACTTGTCCGTTACCTCATTTCGAAAGGAGCAAATGTCAATGCCATGAATCGCTATCTCGGTTATGACCCAGTCGCTATGATTTACCAATATGGCTATACCGACTTTGCAAGGGAATGCGTCGAGGCAGGTTACAAAATCAACCGTGTGACCACAGCGCGGAACTTGTTCCAATCGGCAGTGATGCAAAAGGACTACAACTTTGTGAAGTACCTACTTGGAAAAGGGTTGGATCCCAATTTGCACTTCAATGGAATGCCCCTTGAACGGGCTGTGGCCGACCCGAAAATGTTAGAAATTTTGCAGGGGCGGTGAAGGTAGAGGCTAAGAGAGAACAATTCCCGAAGTCCACTCCAAATCCACCAATCTCTCAAAGAATCATTCAAATGCTCAATTCGCCAAAAATGCAGAAAAGGGATACATCTACCTTCACGTCAGATTGTTGACCTGAATCCAGGATCATCCTGAAAACCCAAAGCACCATTTTCCGGTGATCCCCGAAGGCCCGAAACCTTCGGGGATTTTCTTTTGGCGGGCAAAACAGATAACATTGCACTGCCTGCAGGGATTCATTTGTATGCTGCAGGAGAAGATCAAAGATGCAATTGGACGTGTGGATAGCATTGGGATTGATGATTGCGGGAAGTTTGGCACCACCCTTGGTCGGGCTTTGGCTGCGTCCGGCGCTGACGCGGGCGATTTTGGGCGACCTTCGTTTTCCCACGGATTTTGTACTTTTTGACGCTCGGTGCATTGGGAATGGCCATTCGGATCCATGAAACGGGGCAAACGGCGATGGTCGATTGGGCCGAATCGGGACTGGAATTTTTAGCTATGCTGATCACACTCAGTTATGCAGCCGTGTTTGCCATCGTCACCAACAATTTGGAGGATTTGGAGGCGGATCGCATCAGCAATCCCGACCGCCCGCTCGTGCGCGGGAGCGTGAACAAGCGCAGCTACCTGCTTGCGGGCGTGCTGTCGCAAGCGCTTGCGCTGGGATTCGCGTTGGTGTTTCCAATGCTCTGGCAATCAGGACTTGAGCTCGATCTTTTTTGGGGAATCGTAGGGATTTCCATCGGATATTATGTCTATTCCTGTCGGCCATTGCGGCTCAAGCGGGTGCCCGTGATTGCAAAATTGATCATCGGGATGAATGGATGGATGGTGACGGTTTGCGGCTACGTCATGGCGGGCGGCGAATGGGCTACATTCCCTTGGATTTGGTCGATTTTCATCTTGGTGCCGCTTTCGTTGGCTGCGAATTTCATTGATTTAAAGGACATTGCCGGCGACAAGGCTACGGGTGTTGCGACGTTGCCGGTGCTCCTTGGCGAGCGGAATGCACGGTTGGTGATCGCCTTGGCGACCTTGGCGACGTATGTGATGGGTGGGATTTTGTTGGATGTTGCTTGGGCTTATCCGCTGAATGCCGGAGCTGCGCTGTTGCATATTTACCTGTTGTATCGGAAGCCCTACAATGAGAAATTGATTTTCCCGCTGTTGTTGGCTTCGCTTGCGGGTTTGGTTATTTTCTTGGTTTGGGCTTAGATTTAGGGGATGGTTGGTTGCGAAAGAATCAAGGATTTTGTTGGTGCCGTACCGGTGGGGGATCCTGTTGCGAAATTTTGCCACGAAGACACGAAGACACGAAGTTCTTTTTGCCACCAAGACACCAAGACACCAAGGAAAGACGGTTTATGGGCTTGCTTGGGGATTCTTGTCGGATTGCTGTTGGTGGTTGGCTGCAGCAAATCTCCGACAGAAAAGGCACTGGATAAAGGCGTTGAATTCTTCGCTAGCATTCAACGGGAGGACGGAGCCATCTGCGATACGGTCAATCCATTGTTTGACATCTGGGAAACGGTCGAGGCGGCGACGGCGATTTATGCAGTTCGCAAGGATACGGCAGACGAAACGTTCCGCAAGGCGATGCAATTTCTCGCAGCGAATGAAAACCCAGCGGGATTGCTCTGCCACAACGTCAAATGCCGCGCATCCTATTGCCTGGAAACGACTTCGGAGTATTTCATCTTGTTGGCCGACATTTATGGTCCCGAAAAAATTCAGCCGAGGATGGATACGATTCGTAAGCTCCAAAAACCGACTGGAGAATGGGAAATTGGGAATCCGGATGTGCTGGAAAACAAGGCTTTCCCTTCGGTGACGGCCTTTGTTTTGTCTGCATTTGAGGCTGTAAAAATGGAGCCTTTGTATCCCAAGGCAGCTTGGTCTTGGTTGTTGCAACAACAGAATGCGGAGAAAAATTGGGGCAAAACCTGGGAATATTACGGTGTGAAAGCCTACGCACTTTGGCCGGTGATGCGTGCGTTGCGGCAGGAAAATTCCAAGGAATTTGCCTTGCCCATCCAGCAAACCGCAGATTATATTTTCAGCGCACAACAAGGTAAATTGTATTGGGATTCGGGCGATCCAGCGCAACCCAAGCGTATTTCTGCAGAACTGGAAACGGCCTTGATGCTCGCTGCTTATCCGGATCTGATCGGGAATGTCGGACACATCGCCACTGAAAATGGCATTCAATTTTTGATACAAAGTCAAGGAGAAGACGGGCATTGGGACGGTGGATTTTTCCCCATTCCGAATGCGCGTTACGTCAAAGAGGAATATGTTTTTGCAACGGCAAGAGCGATGGTGGCCCTGCAAATGAAATTGCACGAGCGAAAAGGTCCGGGGGTGATGGAAAGTGAAAAGTGAAAAGTTATTAGTGAAAAGTGGACAATTTAGCCACGAAGGTACCAAGGCACCAAGTATTGCAGCTGATCCTTGGTGCCTTGGTGCCTTGGTGGCAAGAATCAGCAACCACCTTGGAATTGTTATTACCCTAATCATCAGCATTTTCGTTTCGTTTGGTTGCTCGAATTCCCGTCCACTGCCAGAGGAAAAGCCGTTGCTCTATGCCCCAACGACCGAAAAATACTGGCTATGCCATTTGGTAACAGGCATCGACAATGGGGACGACATCCAGTTCGTGCATGATTGTATGCTGGTCACCTATTCCCCAACAGAACAAGGGAACTACACCAATTTCTTCCTTTCTGAATGGAGCGAAATCGATTCTACCTTTCATTTTGGGATGCGGTCGAGTAAGGACGCCGTCTGGAGCAGAAGCGGAAAATGGCCGTTGTCTGTGTTGATTCCTGAGGATTCTACCCATCCTGCTTGGCGCTTGCACTTCAGTCCAAAGGCGATTTGGTTGAATGGCGCTTTTGCCAATGCCGAAAAAAAACCTTTGTCCATGCGAGGGCGGTCCAGCGCTGGCAAACACTATAAAGTCCTCCCGTTTCTTCCGAATGTCACTGCCACAGAAAACACCCTATATGCGTACCATATTCCCAAGGATACTGCCGAATATTTTGCCAGTATCCAATTGGCGGAGTTTACGGAGGCTGCCAACCTGATCGCTGCGGGAAACGCCAAGGCGATCTATTGGATTCATTTTGAAACAGGAATGGATGAACTGAGCATCCTCTTGCAGTTAGACCTTGATGGAAATTTGAAACTACTAGGACAGCAATCAAGGTATCATCCACATGGCATTCGCGCTGAGGCTATCTGCAAAGTAGAGCCGCAATTCCAGTGGACAAGCCAAATCAGCCACAAAACCTATCAGCTTGGGATCCACATCAATCTTGGGATGTGGAACGATTACATCGTGCGGCCGATGATGGAAGACCAAGAAATCCGAGCAGGCAAAAACAGCTTTTGGATGGGGGCGATCGAGGCGGTGGACTCCCTCAGGGGAACCCAAGCTGCGATAGGAAATATGTATATCTTCACGCATTAATCTCGCGGGATGCTCAAGAAAATACAGGCGCTGTTTGTCACGGTTGTCGATCGCATCGAGGGCAATCCTGCGCCTGCAAGCCGCTATTTCATCCTGTTTTTTGCCATTCTCGCCGTTCGGTTGGCCCTCGAATTCTTCTCCACGCAGCGGTTGTTCACGCTGGATGACGTCACCCACATCGGGCTCTGGTTTGCTTTCATTGTGCTGGCTTTCATGCTGCAATTGAACCTGTTTTCGGGTGCGCCCATGCAGCGCGTGGCCAAGTTGGTTGTCGTATCCTTTACGATCGCGCTGACGGCGCCGATCATCGACTTGATTTTGCGCGGAGGGGTCGGCGCGAAGATGAACTACCTGGCGATCAACAGTTGGCAAGATGTATTCTATGCCTACATCACGGTCGGTGGCGCGAGCCTGTCCCGCGGCGCGACCATGGGCATCCGCATTGAGATCATCTTGTTGGTGATTGCCTCGTTCAACTATTTGCGCATCAAAACAAAAAGCATCCTGAGAGCGATTTTGGGCACGATTTGCATCTATACCGTGCTGTTTTTGTCGGGAACGATTCCGCGGCTCCTCGGCTGGGTCGTCGACAACTTTGGATTGACGTATCAGCCGGATGATCAGAGCACCGTCCTCTTTTTACTTTGCTTGGATTTGCTGCTTGTCTTTTTCATTTTGCTGCGGCATTCGGGGAAATGGATGGGCTTGATTTTGGCGGCGATTCCTTGGGGAGCGGTTGCACTTGGCATCGGCAATTTTGTGATCGGTGCAGGTTTGGCTTTGAAGTCCTATCCGGGAAACTGGTCGCTGAATCCGACGACGTTGTTTTGGTTTCCGCTGCTTTTGGGACTTGGAATGGGTTTGGGTGCGTTTGCAGGCATTTTTAAGCTGCCGAATGCGATTCAGCCGGCCAATTCGCAATCCAAATTCGCGCCCTTTGATCCGCAGAAACCACAGCGATTGGTTCGCAACGGCCTGCTGATTTTGATTACCGGGCTTGGATTGGCCATTTCGGAAAGGGTATTTTTTGCGGGAATGGTGATTTGGGGTTTGCTTTTTTTGCTGAATGAAGCGCCATTGGAACTTAGAAAAGTGCCGATTCTGCGCAATCTCTTGGAAGTAATGGCCCTATTCGGAGCGGGATTGGCTGGGTTTGCTGCCTTTGGTGGGCCCATGATCGGCTTTCCCAAAGAATGGATGATGGTTTTGCTCGGAACCACCGCGCTGGGAAGTATTGCCTTCGACGCCTTCAGACAAGGTGATTCGATCGTGCTTTGGTACCGGGATTGGCTAAGTGGCTGGCAACGATGGTTTCGCATGCTGGGCGTTTTTGCGCTTGTGAGTGCCGCGCTACTTGCAAGTTGGGCTTTGGAAGGGCAATGGCAAGAATTCTGTATCGCAACAGCGCTGATCAGCTTGCCATCGACGGCTATTCTTATCAAAATCAACCGGATGCAGGCCGCAATAGCGACCTTGGTTCCTGCTTGGATCTATTTGGCAATGCAAGTTTTCGGGTACCTTTAAAGATTTATTTCTAATTTCACGTCCAGCGTTGTGCCTACTTCGGCAGGAAATAGTACCATTGGTCATTCGTATGAGGGTTTATTCTAAAGGTTTCTTCCTTGCTGCATTGTTGTTGTCAATGTCAACTGCGCTTTCCGCGCAGTCTGTTTTTTACAGCGTGAACTTCAACAATGGCTGCACCGCCAACTGCCTTGCAAACACCTATGCTGGCTGGACTGTACTCAACAACGATGGCGGTGTTTCCGGTGGTTCTCCCAACGATTGGTTTGTAAGCTGTGCGGAGGAAGGTATCGTGCCACCCGGTTGCGGTAGTACTTGCATCGGTGATGCCTCTTTGCATATCGGCGCCGATCCAGGTGCCGGTGGCGACAATGGAGCGACCTTTAATGAAACTGGCATAACCAATGCGACTTTCAAAACGGCTGTTTCCCCAACGATTTCCACGGTTGGATATTCGTCCAATACGCTTTCTTTTGACTTCATAGCTTTTGGAAGTGCCGCCTGCTCCGACGACCGAGCGCAACTCCGGCTCAGCACCGACAATGGCGCAACTTGGCCTGTTGGATTTCAATATTGCTTGACGAGCGTCTGCTGCGGTGCCTGTAACGGCTACAGCCAAGGTCAGTGGACGACCTATACACTGGCATTGCCTGCTGCATTCAACAACAATCCCAATGTGCGCGTCGGCTTCAATTGGAGAAACAATGGAAATGGAAGCGGTACGGATCCCTCCGTCGCCATCGACGACGTTCGCATTTCCACGATCATCGTTCCGGCACAATTGGTGACGTTTGCCGCCCGTGAAGAAGCCAATCTGATTCGACTCTCATGGACAAGTGCCGAGGAATTGAAGCTTGACCGCTACGAAGTCGAACGCAGCCTGCAACCCACTGGATTCAAGACCATTGGCACCGTATCGGCCAAAGGCAACGGCAGTTTGGGCAATGTCAATTACAGCTACAACGACCCCAAATCGGGCGCATCTACCGTCTATTACCGCCTCAAAATGGTGGATCAAGACGGAAAAACGCAATTCTCCAACATTGTCAGGATCGTTGAAGGCAGTACGATTCCTTTGGAATTGGTTTCCATCACCCCCGATGACAATGCCGCCTACAATGTCAATCTCTGGTCTGTAGCCGACCTTGTGGTTCAAATGGAAGTCCATGATTTACAGGGCCGCCGCGTATTGAGCCTCCCCGATCAGCACGTGGTCGCCGGAGAAAACAAACTCCACCTCGACATGAGCGAAAAAAGCACCGGCGCCTATTTGCTCAATGTCAAACTGCACAAGGCTCCCAAAGGATATGAGGCGATGAATCTGACACGGAAATTTGTGGTTGCCAGATAATCGGGCCTTCCTGTTCTCCGCGCAGATATCAAGAAAACAATTCGACCAAGTCTTTCAAATTCAACTGTTTGAACAATTCCTTTTCTTCGGAAATGACCGCATCTGAGAGTTGTGACTTGCGCTCTTGCAGCTTTACGATCTTTTCTTCGATCGTGTCTTTGGAAATGAATTTGTAGGAAAATACCGTTGCGGTTTGACCGATACGGTGACTTCTATCAACCGCTTGGCGCTCAGCCGCGGGATTCCACCACGGGTCAAGGATGAAGACATATTCAGCCGCTGTCAAGTTCAGACCCACACCCCCTGCTTTGAGGCTGATGAGGAAAACCTGCACATCCGGATCAGTTTGAAATCGCTCGACTTGCGCCTGACGATCAACCGTCGAACCGTCGAGATAACAATACGTGACGCCCTTTTTCTGCAAATCGGCCTCAAGAATCTTGAGAAGCCGTACAAACTGCGAAAAGACGAGCACTTTGGCGCCTTTGGAAATCACTTCCTCCAAAAGCCGCTCATATTCCTGGAATTTACCGGATTCGGAGAGTTCATAATCCTGTCCCTCTTCCACCAATTGGGGGTGAATCGCGATTTGTCGTAGCTTTTGAAGGCCTGCGAGGATGTTCAGCTTCTTGGTCCCGAATTCCGCTTCGTCCATTCCCAAGAGGAAATTGCGGTAGGCATTTTTGGTTTCCTCGTAGAGTCCACGCTGCGCGTCAGTCATCTCGCAAAAGTGCACCTGCTCAACCTTGGGTGGCAATTCGAGGGCAACTTGGGATTTGGTGCGGCGCAGAATGAAGGGGTGGATCATTTTGCGCAAGCGCTCTGCGCGGGCTGCATCGCGAAATTTCTCGATCGGGGTCACGTAAAAATCGCGGAAAAACGTTTCGCCGCCGAGCAATCCCGGATTGAGGAAGGTCATTTGCGACCAAAGGTCGAGCAATGTGTTTTCCACGGGCGTGCCCGTGAGCGAAAGTCGGTGTTTGGCGACAAGATCCTTGACCGCCTTGGCAGTTTTGGAGCTCGGATTCTTGATCATTTGACTTTCGTCCAAGATCAAATAATGAAACGGAAACTTGGCCAGCATTTCGAGATCGGAACGCACCAAGCCGTAAGTCGTAAAAATGACGTCGTATTGGGAAAATTCGAGGGGATCTGTATTGCGTTGGGAACCCGTGTGGATGAGCACCTTCAGTGATGGCGTAAACTTCCTGGCCTCCGCTACCCAGTTGTATATCAGCGAAGTCGGCATCACTACCAAAGATGCTTGCGTCGGACCATTCTCCTTTTCGCGTTGAAGCAAAGAGAGCGTTTGAAGCGTTTTTCCCAAACCCATGTCATCGGCCAAGATACCGCCAAAGCTGTATTCCTGGAGAAATCCGAGCCAATCGTATCCCTGTTTTTGGTAGCTGCGCAAATCGGCTTTGAGCCCACGCGGGAGGTCGTACTCCTTGATTTCCATCGAGGAAACCAAATCCCCGATTTTCTGCTTGAAATTGGATTTGTTCCCCATCGGCATGTCCAACACAACCGCCTGATACTTGCGAATGCTCAAGGTATCGTCGTCGCGTTGCTCCGCAATTTCGAGCAGGTGACGGTAATCTGAAAACCACTCTTCGGGAAGGATCGCCGTGGCACCATTGGGCAGCACGTAGTCCCGTTTGCCTTGCATAATGTGCTTCCTGAACTTCAAAAAGGGAATTATGAAGCCTGCAATATGCACCATGGCTTTGATATCAAACCAGTCGCCCGCGTCTTTGGTCTCGAATACAATTTCGGGGCGTTCAAACGTGAGATTCTGAACTTCACCGTCTTGCACGACTTCGATGCCGTTGGAAACGAGCTCACGTACATTTTCTGAAAGCCATTGCAGTCCAGATTGCCGGCCCATCATGCCCATATCCAGCAAGTTACTTCCGCCGAGCAAGCGTTCCATGTACAAAACGACGTCACGTTCGGCTTCTTGATTGCGGAAAATCTTGTAGAAGATGAAGTCGTTGTCTTGTTGTCCCACCACGACGTCGACATCCTTTTGGTGGTTGGGCTTGAGATCGAAATCCCCGTATTGCACACGCAACTCCATGGACAAAAGGCCATTGCCGGTCGCATCTACCACAAATCTAAACTTTGGGTCGCGCCGAATGTAGGATATCCGCATGCCCTCGGTATCGACCTCGTATTTGCTGACGATTTGAGGGACGAATCCTTTGAAGTACTTTTCCTCAACGGCTTTTGGAATCGAAATATGGGGTTTGGAAAAGAATGGACGCATCTTGCGCGCCTCAATATCTTGGTCAAAAGTGAAAATTTCCGTTCCCAGCATCATCCAAGCGGGCTCTTCCACGATGACCTTTGCATCTTTTCGACAGACGGAAAGCCTGACGTTGTTGCGGTAGACCATCGGAAAATACCGCGTTTCATCTGCATTGCGGCGAAAATAAAAGCGTACCGATGCGAGATCATCGGCAATGCTCAAACGGGTTTTGGCTGGATAACCGTCCCTGCTTGATTCAAAAAGGGGTTTGTTGCGTAACATGGGGATTGCTTCCAACATCAGGCGATCTACGTACCGAAGCACAGTGTCTTTGATCGCATCGTGGAACTTTTTGGAGAAAAATTCGCTGATGTTGCGCACCGTTCCGCCAAATTTCTTGACAATCTCATCGCTGGTAAGTTTGTCAAGATGTTTGACCAAGGCCCTGTCCTCGTTGTCGAGCATGTGGTTGAACTGCGACATATTCTCGGGCATCAGCGCTTGGTAGGTCAGGCTAAGGCTCCCATTGTCAAGCTCTTGCACGACATGCGAAGAAAAAAGACAACCCAAAAATTCATGCTCGTACAGCGAATAAACGACCTTGAATTTCTTTCCTGAATCAACCAATCTCATAAAACACCTCGACGCTTCATTTCAATCCAAACGTCAAAGATAAGCGGTTTTCGTGTCTCGGGGCACTGAAATCGATGCAAGAAAATGAGTTTGGCGTCGGGCCAATACAAAGTCCCAGAAGTCAATTCATTCAATTTCAATTCCAAACTTGTCGAGCAAGCCCAAGACGTCCGGATAGCTGAATTTGGCACCCTTTACGGCATTTTTATCAGGATCGATGCTGTAGTTTCGGGCTGTGCGGAAGTCTGCACCGCGCAACTGCGAGGCTTGAAACACGGTGCGCTTCAAGTCACAACCATCAAAAACTGCCTGGGACAAATCGGATTCGGTAAAATTGGCCTCGGCGATCGTGCAGTTGACAAATTTTGTCTTTTTGAGCTTTTTCTTGTGAAAATAGGCAAAATCGAGGTTGCAGCCATCGAAACCCAGATCGAGGAGAAAGTCGTTGCAGGCAGAAAAATCCAATCCGATCAGCTTGCAATCCTTGAAAAACACGCCCTTCAAGCCCGTACCTTCCAGCTTGGCATTGCCAAGATTGCAGCCCGAGAAGCGGCAATCGATGAAATTGACCTCGCTCAAGTCTGCTTTTGCAAAATTGCAGTCCAAGAATTCGCAGCCTTCGTATTCCGGGAAGGGCAAGCTGCGGCCGGCATAGTCGTTGCCTCTAAAAGTGCTGTTGCGGATGTTTTCCTTCTGCATCGTCAATCAATCGGATCTGTGAGTAGTACTTGCCAATAGCCGACATCAATCCAATTGCCAAACTTGAATCCGACCTCCTTGAAGTGGGCAACCTTTTCGAATCCGCATTTTTCGTGGAGCCGCACGCTTGCCTCATTGGGCAGGGCGATACCTCCAATGGCAGCGTGCAGGCCGAGTCCGCGAAGCCGGTTCAGCAATTCCTGATAGAGCAATTTCCCCAAACCCCGACCTGCAACGTTCGCGTCGAGATAGACGGTCGTTTCCACCGAATTGCGGTAGGCGCAACGTGATTTCCAGCTGCTTGCGTAGGCGTAGCCGAGGATCCGGCCGGCCTCCACACAAACAATCCACGGGAATTTTTCGCTGACCTCGGAAATCCTTCCTGCCATTTCATCATCCGAAATCGCCGTTTCTTCAAATGTGATGACCGTTTCCAGTATAAAATGGTTGTAAATGGCGGCAATTTCCGGGGCATCCGATGGGGACGCGTTCCGGATTTTAACATTTACAAATTCAAGCATGCACAATCGATCTCGATTCAATCCCAGATAGTTTTGCCGACAGACAAATCTATCGCCCCGAAATTAAGGCATTCGTCTTAGTTTTACCAATCGATCAACGCTGCCTCCCCTGGATTGCAGCCATCAAACACTGAAAAACGGCATCATCAATGCGTGAGATATTTAAGGTAGGCGAAAAGGTAAGATTGCTTCATGCCAAAGGAGAAGGCGTCGTCCAAAGGGTGATCAGCCCCACAAGGGTTGAAGTCCTGATTGATGAGTTCTATGAAATGGAACTCGGCGTGGACGAAGTGGTGAAAATCAATTCGGCAGAAAGCATTTTGAGGAATGAGGAGGAGGAAGAAAGCGACAAGCCCAAAAAGAAGGGACTGGGAATTGGGCCTAGCCTCGCGCCTGCCCCGGATCTCCCGCCAAGTTTTGTCCTCTTCAAGAATGCCGACCAAGACTACGAATTTTGGCTCCTCAATCAAGGTCGGAACGAGGTGCTTTTCACGTGTTATGTCAAAGTCGGCAACAAGTTCATCAGCTACAACTCGGGATCGGTGATGCCCCGCGAAAATCACTTCATCGGGCGGCAGACGCCTGCAGAATTCCACATGGCGCGGCTGATTTACCTTCAAATCCTTCAATTTCCGCGGATTGAGCATCCCAAGCCGATTGCACCGATCACGCTGGAAATCAATTGCAAAACCGACATTTTTACCCGTGAGACGAAATCGGTGCCTGAGTTGAATGTACAAGGCTGGGAATTTGTCTTGGAGGAAAAAGTTGAGGTTCAGACCAGCATGCTCGCCGAGAGTGCCGTCAGCGATGCACGTCTTACCGTGCAAAAGCCACCGAAACCACCGAAGGTGGTGGACCTGCATATCCACAAAATCATCAGCAACCCACTTGGAATTGACAGCCATACCATGATGCGCCTGCAATTGGAGGCCTTTGAAAAGGCCCTCACCGATGCACAGGCCCATCATTTGGACTCTATGGTGTTCATTCACGGGATCGGAAATGGCACGTTGAAAAAGGAAATGCATCACCGCCTCATGGGATTTGACTTCGTAAAACACTACGAATTGGCCGATCCCGTGCTCTATGGCAACGGGGCAACGATCGTGTTTTTTTAGCGGATTTCATTTGCGGTACTTATTTTGCATTGCAATGGATTTCGGGCGAGGTAGCACGTAACCACGCTGCATTTGCTCGTTAGAGCTTGAAAAGAATAGGAGAGCATCAAGATGAAACGATTGTTGGGTTTGATTTTGGCGGTTGGCTTCGGTACAGGAACTGCTTTTTCTCAAGATGTACATTGGGCTTCAAAGGTTTTGGAGGTTTCATCGGAATACCGCGACGCCAACAATCCCGGCCACTATGCAGCCAAGGAGGCGCTTGGGCCGCCCAGCATTGACCCGGCAGTGAGCAAGGGTACAGAATGTACCTGGTCGCCTTCCGAAGCCGATATCGACAAGGAAGAGTACATCACCTTGGGGTACCCAAAAGCAATTCACATCCAACAAATCGCGATTTCTGAAGCCTTGGGCGCAGGATCTTTGGTTAAAGTCATCCTGTTTAATGGAAATACACCCACGGTCATTTGGACCAACCCGGCTCCCGGACCTGGTTCGATGGGAGGCAAAATGACCAACATATTCATTCCTCGCACCGAATTTGCCTGCAGCAAGCTCATGGTCGTGCTCAATCCGAAGCTTGTGGCCGGTTTTAACCAAATCGATGCTGTCGGCATCTCGGAATCAACTGACACGATCAAAGCAAAAATCAACCTTGCGCCTGGCATTTTGACGGAGGGAATACGAGAAAACCTCGGGCCCAATGTCAATTCACCTACGGATGAGCTGCTTCCTGTCATCATCCCCGACGGGCAGTTGCTGTATCTCACACGCCAAGGCCACCCCAACAACCTCGGAAACGTCGATATGCAGGACATCTACGTCTCGCGCCGAAATCCGGATGGCACTTGGGGACTTGCGGAGAATTTGGGTGAGCCTTTGAATAACAAGGACAACAATGCTGCAGCGGCCATATCGCCTGATGGTCAGACGATGTTGCTGCTCAACAAATACAAGGAGGATGGAAGCGGCGAAGTGGGCGTTTCTTATGCCCGCCGACTTGGAAATACCTGGGACAAGCCAAAAGGGCAGGATATCGACAACTTCTACAACCGTAGCCCCTACGGGGAATATGCCATGGCAGCCTCAGGAAAAACGATGATTTTGGCCATTCAACGAGACAATGGCAGCGGCGGAAAGGACCTGCATGTCTCCTTTTTGAAGCCTGATGGCAGTTGGACCGAGCCCGCCAACATGGGTGCAACCGTGAATACTGCAGGTGGCGAAAGCACGCCCTTTCTCGCGGCTGACGACGCGACGCTGTATTTTTCGACAAATGGTCGCGTCGGCTATGGCAGCAAGGACATGTACGTGACGCGCAGACTCGACAGCACCTGGACCAACTGGTCTGAGCCGCAAAACCTTGGCCCTCTGCTCAATACTCCTGGATGGGACGCCTATTATTCGATTCCAGCATCTGGCGATTACGCCTACTTTGTCTCCTATCAAAATTCGCTGGGGCGCGCTGATATTTTCAGAGCTCCGATGCCTGCGAGCGTGCGCCCCAAGCCCGTTGTGCTGATCAAAGGCCGTGTCTTAAACGCAAAAACCATGGAGCCTTTGGGTGCCGAGATCCTCTACGAATCCCTCACGAGTGGAAAAGAACTGGGAATCGCACGCAGCAATCCCGGTGATGGCTCCTATTCCATCGTGCTTCCTGCGGGAGAAGTTTATGGTTTTCTAGGTCAAGCCGTCGGCTTTGCGCCTGTTAGCGAAAATCTCGATCTCAAAAAACTCGATGCTTATCAAGAAATTACCAAGGATCTCTACCTTGTTCCCATCGAAGTGGGCAGCATTGTGCGCCTGAACAACCTCTTTTTCGACACTGGAAAATGGGATTTGCGTCCTCAGTCGACCAAGGAGTTGGGCCGATTGGTAAAATTGTTGAATGACAATCCGACCATGACGATTCAAATTGCCGGCCACACGGACGATGTCGGCTCCGACGTGAGCAACCTCGAACTCAGCAAAAAGCGTGCATTGGCGGTTCAAACGTATTTGATTGCGAAGGGCATTGTCGCCAATCGCCTCACCAATAAAGGATTCGGAGAGACAAAACCACAACTCCCGAATACGAATGCCGAAAACCGCCAAATCAATCGCCGCGTCGAATTCAGCATCCTTCAGAAATAGGGTCCATGGTGGTAAAAACTGGGACACGTCGGCGATTGGATGCAAAAGGAGCGGCATTTTGTCTGGTTCTGCTAGGATCGTTTGCCTTGGCGAATGGTCAATTACCCGTCATCAAAGGTAAATCAACGACCCAAAGCGGGATGATTTACTACGATGTCAATAGCGCAGAAGACAAACGTGAGCGGATTTACCAATATACGGTCTGCCCTGACTCTGCTGGTTGTATCACACTGGATTTCAACATGATTCGCAGTGACCAGGTTGTCAATGGCCGTGTGGAAGGTCAGGAAGAGGCGACGAATTTTGTAAAAATCTTCGATGGGAATTCCGTCGGGGGCCAACTCTTGGGAAGTTTTGGAACCATGGCCGGCACACGGTCCTTCCAAACCAATTCAGGTTGCGTGACGGTTGAATTCGTTCGGGATGCCAAGGGCCTTAATTCGGTTTGGACAGCAATGTGGCGTGGAAGAAAGTCTGTCGAATGCATTCGTCCGATGGAAACCAATCCTTGCGCCAATGTTCAAGACATCTGCGGCCCCGATTTTCACGAGAATTTCCACTATTTCGGAAAACAATCCCTGAGTCCCGCCACGCCTGCAGGCTCCTGTGTAGAAAAACCGCACAATGAAACTTGGTACCGATTTGCGATTGTACAATCGGGAAGACTGCAATTTGAGATCGTTCCTGACAATGGATTTGATGATTACGACTGGGTTTTACTCAAAGCCGATCCGCAGGATCCCGATGCTTGCCCGACTCTCCCCGAGACCAACGCGCGCTTGGCCTGCAACAACGCCGCCGGACGCGGACACCTTGGTGCTACGGGTATGGGTACAAAAGGTCAGTCCCTCAATGCCGGAAGTTCGGGAAATCCTTACTGTCAACCCCTTGACGTCAAAAAGGGTGACATTTTCTTTTTGATGATTGACGACTATTCCAAGCATTCTGCAGGCTTCACGATCAGCTTCAATGAGGTCGTGATGAACTGTTTGAACCCCAAAAAGGACTTTTTGCAGGTCGCTTGGAATGAAAGTTTGAGTGCGCCCCCCGTCGATCCCCGA
The DNA here is from genome assembly GCA_016718825.1 of Bacteroidota bacterium. Lineage (NCBI taxonomy): Bacteria > Pseudomonadati > Bacteroidota > Bacteroidota bacterium. The sequence goes on along the minus strand of JADKCL010000065.1, from coordinate 42,405 downwards.
AAGTCATTTTCCAAATACACGCGTGTCCTTCGCATCGACCTTTCTGAAAAAGCCAACCTTCCCTTGGCGAATAGCAGGCTGCCAGAAAAGTTATTCGAAAACGAAGGTCAATCCAAGACATCCGCGAATGCGCAACTTTTTGAGAACAAAGGCATTGTCTCGGCGCTACTGCACAGCTTGAAGGCCGGGAACTCACAGGCTTTTTCCGCCCATGATTTCCGCAGTCCGGTACACTTCGGGGACTTTTTGGATCTTGCACAACGGCAAAGTTCAGACAGCAATGCCGTTCGCACGGACTGGTGGAATCCGCGGCGGGAGGATGTCGAAGGCTATTTGCAAGTCCTTGAATTGATTGTCGATGAGACGTTTGACAAAATTTCCGGGATCAAGCGACAACAAATTCGATACATCCGGGTCTTGTGGACCGACCGTGATGGAAAGGCGCCCGACTTCAACGTTGCGGTCTTCAACTATGCCGAGGTCCAAGACTTGTTGGACCGCATTCCTGTAGAAAATGGGCACAATGAAGCCAACGCCATCAGCATCAAGGACTTTCTTGAGAATCAAATGTACAATGCGGTGATGGTCGAACGCAGCAGCAAATCGGTCAACACCTTGCAGCAGAGCCGATTCACGGGTGAAAGGCAAGTGGAGTTGGACAGTTTCAACTGGAACCAATGACGCTTTGGTGGATCGCAACGCGCATCCATGCTTCGTGAAACTTCATTAATATTGTAAGATGGCCATCCGCTACAACATGGGACGCAAGGGAATGCTGCGCAACGGGCTGTACAAGCTCCGCCGCGGCATGCCCAAGGGCTTGCGGCTCCGCGTATGGCAAACCACTGCGGCCCGCATTTTTGAACGAAAAGCATTCTCCAAACAGGTTCCGCTTTTTCGATCCCTTGAATTGGAAACGCGCACACGCTGCAATTCGAGTTGCAGCTTTTGTGCGGCAAGCATCCTCACCGATCAGCGACCCGACGTGTACATGCCCGAGGCGCTTTACGACAAGATCATCGCCGAATTGGTGGCCCTGGATTACGACGGCGCCATCAAATTCTTCGTGAACAATGAGCCGTTGCTGGACAAACGCACCCCGGAATTCATTCGAAGGGCAAAAGCAAATCTCCCGAAAGTCAAGACCGAGGTTCATACCAATGGACTGAAGCTCAACCCCAAAAGTGGCCGAGAGCTGTTGGAAGCGGGCTTGGACTTGCTGTATATCAACAATTACAGTCAAGACGGCGAGATGCACAAAGGTGTCAAAGCCTTTTTGGATGAAGTCGCACCCGAATTTCCCAACACGGAGATCGTTTTCCATCTGCGGTTGCTCGACGAGCAATTACTCAACCGAGGCGGCACCGCGCCCAACGGCCGTGTGCTTTCGGAACCCCTGCCCCTCCCCTGCATTTTGCCCTTTGACGAGATGGTCGTCACGGCCGATGGACGCGTTACGATCTGCTGTCAGGATCACTACTTCGAATCCGCCGTTGGAAACCTCAACAACAGTAGTCTGCACGACGTTTGGTACGGGGCAGGCTTCAGCAAACTCCGGTCGGATCTGTTGCGTTCCGACCGCTCAGGCAACAAATTTTGCAGTTCTTGCGATTTCAGAGGCTACAAAGAGGAACATCTTACATCCACAGAATCGTTCAAAAACCGTGCTGTAGGGGCATTGTTGGATGAATTTTCCTGAATCAGCCGGAAGTTGCACCGATCTTCAGCCAGCGCCCTTTTACAAATCCACAATTCTTCAGTTTTCCTGACAGTCCATGCAACGAATATTTCGATTTTCGTATCTATGTACAAAGAGGAGCGGCAATTCAACTTGGCGATTGTCGGCTGACTTTGAAATTTTATCCTAAGAACTGAAGCGTTTCCAGGTTGGAAATGCAAAATGGAGGTTGTTATGGGAACCATGTCGGAATTTGGTGTCCTGCTTTTGCTTGTTTTGGCCTTCTCTGTGCCTTTGTTACAAAACATTTTTGCGCGCTTTTGGCGGCAGGATGAAGACAACGAGAAGTCGTAGAAAATTTTTGTCGGGCTTATGTGGGTGCAAGGAACGTCGAATCGGACGCAACTTTGCACCCATTTTTTATCCCGGCTTCGAAGGAACAAGCATTCAACGCCGAAATCGCAAATAGATCAGAAAGAACAGGTTATGAAACCCGTCCCGAAATTTCCGGATCTTTTTTTCGCCAAATCGCAAATAGTATGGAATGTGGACTTCCTTGAATTTCAGGTTCCGTTTGATCGTATCGATTTTGATCTCTTCGCTCAACGGCATGCCGTCGCTTTCCAGCCTGATTTTCGCCAGGACATCGCGTTTGAACACCCACATTCCGCTTTGTGAGTCTTTCAGGCCATAGCCGAACAGGATTTTTGCCGCCAAGGTCAACACCCAGTTGCCAAATTTGCTAACCGGGTCCATGTTTGCAGGGTTCTGAAGCGGAAATCTGCATGCCGAGATAAAGTCCAAATCGCTGGCAAGCAGATGCTCCACCAATTTGGGAATTTCCTCGATGGGATAGGTTCCGTCACCGTCCAGCGTGACGACGACATCCGAGTTCACCGCGGAAAAACCTGCTTTGTAGGCCGCACCATAACCTTTTTTAGACTCAAAAACGACGGTTGCGCCCAAACTGCGTGCGATTTCTGCAGTATTGTCGGTGCTGTTGTTGTCCACCACAAGGACGACATCGACACAGGCAGGCAATTTGGCCATCACATGCGGCAATCCCAGCGCTTCGTTGAAGCAGGGAATGACGAGCGTAATGGATTTTCCGTTCAGCATTGGCCTGTGTTTCAATAGGAAAGTTTGGCCATCAGTTCTAACATTCTTGGCGACTCCGAATCCCAACTCCATCCTGCGGAAGGCAAGGGATGCTGCTGCAGTTCGGTCGAGAGCGTCTTCACTTGATTGAAAACCGTCATCGCATCTTCGCTCGTCCAGGCTTTTGGAAGCACCACACCAAACTTCGAATGGGCATTCATAGAATCCCAGATGGGGTTTTCCGAATAGACCAACGGCTTGCCAGCAGCCATGAATTCGTAGAACTTGGTGGGAATGCGGTCTTTGATATTTTCCTTCAATTGGTACAACGCCACACCAAAAGTACAGACTTTGATCAAGGCGACCAATTGCTCAAACGGAACGTAGCTGCTGCCCCCAACCAACGCAAAGCGACCTGACAATCCCGTCGCATTGACGCGCAATTGCAGTTCTTGAAGCAAGGCAGCATCCTGCGAATGCCCGGCAATGACCAAATTGACGGCGGAGAATTTGTTGAATTCGGCCCAAAGAGAAACTGCCTTGAATATACCCCAGTTTTCGGCAATGGTACCGGTACAGAGCATCATCGGCAGCTTGGGGTCGGCCAAATCGAGCTTTTGCGCGGGAACGATTGCCGGTGCGCGGAACTTATTGCGCGCCACCACCGTGCGGTCGGGATCGAAGGGAAGGAGGGCTTGAAAGCAATCTTCGGCCAAGATGAGGCCATCGCCCCATTTGCAAAAGTCGTCCTGTACGGCTTTTACCCTTGCAGCGAGCTTTGGCCTTGACCATTCGGAGTAGTAATCGGCATGTAAAATGTTGGCGACATAGTCTTCGTGCATGTCATAGACGACTTTGACGCGCGTCAAAGCCTTTTTCAGCTTCTTTCCGGTTGCGAGCAATTCGACGGTGTGAATCTGATAAATGTCGGCTCCCACGCGTCGGGCAATGCGACTAAAACGCCAAGAATACCAAATTCGTCGCCAACTCAGCCGCCCAAAAACGCCCAAGGGGATGATTTCAACGCCCTCGCGTAGATAAGGCGCAGGCGCAGGATCCTGCGCGATGATGGTTACCCGGTAGCCCGCCCGCACCTGAGACAAGGCCATTTTGAAAAAAATCCGGCTGTGAATCGCAGGATTCAGCAGGGAAATATGACAAATATGGAGGGCATCAGCCATGAGGTATCGGCCAAGTTAGCAATTAATGGCCTTGAACCCGCTTCTACTTCAAAGGCTCAAACGGCCGCTTCAACAATGCGCCCAGATTTTCGTCTTGCTCGTTGGGATAATAGCGATCAAGTCCGTAGCGGATATCCTTGGGATTCATCGTCTTGAATGTGAAGAAGATACGGTCCCAAATCGCGAATACCGCACCGTAGTTGCTGTCGGTATAGGGCTGCTTCCAATGGTGGTGGACCTTGTGCATATTCGGGGAAACGAGTACGTAGCTGATCAACTTGTCCAGCACGGGCGGCAGGGAAATGTTGGCGTGGGTGAAGGAGGTGAAAATGGTCAAAAAGGTTTGGTAGATCATCACACCGTAGACCGGCGCACCACAGAGCACCAATCCGATCAGGAAAAATACGCCCCGCCAAACGCTTTCCAGTGGATGGTGGCGCAGTCCCGTGGTGACATCGACGTTGTTGTCGGCATGGTGAACGATATGCCAACGCCAAAACAGCGGAACCTTGTGCTCAATGAAATGCGACATCCATCCCCCAAACAGATCCAACATCAAGGCGGAGAGAATCACGACCAGTCCAGTGGATTTGGCCAAACCAGCCCAGTAAATAAGGCCGAAATTGGCTTTCGCGCACCAATCAGCGAGCAAAACGATGACGATTCCAAAGCCGGTGTGGATGATCAGGTGAATCAAGGTAAACAGCAAATTGACGCCTGCATGACGTGCCTTGTTCTTTTTGTAATGCATCGGAAGTAACGGAATCGCCCCTTCGATGATCCAAAAGATCAACAATCCACCGACGATAAACGCCAAGCGCTCCAAGGGCCGGTTTTCAAGGCCTTCGAAGTGTGCTATAATGTCATTCCACATTGTGTACAAGATTTACCGTCCAAGTTGCGATTTTTCAGGGAATCATGCCAACGCAACACATTATTTGCATCAGTTGACTTGTTTCGATTTTGGAAACAACTGCCCAAGCATGGAAAACCACCGATGGAAACTATAAAATGTCTTTTGGCAAGGGCTCAGGCTCCATTTCCTACGATCCAATTATATTTGCAGCAGAAAAGTCAGAGGGGTGGTGACCGCGCGGTAGATTTTCGGATATTCGCAAACAAGCAAGAGAATCCGGAGTTGAATGAAGGCAGGGTCAGAACAGTTCGCTTGCGAACACCTTTTACAGTGATTGCGCATGTCAACAGACGCATTGAAAGAAAAAATCGAAAAAGCCTGGGAGAACCGGGAACTGCTCAAGGAACAAGCCACATTGGACGCCATCGACGCCACGATTGCAGCGCTTGATGCAGGTCAAATCCGTTGTGCCGAACCCTTGCCCAACGGCGATTGGCAAGTCAATGAATGGGTCAAAAAGGCGGTGATCCTGTACTTTCCGGTTCGGAAAATGGAAACGATTGAGCTTTCCCCCTTCGAATACCACGACAAAATGGCCCTCAAACGGGACTATGCAGCCAAGGGCGTTCGTGTCGTGCCGCCGGCAACGGCGCGCTACGGTGCTTACATTTCTGCCGGCGTCATTCTCATGCCCTCCTACGTCAACATCGGCGCCTACGTCGATTCGGGGACGATGGTGGATACCTGGGCAACGGTCGGCTCCTGTGCGCAGATCGGCAAAAACGTGCATTTGAGCGGCGGCGTGGGCATCGGCGGCGTCTTGGAACCTGTTCAAGCCGCACCGGTGATCATCGAAGACGATGCCTTCATCGGCAGTCGCTGCATCGTCGTCGAAGGCGTGCGCGTCGGTCGCGAAGCTGTCTTGGGCGCCAACGTGGTCCTCACCGCATCTTCCAAGATCATCGACGTATCCGGTCCGGAACCCATCGAATACCGTGGCTACGTACCTGCAGGTTCCGTTGTGATCCCGGGTTCGATTCCCAAAAAATTCCCTGCCGGCGAATACCAAGTCCCCTGCGCCCTGATCATCGGAAAACGAAAACCATCGACCGACCGTAAGACCTCTTTGAATGACGCCCTCCGCGAATTCAACGTAAGTGTTTAATTTTCAATGAATATTTCAAAAACAACCTATCAATTTCATCATTCAAACCCAGATAAAAATGGCTAAAAGTAAATCACCCAAAACGATCGAGAAGGAAAATAAACGCCTCCGGTCGCTGCGCACGCTCGTCGTGCAGTTTCTTCAGAAGGAACCCCACAAAGCATTCAACCACAAACAAATCGCTGCCGGATGCGGCCTCAAAGGCGAACTCAGCACGGAAAGAATGATTGAATTCCTCGACCAAATGGCCGAGGCAGGTCTTCTCAAAGTTCCTGAAAGAGGGAAATATTCGGTCGTGGTCAAGGAGCGTGTCCAAACGGGCCGCGTCGAGATCAAGGGCGAAGGCTACGGATTTGTGGTTTTGGACACCGAAGAAAAGACCGAAGACGTCTTCGTACCACCAAATCGCCTGAACAAGGCCATGAACGGCGACAAGGTGCAAGTGCGCATCACCAAAGGCGGTGGCCGCGGTCAACGTGCTGAAGGCGAAATCGTCGAAGTGCTCGAAAGGGCAACGGAGGCCTTCATCGGAACCATCGAATTGATCGGCAAAACCCCGACTTTCCGACCCGATGACCCGAAATTGAATCAGGACTTTGTTGTCACCGTTGCCAAGGACCTTGTGGTACGTGACGGAGACAAGGTGATCATCAAACTCGGGGATTGGACCCATCATCTGCCGGAAGGTGAGGTGATCAAAGTCCTCGGCAAATCCGGCGAAAACGAGACGGAAATGCATGCCATTCTCTTCCAATTCGGATTTGAGGTGGCATTTCCGCCGGAAGTGGAGGCCGAAGTGGCCAAATTCGACGGAAAAATATTGGAGGAAGAGATCGCCAAGCGCCGCGACATGCGCAAGATCACGACGTTCACGATCGACCCGCACGATGCCAAGGACTTTGACGATGCGCTTTCGTTTGAGCGACTGTCGAATGGCAACATCGAAGTCGGCGTTCACATCGCGGACGTGAGCCACTTTGTGCATCCGGGAACGGCCTTGGACGATGAAGCCTACAACCGCGCCACGAGCGTCTACCTCGTCGACCGAACGGTTCCGATGCTTCCTGAGCGCCTTTCCAATGACTTGTGCAGCTTGCGCCCGCATGAGGACCGACTTTGCTTCTCGGCCATTTTTGAGGTGGATGAGCACGGAAATCTGATCAAGGAATGGTTTGGCCGCACGATCATCCACTCCGACCGCCGATTTGCCTACGAAGAAGCGCAAGACGTGATGGACAAAGGCGAAGGCGACTACTTCGAAGAACTCACCGAGCTCAACCGCCTCGCCAAAATCTTCCAGAAGGAGCGTTTCAAGCACGGATCGATCAACTTTGAAGAGGACGAAGTCAAATTCGAGCTCGATGCTGAAGGAAAGCCGATTCGCGTGTACCGCAAGGTGCGCAAAGACGCCCACAAAATGATCGAGGATTGGATGTTGATGGCCAACAAGCGCGTGACCTTTCACGTTGCCAAGATGCGCCAAGGCATTCCCCTCCCCTTCCTCTACCGCATCCACGACCGTCCCGATGAGGAAAAGCTCTACACTTTGCAGCAGTTTGCCGCGACTTTGGGCTACAACCTCGATTTGAGCGACGAACGCAAGATCGCCAAGGCGCTCAATGCCTTGATGACGCAAGTCGAAGGCAAGCCCGAACAGAGCATGCTCCAAACCGTGGCGGTCCGCACAATGGCCAAGGCCATCTACAGCACCGACAACATTGGCCACTATGGCCTTGGTTTCGAGCACTATACGCACTTCACATCGCCGATTCGAAGGTATCCCGACTTGATCGTCCACCGATTGCTCGGTCAGTACCTTTCCGGCAACTTCAACGCCAACCCGGGGAAACTCGAATTGGCCGCGAAACATACGAGCAACCGCGAAAAACGGGCTGCTGAGGCCGAACGCGCGAGCATCAAATACAAACAGGTCGAGTTCCTCGAGGACAAGATCGGAGTACAGTTTGAAGGCATCGTGACGGGCGTGACCAATTGGGGCGTGTACGTGGAAATCCTGGAAAATCGCTGCGAAGGCATGATCGGCCTGCACACGATGACCGACGATTACTACGAAGTCGACACCACCAACTACTGCATCCGCGGGCGATTGAGTGGTCGCAAGATCAGTTTGGGCGACAAATTGATGGTCGAAGTCAAAGGCACGAGCCTACGCAACCGCACGATCGATTTCCTGATGATCGCCCACTTGGAATCGGCCTTCGAAGACACCGAAATGCCGTTGGTGCAACGTCGGGCAGCGCAGGCGCCGGGCGGCAAAGGCCAATACGGCGGACGCCGTGGCGGTATGCCGATGAAAAAACACGGTCCGGCGGGCGGCGAAAAGCGCAAAGCCAAAAAGGGCACGAGCAAGGGCGCCAACAAAGGCAAGCCCAAACGCAGAGGATAAAGCAAGTGGAGGGCAAGATTGGAATGCGAATTCGAATTTTGCCCTCTGTTCTTTTTCTGACCGAACCTTCCGAACAATCACTATTTTTGACCGACCTCCTCAACGCTCGAGATGGGGTCAAGGAAACATCTACTGACGTCAAAAAATACGATGCAGCAACCTGCAGAACTCAAGGCCGCACTTGAAGGCCACCTTTCGGGAATCTCGTCAAGACCGCACTGGCAATCAGGATTGTATGCGCCGATGGCGTATATTTTGGACTTGGGTGGCAAGCGCATCCGGCCGATGCTGTTGCTGATGAGCTATCAGGCCATGTCGGGCCGCCCGGGAACTGAGGCCTTGAACTGCGCAACCGCCGTCGAATTTTTTCACAACTTCAGCCTGATCCACGATGATATCATGGACAACGCGCCTGTGCGGCGTGGCAAACCGACCGTCCATGAAAAATGGAATACCAATACCGCGATTCTTTCAGGGGATGCGATGTTTGCCTTGGCCTATGAGTTTCTGATTCAGGACTTTCCACAGCAGGCAGCTCCGCTTTTGCGTGAGTTCACGCGCGTGGCCGTGGGTGTCTGCGAAGGCCAAATGGAAGACATGGAGATGGCCGGGCAACGTGCTGACGTGCCGCAGTACATCGAAATGATCCGCAAAAAGACCGCGATGCTCATCGGCGGGAGTCTAAGCATAGGCGCGATTGCCGCAGGCGCAAGTCCGCAGGAAGTCGAGCGGCTGTATCAACTTGGAGAGACCGCCGGGATCGGATTTCAACTGCATGACGACTATTTGGATGTCTATGCCCCTGCAGAAAAATTTGGAAAACAAGTCGGTGGAGACATTTTGGAAAACAAGATGACCTTCTTGCTGATCCGTTGTATCGAACGTGCGAATCCCGAGCAGAAGAAGCGACTCGATCACTTGCTCTACGAGGAAAAGGTACCGGAGGCAAAAATTGCCGGCGTCATGGCGCTTTATGCTGAGCTGGGCATCGAGCAAGAAACCATCGCCGAAATGGACCGTTATTTTGCAGCAGCAGATGCGATTGCCGTGGAATTTCGAGGAAAACCTGGATTTGAGATGATTGAAGGCTTTTTCCAGTCGATATCCAAACGTGACCATTAAGCGATGAATCCCCTCGTTTCCAAAATCATCCACAGTCCAGTTGCCACCTTTCTCATGTTGGCAACGATCGCGACGAGCATTTCTGCGTTTCAGAATCAGTTTTTGAAGGAGAAGTTCATGCTGCGCCCGCATGCCTTCGTTCATCGGAAACAGTACTTCACGATCATCACAAGCGGCCTGATCCATGCGGATTGGACACACTTGATGATGAACATGTTCACGTTTTATTTTTTTGCCTTCAGCCTTGAGCATTACTTCGTGTACCTGCAATGCATGAAAATCGACGAAGTCGCGACGGAAAGCGCGCAGCGATTTTCGACGATATTGGGACATGCAAAGTTCTTCTTGATTTACTTCATTTCGATGATCGTTGCTGACTTCACGACAATCATCAAATACAAGGACATCCCCGGATATGCCTGCCTCGGCGCCTCGGGTGCCATTTCGGGATTGGTGATGAGCACGATTATCCTCGCGCCTGCGATGGGCAATTCCATTCGAATTTGGGGTATTTTGCCAGGATGGATGTTTGGTTTGCTGTATGTTGGCTACAGCTACTATGCTGCCAAGAAAATGCAAGACAACGTTGCGCACGAGGCGCACATGTGGGGTGCATTGGCAGGAATCGTTTTTACGTTCATCTTGATGCCTTCCCAAGCCTGGAAGTTCATCCTGATGATGCAGGAAACGTTGTATGGCTGGATGGGATAGGTCGACTTCAATCCGCTGAAAGCATCACCGGCTCGCAAGTTTCCTTGATTTCCCAGGTGAGTTGCTGTTTGTCTTGGTCGTAATCGTCTTTGCAGAAAGCCCTGGCGATGAATCGGGTGCTGTCTGCAAGTCCGACTTCGTAGACAAACTTAGAACCGTCCTCCATGTCTTCGTAGAAGCCGATCAGTTCTAAATCAGTGGTATAAGTTTTGTGATTTTGATGATATTTCTTTTCCAAATCACAGATATGGCTGAGCTGAACCTTCGCCTCGGCATGCATCCCGACGTACATTTGCTCGCTGATATTCCCAAATAGCATTTTTACAAAAACAAAAATGATGAGTCCAACGGCAACCGTGGCGATACCAATCCATATCCATTTTGAATCCATGTGGCGAAATTAGGGAATCTTCAGATCAGCGAAGCTAAACTTTGATTCGACAACGGCGATCTTGCTGTCAACACTGCGAAATTGCCATTCCATTGAAGGGGCAAAACGCCTCAAAACAAGACTTCAGTATTGGACAACGTCCGCTCCAAATGGCGCTTTGATCCCGCTTCAAACTGATGGCCTTTTAGATCGAGCACTTCGAGGTAGGTCATTTGTAGAAAAGTCGTTGGAATCTTCCTCAACTGTGTGGAACAAAGACGAAGTCGCTTCAAATGCTTCAATTTGAGCAGTTCCCCGCAATTGGCCACGATCGGATTGTTGCTCAGGTCCAATTCCTCCAATGCAGGGGCGAAGTTCAATTTTGGGACAAACGGAAATGCATTTCCAGCCAAGGAAAGCCATTTCAGGTTGGACAAAGGGGTAATCAAAATCCTCGGATATTCATGCCCGACGTAAACGTCACTGGTATATGTGTTGTAGGATAGGTCCAAGCTAATCAGGGATTGGGCAAATGGAGGCTTCCGCATCCATATATAGCCGATGTCGCAATCGTTGAGCTTGAGGTGCTCGACCGTATTAGAATTTACTTCCGTCCCGAGATCGCAATCCCCATAACTCCCCCAATACCAAAAGGCGTTGAAGGAGAGGTTGACGGTTTTGAGATGTTTGAATTGCCCGAAGTCAATGGCAACCATGTCGATGTAGTTGGAGCTCAGGTCGATCTCTTCGACATGCAAAAAAGGCTTCAATTCCTCGCCATACATCCCCCTTGCATATCCCCAGTTCATTCCCAGCCTGCTCAGATCGAGAATTTTGAGTGAATTGGCCTTCGGTGTAAGGTGTTTGAAACGATTCTGCAACCGTTCCGGCCAATCGTTATGTTTTAGTCCTGATTGCACTTAGCTTTGTCGCTTTCAAATTCAAGCCAAAAAATAAGACTTTTGTCGCATTTGCCAACATTCGAAGATTGCATCCGTACCCATCCGCAACAACGTTAAAATTCACTTTTTGATCTTTTATGAAACAGCATTTAAATTCTCTGATTATTGCCCTCACTGCGATTATCGTATGTGTAATTGCCACGCAGGCCTACAAAAACCGCAACAACAAAACGGAAACCATCAATGTCACAGGTCTCGGCAGCAAGGACTTCAAAAGCGATCTGATCGTCTGGAGTGCGAGCTTTGATGTCTCCAACCTTGACCTGAAGGCTGCCTCAACAACCTTGGATGCCCATCGCGAAATCGTGCGGAAGTTCATTGGCGACCAAGGCGTGGATTCCAAAGAACTGATCTTCTCGGCCGTGGACATGTCCAAGCAATTTCATACCTGGACAGACGACAAGGGCAATGAGCACTCCGAATTTCAAGGCTACCGTCTCAGCCAAAACGTTGAGGTCAGCAGCAAGGACGTCGAGAAAGTCGAAAAACTCTCCCGCGAAGTGACCCAACTCATCAACGAAGGCGTGGAAATCAGCTCCTATCCCCCTGCCTATTACTATACCAAACTGGCCGAACTCAAGATCGAAATGGTCGCGGCAGCAACCGAAGATGCCCGCACCCGCGCCGAAAAAATCGCAGAAAAGGCTGGATCCAGCCTCGGCAAATTGCAAAATGCACAAATGGGCGTTTTCCAGATTGTTGCCCAAAACAGCAACGACGACTACGGTTGGGGCGGCTCCTTTGATACTAGCTCCAAAATGAAAACCGCCAATATCACGATGAAGCTCGTGTTTGGGATTGACTGATTGGTCCTTTCAAAATTTCACCACCCGAAAAAAGGCAAGTCCAACGATTTGCCTTTTTTCATTTGACAGGCTATCCAATTGAGCCGCATTCAGGATCCTGAACCAATCTAAGGAATTCGCCTGCAACATTTTACCGAGAACTCCACAGGACCAGAAAAGGGTGGGCTGATGCAATTTTTGTGGTGGAATTGATCCCTCGGAGATTTTGAATACCACACGGACACTTTGCCCAGCACGGGAGGCAGTGTTTTCGGTTGTATAAGCAGGACGATCTGAAGGAAAAATCACGAAACCTCCAAATGGCGGAGATTGTCCAAAACGACGCGGGAAGTCAAAAAAAAGTCCCGCCAAGCCGGCAGGACCATTTTTTGAGCGAGAAACGAGACTCGAACTCGCGACCCTCAGCTTGGGAAGTTGATGCTCTACCAACTGAGCTATTCTCGCATCGTTGCGCTATTGGATTTCCAAATGGTCAACCGACAAACGGCATTACAATAAGGAAATTCCTTAAAAGCAATCAAAGATAGGCTAACGGGGCTGATTTGTCAAGGACTGCAAATCAAGTTTCTTATTCCTCTTCGCGCTCGAGGTCTTCGATGGATTCGCCGCGCGCGATGCGTCGCTGCTTTTCCGTGGAGCGTTTGTTGCGGATTTCAAGCCGCCGAAGTTCATTCGCGGCAGTTGCTTGATCCAAACGCGACTTAAGCGCCGGCCATTCGCTCATTTCCATTCGTTGAGCCCCAAACTTGATCAGCTCCTCTCCCACCCAATCGCTGACGACTTGACTTTCAAGCCTCAAGAAGCCGTAACCGCGCTCCTCAATGATCTTGCTCACACGTCCGTTTTTGTCATAAAGCACACGGAAATGCTGCTGATTCTCGTCAAACCAATCCTTCAAATCGGCCAACATCATCTCATCCGTGAATGGGCCGATCTGCTCGACTTCGATGTAACAGCCGTATTGAACCAGGTCACAGGCAAGCGATTCCGCCTTTCCAACGGTGGTGGGCAACAAGACGATCCGCTTTCCGATACTCAAATCCCGAATGTGCTGATTGGCTTCCTCAAGGTCACAGGGCATCGTCTCGCTCAGCACGAGTGCCAACTGCTTGAGGTAGTCTTTGGACCACATGGCGTTGAGTATGATTTTGAACATCGAATGCAAGTTAGGAAAATCTAGATACTGATTTCGATCAAGTCTAGGTCGATTCCTGGAGAGTTATTCACGGTAACCTTCGACATATCGACATCCGGATTTTCGGCAAATTCATATTTGAATCACTGAATCTTGGTATATTGCCCAATGATCAAAGCTCAAATTTGCCCAAGCGGGGACAGACAAATGCAGATCCCAAAAGCGGTCATCTTGGCTTTTGCCGTGGCGATCTTGACAATCTTCAGTCTGTGGGCAGACGTTCAAGCCCAGGACTTTGATCATTTCAAGCCCCTCCAAAGTACAGGTTCTATTCCGGAGGAACTCCGAACCGCATCCTCCAAAAAATATGCCCGAGACCTCGCCCAATTGGGTGATTCCGCACGGGGAAAGGCCGGCCGCGCACGCGACAATTTCCTCTTGCAAAGCAACTTTGCATTGGACGATCTGCTGTTGAGTGGCCGTGTGATTTTTAACGATCCCGTCTCCGAATACGTTTCTCGCGTCAAAAGCCTGATTCTGAGAAACAACCCCGAGCTCGACAAAAAGATCAGGATTTACATTGTCAAATCTCCCGTGGTGAATGCTTTTGCAACCAACAGCGGGATTTTGCTTGTGAACATGGGCCTGCTTGCACACCTGAAAAACGAGGCCGAACTCGCATTCATTCTTTGCCATGAAATCCAGCATTTTGTGCGCAAACATCCGATCAACAACTACGTCAAGGCCGAAGAGATCAAAAGCAATGCAAAGCTGCTCGGACTCAATACCGTCGAAGATTACATTGCAGCCCGCACCGGCTATTCGCGTAGACTCGAACTCGAAGCCGATGATCTTGGCTATCAACTGTATCGCACCTCTGGCTATTCCCTCTCGGCAGCGGATGGCGTATTTGACCTGCTGGAAAATGCCGAACGCCCCTTTGATGAAATCCCTTGGGATGACAGCTTTTTTGAATGGGAATTCATGCGCTTTCCTGCCGAATTCACCAAGTGGCCGCTGGAAGAAGTCGCCCGGGAAGAGGACGAAAACGATACCCTGAGCACACACCCGAGCATTGCAAAACGTAGGACGATCATCGCTGAGCAGGTCAAGGCTGAAAAGGAAGACGTTGGCGAGGTATTTATTGTCGGTCCAGAGGTCTTTTTGAATGTGCGCAAAATTTGCAGGTTTGAGCTCAGCGAACTCTACTTGGCACAACATGCCTTCGAGGAGGCGATTTACAACTCCTACCTGCTCCTGCAAGAAGAACCGGAGAGCCATTATCTGCGCAAAAACATCGCCCAGGCGATTTACGGACTTTGCGTATTCCACAATTCCAGAAAGTTCTGGAATACCCATATCGACGACGACGACGTGCCCGGCGAGATTCAGCAATTGCTCTATTTCACGGAATCCATGGATGGTGAGGCATTTACCATTTTTGCCTTGCATGAGGTTTGGAAAACCTATTTAAGGTATCCCGATGATGAAGAGCTGGATCGATTTTCCAAGGACCTGCTGAGACTTTTGTTCAAAAAGCACTATGATACAGCGGGTTGGCTGGAAACAGAACTGCCCAAAACCATGCCCGAGCCCATTGCCAAGGTAATTGCAGAAAAATTGGTCGCCATTGAAAACCGTGACTCCATCCTGATTCCCAAAAAGGAGGGAGATGAGGAACTGGACGACCACGAATTGGAGGTGAAGGAGCAAAACCAGCGCTACCGCAAGGAAAGAGCGGACAAAAACGAATACATGAAATGGGCGATCACCGACCTTTTCCAGAAAAATCTATTTGCCGATGCCTGGAATGAACGCGTGCGCGCTGGAAAAGTCGTTAAGAATGCGGAGGAGGATGAACCCGATGAATCTGAAATGAGGCTGGAAGGGGTAAGATTGGGGATCGACAAAATCGTCATGGTTCAGCCGATATACAAGGAAGTGGACTTGCGCAGCAAGATTCCCGTTCAATACCTGGCTTCGGAAGCCTCCATGCTGCGCTACAAATCGACAATCGCCGACATGGCCCAAAGAAATGGCATTTCCTTGACCTTTTTGGAAAATCGCAGCCTTGAGGAAGGTGATGTACAGACATTCAACGATGTGGCAACCATGGCCAATTGGTTCAACCACTATTTGAGCGAAGAGGATGCGGAGGTGGAAATCGAAAATTTTTCGCAAGGTGAGGTTCACGACCTTATCGAGCGCTACGGTACCAAGTACTTCGCTTGGAATGCACTGATCACGGTCACCACACGGTTGACTTCCACTCAGAAGGCAGCCTATATTCTGGTAGGACTCGTCTACCTGCCGGCGTTGCCGTTTCTGATCGTCAAAGTCGCCAAACCGATCAAAAAAACGATGTTTGTGACCTTGGTTTTTGATTTGGAGTCCTCCGAAGTGGTGATGGAAAACTATCGCATACTCAAGGCAAAAGACAAGCAGGGCATCACCAAGGCGACTTTGTACGATACATTCTACCAAATCAAACAAGATCCCAAATGAAACGATGGATTTGCCTGCTGCTACTGCTTGGTGTGATTCAATTTGCCTGGACCCAACCGGGCTATTTGGGGCGGAAAAATCTGATTCGCTATGACTGCTTTTTGATGCCTGCCAGCTTGCTTTACCTGCGCAATGCGGGAACTTTCAGGCTGAATAATTCGCATGAATTTGGTTATGAACGCATTGTGTCCCGGCGGCATGTGGTGGGAATCAATGCTGTCTACCTCAATCTCCCCAATCAATATGCCGAAAACAACGTGGTTCCCGATCCAGTGGGTTACATCACCCGGTTTTCAGGTGGTATCGGGATTCATGCAAAGTTGTATCCATTTTTACGCAAAGGTTGGCTCGCACCCTTGGGACCTTACCTTCGGCTGTCGATCAGTTTCAATCGCGAGGTATCTACTTGGCATTCCACCTCGGGTTTGTATGGTGACCGTCCGTGGGAGGCGCACTTCTACAATTCCTACAGTCTGGGATTCGGATATTCTGAAATCTTTTTTGAGCGAATGCTGGTCGATTTCGGGATGCGGTTCGCGGGTGCAGATTTAATGCATGCCGTCGCCGGGGGCGGCAACACGCCTGCCAGAGTCTATTATGTCGCTGAAGACATTCTCCAAAGTGAATTGATCAAATTACATCTCGGAGTTGGCTTCCTTTTCTGAGTTGTCAAGGTGCAGCAAATTTTGCCAATGCCTTGATTTCCTTTGCGATCATCAAATCCCAACGGGCTTGCTCCTCTTTGTCCTTGCTATGGCGGGTCTCTTCGTCGTATTGCAATTGTCTGGCATTCCAAGCATCGAGGATGGTTTGGCTTTGCGCCTTGACTTCCTCCGTGGACAATTTGCAGGCATCGGGCATGGAAGCGAAGTGTGAACGCATTTTCCGGGCATAAAGCTCCGTAATGTCAAAATGCAACTGTTCATGGGCCAACAAGTAAGGCGTAAAAACATCCTTTTTCCAAGACTTTGACTTGTCAAACTTGGCGATCGCGGTCATTTTGAAAGTGTTGTCCTCGCAGTCCCAACCCATGGAAATCTTGGCCCAAGTATAAGCTTTGGAAGATACTTCCTCATTTGCAGGACCCGTAAAGTCCTCCCAAGTCAGTTTGCGATCGGCCTCCCAAACGATGTATCGATCATCTCCTCCTGAAAGGAAAAGAAGGCAAAAAAGTAAGGCAAGAAGTGATTTCACCATACAACAAAAATACAAATGAATTGACAATCAAGGAAATGATACACACCTCAAAAGTTACAGGAAACCGCTGAAAAAATATTTAACATTTTTTAGAACACAATTCCAACCTCTCCGTATGAGCAAACAAGGTTTTTCCTGCAAAGGGAAAATCCCAATTCAAAATATTTCCTTTTTCGAATCATTCCCGCCGTCTGCGGGCGATGAATCTTTTGCTGCGATGTCAACCCATTCGTCATACTTCTTCTATGTGGAACCGTTACCCGCTTTTGCCTTTCGCATTCATAGCCGTTTTGATGGTCGGCTGCACCAAAACCTACACCGTCAAGGTCTTTCCCAAGGGCGAGGTTGAGGTCGCTTCGGCCCTCAATTTTGAATTTGAAGATTCGCTTGCACCCGTCGATTCGATTGGAAAATGGTCTTCAACGGCCTATATGAAATTTGATCCGCCGATCAAAGGTTCATTTCGCTGGAAAAAACGCAACCTGTTGACCTTTTTTCCGGAGAATGGAAAACTGCCGGCATCCACCAAAATCGTCGCAAGCCCCAATCCAGCGTTGTTTTTTGGCGAGGAAGCCAAGATCAGTCCGGAAATCATCGAATTCAACACGCCCTTTTTTGCGCCGGAGCGCCTTTGGCTTTCGTGGTCAGACAATGTCAGCAGCACACAACGTCAACCGATCAACATTCACCTTGAATTCAATTATCCCGTGGACCCCGAGGAGTTGCGCAAACACCTTGAAGTTTACCGTGGTGACACCAAGGTGGAATCCCTGTCGATTTACGCTTACTATGCCACCACCGAGTTTGAAATTCTCGCCGATATGCAGCCTTTTGGGCCCGGCGCGCAACCGATTGAGGTTCGTTTGAAACCGGGATTGATGGCGTCGACCCTGGGACATAGCCCCTTGACGGAAACGGCCACCTTGCGGGATACGCTTTTGCCGGTTGCCGAAGTGGAAATCATCAGCGTGCGGGAAGACTTTGACGGCGGCAAATACCACGTGCGGATTGACGGCAACCAGGGCTTGGAAGCGAACTCCATTGCACCATTTATCGCCATTGTCCCGGACATGCCGTTTCAGGTCACCAACCAAAACGACGAAATCATCCTCGAAGCCGACTTCAAACCGGGGACGAGCTACCAAATCGGCTTTCGACAAGGTTTGCCAGGCACTGCCGGCGGCCTTCTGCTCAAGGACTACACATCTGAAATTCACGTTCCAAGCCTGAAGCCGTTTCTCAGGTTTGCAGATGACAAAGGCCACTTCATGATGCGCAATGGTTACGAAAACCTGAACGTCAAGACCACCAACCTTTCCAAATTCACCGTCGAATTGTATGAAATCTATGAAAACAACCTCGTTCATTTTCTCGGCTCCAACCCCAGCAACTTCCGAACCTGGAGCTATTATGACACTGAAAATCAATACTTCTACGGCGACGATTATGGCTATTTGAGCATCGAAGAGTACGGCGCATTGATTCACACTGACACGATTACTGTCCCCGATGCGGTGCGCAATGAGATTGCAGACATCCCCATCAAGCTCAAAAAACAGTTCCAGAACAAATTCAAGGGAATCTTTGCAGTTCAGATTCGAAGTGTCGAGGGAGAAGGTTGGCACGATGACTACAAAATCGTCTCTCTTTCCGACATCGGATTGATCGCCAAATGGAACGACGATGACTTGCTGGTATTTGCCAATTACCTCTCGACGGCAAGGCCCGCTGCGGGCGCAAAAATCAGCTTGATTTCCAGTACCAATCAAGCCTTTCTCACCGGCGTCGCCGATGCCCAGGGTGTGGTGAAATTCTCAAAAATCGGAGGCAAATGGGACGAAAGCCGCACATTTAAACCGAAACTGATCACCGCCCAGATCGGCAATGACCTTCAATTCCTCGACTTGGACCGTTCAGAAATCGATCAAGACCGTTTTGACCTCGAGGGAAAGTCGCGCAGCACCTATGACATTTTCTGTTACAGTGACCGCGACCTGTATCGCCCCGGAGATACGCTTCATTTCAGCGCCATCGTGCGCAATTGGGACTTCGGAACACCCAAAAATCTGCCCGTCACCATCAAGGTTCATGGCCCGGAAGGCGGATTGTTGCATGAAATGCAGAAGTCGACCAATGAAGACGGAGCGATTGAAATCAACCATCCGATCGATTTTGGTGTAAGGACTGGAAGCTACCGCATCGATGTAGTCGCCGGTGTCGAGGACTACTATGGCCAATATACCTTTTCAGTCGAAGAATTTGTCCCCGACAAGATCAAAGTCACGATCGGTTCCGACAAAACAAGCGTTAGACCCGGCGATACGCTTCAATTCCCGTTAGAGGCCAATTATTACTTCGGATCCGCCTGCGCGGAACATGATTACGGCACAATTTTCAAACTACGCTACGTCGATTTCCGGTCAGCAAGGTATCCCGACTTTGACTTTGCGCAACGCAGCGACGACAATCAGGAATCTGAATGGTCCCATGTCGATGGAAAACTGGATCAATGGGGCCGAGATACCCTTGAATACATCGTTCCGACAGAACTCAAGGGTACTGGAATTGCGTCAGGGCTTGCCCAAGCCACGGTATTTGACAATACCGGCCACAGTGTCATTGCCCAAAAGTCATTCTCCGTCGCTACACGCGACAATTTTCTGGGTATCAAGGAACATGGGCAGTATTTCAACATCAATGACAGCTATCGGCTGGACTTCGTGCCCATGACCTACAACGACCAAATTGCAAAGGGCCTCAAAATGGAGGTAAAACTGGTGCACTTCGAATGGAAACGTTCCATGCGCAAGGATACCAAAGGGTTTTATTATGTCAGTGAAAACGAAGCCATTGTTCTGAAAAATGACACCATCACGCAGGGTGCTGACATCAACCGGTATGCCCACCGAATTTCCAAAGCGGGCAATTATGAACTCACCATCACGATGCTGGATGCCAGCGGAAGCCAACGCAGGCAATTCAGTGCTTATGGAAAGTCCGTCGCGACGGAATCCTCGTTTGGGGTGAACCGCGAAGGCACGGTGGCCATCAAATTTGACAAACCCGCATACAAAGTCGGCGAAAAGGCGCGCATTTTGCTCACAGCCCCATTTTCCGGACGAATGCTCGTCACCCTCGAACGTGACAAAGTAAATGAATACCGCTACATCGACATTGAAAACAATTCGGCGGAGGTGGTCTTCCCCATCAAGGACGTGCATGCACCGAACGTTTTCGTGACAGCGACACTTTTCCGTCCGCAAAAGGGCAAAGGGCAGTTGCCCATGACCGTTGCCCACGGGTACGGGGTCATCAAAGTCGACAATCCCAGCCGGATTTTGCCTGTAAAAATCACCGCGCCCGGGATCATCAAACCCGGCGGCATGCAGTCGATTACCGTTCAAACTTCGGCGAAAGCGGGCGTAAAAATGACCGTTGCGGTGGTGGATGAGGGCATTTTGGCGATCAGTGGGTTTCGCACACCCAACGCGTATGCCCACATGTATGCGCCGCGCGCGCTCACGGTGCAGGGCTATGACATGTATGAATTCCTGCTGCCGGAGGTACCCAATATGGGGATGGCGACCGGCGGTAGCGACGGCGGTGATTGGAGTTCTTATGGCCAACTGAATCCCATCAAAGCCAAAAGATACAAACCGTTTGCGTGGTGGAGCGGGATCCAAAACACCAACAGCTCGGGGCGTCTCACGTTCAAAGTTCCGATTCCAGAGGATTTTAATGGTCGGGCACGGGTCATGGTGATGGTGTATGACGGCATGCAATTCGGGTCCGGAGACAAGCCTATGATCATCCGCGACGATTTGATTTTGATGGCTGCGATTCCACGCTTTTTCACCGCCGGGGATTCGTTGCAAATGCCTATCAATCTGATGAATCTCACGGAAAATGCAGGAAAGGTAAAAGTCAAATTGACCGTAGAGGGGCCGCTGGAAATCGATGGCGGAAATGAAAAACAAGTCGAAATTAGCGCCACAGGAAATGCGGAAACAGACTTCGGAATTCGGGCCATTGCTGCCGGGCCCGCCGCGATATTGCTGGAAACAGAAGGCCTTGAAAAGCTGCGGCAACGCGTCGAAATCGCAGTTCGCCCCCCAACACCCCTTGAAACACGTGCCGGTAGCGGCGTGATCGAGGCTGGAAGTCAAGCGACCATTTCGATTCCGGGTGGTTACGAACCTCAAATGCAGCGTACGCTCCTCACTTTCAGCAGCTTTCCAGCGTTGGAATTCGCAGATCAGCTTGACTATCTCCTCAATTACCCACACGGATGCGTCGAGCAAACAGTTTCGAGCGTCTTTCCGCAGCTTTACTTTGGAGACCTTGCCGAATTGGTTGCGCCTGAAAAATATGCCCAATCCAATGCCGTGCACAACGTGCGGGAGGGTGTCAAGAAACTCGAAGCCATGCAACTCTACGACGGCGGATTTTCCTATTGGCCCAACGGGGCGCAGTATGAGAACAAATGGGGCAGTGTTTATGCAACGCATTTCCTCCTCGAAGCCGAGAAGGCGGGATTTGCCGTGCAGAAAGTTGTCCTTGATCGCGCCATCTCGCATTTAAAAAGCATCACCACCGACAAAACCACATTCCAGCACAGATTCAACCGCAACGGTGCTTGGATCTCGGAAGAAAAGGCAAGTCAGGAACTCATTTACGCCTTGTATGTCCTTTCCCTGGCCGGCCAACCCGACGTTGCGCTGATGAACTACTACAAAAGCCGCCCAAACGGACTCTGCCAAGACAGCCGTTACCTGCTTGCAGGAGCATTTGCCATGAAAAAGGACATGGATAGCTTTGAAGACTTGCTGCCGAATGGAGGCGTTCCCGACCTGCCCGAAAAAATGACCGGAGGTAGCTTTGACTCGCCGCTGCGGTCGACAGCGATCATGCTCAACGCCCTTGTCGATGCAGATCCAAGCAACCCACGCGTTCCCATGCTGCTCAATTACCTCAAGGTGCACCGCAAGGAGCTCAACAATACCCAAGAAAAAGCATGGGCATTTCTGGCCTTGGGCAAAATCGCGAAGGGAAGCAAACTCGACAATATCACCGTCAAGGCCATGCTGGGAGCGGAATCTTTGCTGACGTTTACCGGGGAAAACAATCGCCACCTTGGCACCAATTTGAGCGGAAAAACCATCGCGCTGAGTGCAATAGGGAGTGGGAAAGCCTATTACTATTGGAAAATTGAAGGCATCAAAAAAGGTGCAACCGTCAAGATTGCGGATCGTGACGAAGGTTTGCGCGTCCGGAGAGAATGGTACGATACCGATGGCCGACGCATTCAAAATCCGATTTTCAACCAAGGCGAATTGGTCGTCTGCCGCGTGAAGATTCGCAGTACCAATACCGTGGAAAACGTCGCCATTTGCGACATGATCCCCGCCGGATTTGAAGTTGAAAACACCAGACTCAACGATGCAGACTACTCATGGATCAAAAACGCCTCGCCCAACGACTACGACAACCACGATTTGCGCGATGATCGCGTGAATGTTTTCACCCATCTTCAGGCTGGCCAAGACCGCGAATTCAACTATTTGGTGCGCGCGGTCAATCTTGGCAGGTACATGATGCCTCCGATCAGCGCCGAGGCGATGTATGATCCGACGATTTGCAGCTACCATAGCGGAGCCATCGTGCGGGTGGTTGCAAGAGATGCCTCCATTCCCGGTCGCACCCCAATTGCCAGGGACAGCCTCAAATCCGGAAATGCCTGGGGATCAGAAACTTTTGCGGCAACGGGCCAAAGAGTTTCTACTTGGGACAAATTCATGCTGAAAGTGAAAAGTGAAAAGTGAAAAATTGGGCATTGGAGCGAGAAGGCATTGCTTCTATGAGCCTTGCTGGGGTTCTAGCGAATACATCACGGAATTGAGCGACAATTCTTTATGGGAATAAAAATATTAGGTCAATGGATTTTGCGAGGGCGGAAAAAGCTCAATACCAGCCGAATGCGTTGGGCGTTCACCGCTGCGCTGCTGTCATTGGTATTTTTCCTTCTTCTCGATACGTTTTTTCCATTGCCGGCTCCCAAGCCTTTCAGTCCGGAAGTGCGTGCCTCAGACGGAAGCCTTCTGCGTTGTTACCTCAGCAAGGACGACAAGTGGCGGATGCAGGTGCATTTAGAAGATGTTCCGGCAGAATTACCCAAAGCACTGATTGCCAAGGAGGACCGCTGGTTTTATTGGCATCCGGGCGTCAATCCTTTGGCAATCGGAAGAGCTTTGTTTGGAAATGCAGCTTCAGGCGCGCGCAATTCGGGTGCGAGTACCATTACGATGCAGGTGGCGCGCATGATGGAACCCAAGCCGAGGACGATTTGGGGTAAAATCCAGGAGTCATTTCGGGCATTTCAGTTGGAATGGCATCATTCGAAGACCGAGATTTTGGAAATGTACATGAGTTACCTTCCTTATGGCGGCAATGTCGAGGGTGTTTCGGCGGCATCCCACATCTATTTTGATCGCCCTCCCTCCCAATTGAGCCTTTCACAATGTGTTTTGCTCACGGTCATTCCCAACCGCCCCAATTCCCTTCGGCCAGACGCCAACAGTCCGGAAACGCGGGAATCCCGAGACAAATGGCTCCGCCGCTTTAGCGAAAGGGGGATTTTCCCTGCTGCACAACTCACGGATGCCCTGACCGAAACCATTCCGACCGAGCGAAAAGAATTTGCCTACCATGCGCCACAATTCTGCGAATGGGTTCAGCGTCAAGCACCTGAATCCACAACCCAAACAACACTTTCCCCGAAAATTCAATTGTTGACGCAGAATCTCCTAGGAAATCATGTGCGTCGCGTACAGGCCTCCGGCATCTCCAATGGCGCTGCAATCGTCGTGGACAACCGCACGATGAACGTGCTTGCCTATTGCGGGTCGGCAGATTTCCACAACAAAGCCGCCTCTGGCGAGGTCGACGGAATCCATGCCGTCCGCTCGCCAGGCAGCACTTTGAAGCCTTTCATTTACGCAATGGCCTTCGATCAAGGCATTTTGACGCCCAAGATGAAGTTATTGGACGTACCGAAGGAATTCAGCGATTTCTCGCCCGTCAACTACGACCGCCAATTCCGGGGCGAAGTTTCCGCTGAAGAGGCCTTGCGTCATTCGCTCAATTTGCCTGCGGTGCGGCTGCTGAACGACATCGGCATTCACAATTTCATCTGGGCACTGCGTGAGGCTGGTTTTGCTTCGGTGAGCAAACACCACAAGGATTTGGGACTTTCATTGGCTTTGGGCGGATGCGGTGCAACGATGGAGGAATTGGTGCGTGCCTATGCGGCCTTGGCGAACGGCGGGGTGCTGCGGCCGCTACGGTTTCTGGAATCGGAACCGCAAACCAACAATGGCCATCGGATTTGCTCGGCAGAGGCAGCCTATATGGTCACCGAAATCCTCTCGGGCATCCAACGTCCTGATTTACCGCCATTGTTCCTGAGCCGCAGCAAATTGCCAAAAGTTGCCTGGAAAACCGGAACGAGCTTCGGCAGGCGCGACGCTTGGAGCGTTGGCTACAATCCGCGGTATACCATCGGTGTGTGGATGGGCAACATGGACGGCAGCCCCGTTTTGGAAATGTCGGGGAGCAAAACGGCCGTGCCTTTGATGCTCGACCTGTTCAATGCGATCGACTATGATGCGGATAAACATTGGTTTTCAAAGCCTGAGCGCCTGCGAGAGCGGGTGGTCTGCGCGGAAAGCGGGTTGCCTCCCGCGCATACCTGCACTCAGCTCACAAAGGATCTTACCATTCAAGGGGTTACAACTTCAGCTACTTGCCAACGCGACCGCGAAATCTTTACCAATCCGGAGGGAACCCTTCAATACTGTACAGCCTGCCTGCCCGCCTCGGGATACCAAAAGCGGCGCTTCAGCAACTTAAATCCCGAATTGACCTTGTGGATGGTGAGGTCGTCGTTGGATTTTCAGCGGCCACCAGCGCATAATCCGGAATGCGAGGGTGTATTTCATGTTGGCGGACCAGAAATTCATTCGCCCGCACAAGGAGAGACTTATTTTGTTGAAGCCGGGCAGGAGCTCTTGCTCCAAGCTGCACCTGATCCTGAATCAGAAATGCACTATTGGTTTGCTGATGGTGCCTTTCTCGGAGGCTGCGCTGCAGGTGAGCGATTTTTCTTCGCACCGCAAAATGGCAAAATTGAAGTCACATGCATGGACGACAAGGGACGGAAAAGAAACGTAAGCATCGCCATTGAACGTATCTGAACCAACCTGATGCAAAAAGAAGCGGGACAAATCCAGGTTGTTACCCCGATTTGTCCCGCCATTTTCATCCATCAGACGAATTAACGCTTCACAAAGACGCTGACATCTTCGCAAAAACCTAAACCATCCTGATACTTGACATGTGTTTCAATCCGGGCAGGGCTTTCGAGGTATTCGACATAACCAGAAATCTGGTATGAGCCCATTTTCTGGGATGAACCCAGCTGAAGCTTGCCTTCGCGCCAGCGGGCTTTGACAACTTCGCCTTCGTCAAGCAGGTTTCTTACGCGGTAAAGATTGGTGCCGGCATCCAGCACATCCACTACAATCTCAAAATTGTGTTCAGTCGCTGCGCATCCAGACTTGCCGGAATAAGTTGCTGCCAAAACGGCTGGGGGTAGGTCTGCAGGAATGTCAGTGCTAGGTTTTTCGGTGGCGTCGACAAGACTTACAAGTGAAGATTTCGCATTGGTCAGATTGGCTGATTCAGCCTTTTTCCAAGCCGCAAGTGGCAAAACCAACACAACAAGTAAGGACGTCACGATACCGAAGCGGAGCAGGGCATTCAAAGTCATAAGCAAAAACTTTTTAATTCCAGTATACAGTTCAAACCGAATCATGCAAAGATAAGGAAGCGAAAGTATCTTGCAACACCAGATTGAGATAATTTTCGACACCGATCAAGTGTGAACCATACCAACTAAACATTTCACCATCTACGATCCGGACAGCAGGTGTAGCCACAAGCTTCTGAACATCAACAATATGCAAATTTGTAAAAGGATAGGGCTCACTCGAAAGGAACACCATTTCCGGCATTTTCCCCCGAAATGTTTCTTTGGTTACAATCGGATAACGGCCATCCAGGGAGGCAGCCACATTGTGAAATCCACACTTTTTGAGCACAGAATCAATAAAAGTGTCAGCGCCAACGGCCATCCACGGATCTTTCCATATCAGATAAAGGCAAGAAACAGGTCTCGGCAAGGGGCAAATCGCATCGTAGGACGCCCTGATTTGCGACACGAGTCCGGCCGCCTTCGTCGCTGTACCCGTAATTTTGCCCAAGTCCGTCACCATCCTAGCTGAGGATTCCAGATCGCGGACGTCGGTGACGAAGACGGGCCACTCTGCTTCCAAGGCTGCAACCATCTCGGCGGTGTTCTCTTCCTTTTCGCCGATGATCAAGTCAGGCTTCAATGCCCGAATCCGATCAAAATCAACCAATTTGGTCCCGCCGATGTTCTTCACCTTCTTCAAAACCGACTTCGGATGAATACAAAACCGCGTTCGGCCGACAAGCCGCTCCCCTACCCCCAAGGCGACCAAGGTTTCCGTCTGTGACGGGCACAAGGAAACAATCCGCTGCGGGATTTGCGGCAAGTCAACCTGCCTTCCCAGGTGATCATATATGGAAATCGGAAACGACATCGCTGCAATATGGCGAAAAAAAAGAGCCTCACGGTGGAGGCTCTTTTTTTGTTCTTATCAGATCAGGTCCGCATTTTCTCTTTGTAGCGGGTCAATTGACGCTTCAAACTGTCGGTAGCGTTGTCGATACATTCTTCAAAAACAAAACTCTCCTCTTTGACAAGCAAGGACTCTCCGGGGACCAATATCTTGATTTCCACGGACTTCAACGAATGCTCGCCCTTCTTTTCAACGCGCAAATAAACCTGTCCGCTCGTGATTTTATCGAAAAACTGATCGAGCTTGTCGCATTTCTTTTGGATGTAGTCCAGAAGCTTCTGATCAGCATCGAAGTGGATTGACTGGATTTCAAGTTTCATCTATTCTTTATTTAAGTTTTGGTAATCAGGCCTTTGGATGGGCCTTTGAATATACATCTTTGAGTTTCGATATTGAATTGTGCACATACACCTGCGTCGCAGCAAGGCTCGTATGGCCCAACATTTCCTTGATCGCATTCAAGTCCGCGCCACGATCCAAAAGGTGTGTCGCGAAGGTATGCCGAAGAACGTGCGGACTCGTTTTGGTCAGGCTCGAAACCTGCTTGAGATACTTGTCCACCAATCGATGAACCAACCGATCGTAAATCGGTTCGCCGTCCGCCTTGAGAAAGAAATTTCCCCTGTAATCGAATCCGGCTTCGTCGCAAACCTGAATATAGGTTTTCATTGCTTTTGATGCACATCTCCCAAGCGGAACGACGCGTTCTTTGCGTCCTTTCCCCATCACTTTTACGGTGGCATTCAGAAAATCGATGTCCCGAAATTGCAGTCCAACGAGCTCCGAACGCCGCAATCCGCAGCTGTAAAGCAATTCCAAAACCGCGCAATCTCTAGTGCCCTCAAAATCAGCACCAAATTCGATGCCCTCAAACAACTGCCCAATGCTGTCGTGCTTGAGAAATGACGGAAGTTTTTTTTCGAATTTGGGAGACTTGACCTTGGTGACCGGATTTTGGGTTGCGAGGCCGGATTTGCGGAGGTAACGAAAATAGGCGCTGAGGCTTGCGACTTTCCGGGTAACACTGCGATTTCCTGCGCCACCATCAAGCAACTCGCCCATCCATACGCGGATCATGCGATGCGTAACGGCCTGAGCATCTTTTTCTTGGAAAATATCGAGGGAATAATGCTCCTTCAAAAAGGTATCGAAGGACTTCAAATCTTGCGTGTACGCTAAGATCGTATGCGGGGAATAATTCCGCTCCACTTGCAAGTATTGATGAAATTTCCCCTCGAGCATAAATGAAAATTACCTTCCACCTGATGGTGAAAGGTAAATATTTTTCATTCCCAATGCAATCTACTTACGCAGAAAACAGGGTTTAAATTCAGAAATCAATAGTTGTCGGCTGCGTAGTGCTCTTCGCGGCGACGGGCTTTTTTCATGAGCTCGCGGTTCTCGACCGAAGGCTTGATAAAGTACATACGGCCACGAACTTCGCGGAGGATGCCAGTTTTTTCAAACTTCTTCTTGTACCGGCGCAGTGCGCGGTCGATGCTCTCGTTTTCTTTGATTTTGATCAGAAGCATTGTATCACCTACTTTCTTAAATTCTAAAGAGTGGCAAAGATAGAAAAGGAATTGAGAATTGACAATTTAGAATGGAAAATTGTTGAAAATTTTCTGAAATTCAATTTCTCCACACGGAAAATCCCGACTTCAATGCTCATCAAATCTCCAGCAACTGCCTGGAAATCACGAGCAATTGAATTTCGCTTGTGCCTTCTCCGATCGTGCAGAGTTTGGAATCCCGGTAGAATTTCTCAACGGGATAATCCTTGACAAAGCCGTATCCGCCAAAGATTTGTACGGCCTCGTTGGAAATACGAACGCAGGCTTCGGAAGCGAAGAGCTTGGCCATCGCGCCTTCTGTGGTCACTTTTTGGCCCCGGTCTTTGAGGTCTGCGGCACGCATACACAGCAGCTCAGAGGCTTCAATCTCGGTCGCCATGTTGGCGAGTTTGAAGGCAATTGCCTGAAAATTCGATATGGACTTCCCGAATTGGCTACGCTCCTTGCTGTACTGCACTGAAGCCTCAAATGCGCCTTTTGCAACGCCCAGCGCCAAAGCAGCAATCGAAATCCTTCCGCCATCGAGAATTTGCATGGCTTGCTTGAAGCCAAAGCCAACCTCGCCAATGCGCTGACTGTCAGCGATGCGTACATCATCCATCAGCAATTCTGTCGTTTCCGAGGCGCGCATGCCGAGCTTGTCTTCTTTGCGGCCGCCACGGAACCCGGGCGTACCCCTTTCAATGATAAAAGCGGTACTGTTATTCTTCGCGTTGGGTTCGCCCGTGCGGGTCATCACCACCGCGACATCGCAGGAAATGCCGTGTGTAATGAAATTTTTGGCACCGTTGATCACCCAGCCGTCGCCATCGCGCATGGCCGTCGTTTTCATGTTGCCAGCATCGGAACCAGTATTCGGCTCGGTCAAGCCCCAGGCACCAATCCATTCGCCAGAGGCAAGCTTGGGCAGGTACTTGCGCTTTTGTTCTTCGCTGCCGTGATAATAGATGTGTCCGGTGCAAAGCGAATTGTGGGCTGCTACAGAAAGGGCAATCGACGGATCGATTTTTCCCAATTCGGAGATGGCGGTCACGTATTCCGCATAGCCAAAGCCCGAGCCGCCGTATTCTACCGGAACGAAAATGCCCAAAAGGCCCAATTCGCCGAGCTTTTTCATGCAATCCACAGGGAAATGCTGCGATTCATCCCATTCGCGGATGTAGGGCTTGATATGCTCCTCCCCGAATTTACGGATCATGTCGGCGATCATCCGCTGATTTTCGGACAGGGAAAGATCCATTTGGGAGGAGGTGGAAATACTGCTAACAGCCATGAAATTCGAATTTAGGCCTCAAAAATACGGTTCAAATCATTCGCAGAAAATGCCAAAACGCAAAATGTCGCCTTGGCCTCCCGAAAATGATCAATGATAATGAATGATCGCATGCACCTCGGAGCCGTCCTTGGACAAAACGGAGCGCCCATTGAGGAATGCCAGATCGATCATAAAACTGTATCCTGCTACTTTGGCCCCGAGCTGCCGCACGAGCATCGCCGAAGCGTTTGCGGTGCCGCCTGTCGCGAGCAAGTCGTCGTGGATCAGGACATTGTCTTGAGGTCCGACCGAACCTTTGACCATTTCAATCGTGGCATTCCCGTACTCGAGCGAATAGGAAATCGACGACGTCTCAGGCGGCAGCTTGCCTGCTTTGCGCACAATCACGAATCCTGCACCAAGAATTTGTGCAATCTGCGGGCCGAAAAGAAATCCTCGGCTTTCGATGCCGACGACGCGGGTAATGCCTTTGCCTTTCCAAGGCGCAGCCAAGGCTTCAGCGGTCTGCCGGATCAAATCCGGTTGAAGGAAAATAGGAGATATATCCTTGAAATTCACCCCTTTGATGGGAAAGTCCGGCACTTCCCGGATGTTTGACTTGAGCAGAGATTCGAGATCCATTCTTTTATCATTTTTGAAAGACCGTCGAATTTGAGCCAAAGAATCTGGAAATGCAACAGGAAATCAAAACACCAGATAAGGCTTGATCTTATCGAGCTTTTCGGGTGCGACGCCGAGAACTTGCTGCAAGGCGGCGAAGTCCACAAATGGGCCGTGTTTCTCGCGGTAGGCGACGAGTATCTTGGCTTCTTTGTAACCAAGGTACTTGTGTTTTCCGAGTTCGTCGACGCCCATCTCATTGATTTTCAGGTGCGGCATGGATTGCTTCGAATTACCGACGGAAAGGTAAGGCTTCATCCGTTCCAGATTCTCCGGCCGGATGCCCCAGACTTCCGACAATTGCTCCAAATTGTCGAAGTAGAAAATCAACGACCGGTATTTGACGATGTTGCGTGCCGTTCCGGGGCCAATGCCGCTGATTTCCACCAAGGCCGAAGAATCTGCAATGTTGATATCGAGCAATTGCCGTGAAAAGGTATTTTTTGCTGGAACGCTCGCTGAGGGTTGTGAGGCTTCGACCGCTGCTGGCGAATTCCCGGATTCGCTCGAACGCTGCGCGGCTGCCGCTTCAAATTTGCTGGAAGAAAAGCCATCCTTGTAGCTGCCACGAGGACGCTGGGATAGGATTGTTGGGCGTAGGGATTAAACTTTCCCTTTTTCAACGCTGCGAATGTCGTGGTGGTCGTATCCACAAAGACCTGTTCTTCAATGCGAATGAAATTTTCCGGCGTAATTCCCCATACTTTGAGCAGTTGGTCTGTATGCGTGAATCCGCCAATCAGACTGCGGTACTTAACGATGCGGCGGGCACTTGCCGGACCGATTCCTTTGACGGTTTGAAGAAGCGTAGTGTCGGCTGTATTGAGTTCGATGCGCGCGGATTTCGGTTTTTCGGGGCCTTCGGATGCTGTTTCTATAAGCGGCGCGCTATTTTCAA
This sequence comes from Bacteroidota bacterium, assembly GCA_016718825.1. Classification (NCBI taxonomy): domain Bacteria; kingdom Pseudomonadati; phylum Bacteroidota; species Bacteroidota bacterium. The sequence continues at coordinate 11,082 of JADKCL010000065.1, read as the reverse complement.
GGTGTCGCGCACGTAGCCGCCATCCCGCGAGGAGCACCAATGCAGCCAAGCCAATCAGCAGGCCACGCTTTTGTGCATTGTTGAGTTTGTGAACCATCGTTTATTGTTTTTGAGTTTTGTGCTGCGAAGTAACGCAATGCAAAAAGGCCGCGCAGGGAGAATGTATAAACGGGTCATCTGGGAGGACGAAGTGGCAGGTTCAATTATCCAACGGGCATTTCTCCAGGACGAAGTGGCACTCCCAGCATTGCGATCCTAAAAGGGTTCACTTCCTTTTGCTTTGGTTTTGCCAAGGTAAATGTCCATTTTCGTGGCTGCCTGAAACTGGGCATCCATCTATGCCGCGTTTTCTCAAAATCACCCTTCTGGTTACTGCAGCCACACTTTTGTTGTGCTTCTTGGCGTTTTACAATGGCTTTCCATTGCTCTATCCCGACACCGGAACCTATATCCACAGCGGCTTCACCGGGCAATTGCCGATCGACCGGCCGATATTCTACGGCATGTTCCTGCGGCATGCAAGTCTTGCTGCGTCCCCTTGGCTGGTAATCTTGGTACAGTCCGCCATCCTGGCCTGGCTCCTTCTCATAACGCTCAGGCGATTTGTGTCCGAGCGCCGCATTGCATATTATTACATCTTCACGGTGCTCTTCCTCATCTATACCACGGGCATCTCTTACTACGCAAACCTCCTGATTCCTGATATTTTCACCCCGATCCTTTTCTTGTCGGCGTTTAATCTCGCCTTTTTCACGGAACTCACTTGGTCACAAAGAATACCGTTGGCGATGCTGCTCATGCTTGCATTGAGCACCCATCTTTCCAATTTGCCGACGATCGTGGTTGCGATGATGGGTTGCGCATTGCTGGGTTGGATCCGGAGGAAGCGCAGCAAGGTTCCCTTCCAAGGGAAGAGCTTGGCGATCGTGGCTGGATTGGTGGCCATCACCTACTTGCTGATCCCCGGCTTCAATGCCCTGAAGGATGGCCATTTCCGTTATACGGCGGGTAGCAGCATCTTTATGGCCAACCGATTGCGCGACTTGGACCTGGTCAAGAGGTTCCTGGACGAGGATTGCCCCAACCATGACTGGAAACTTTGTCCGTACAAGGGCGAACTGTATGGCGACTTTCTATGGGATGCAGCCAATAGTCCGCTTTACAAAACAGGCGGCTGGGAGGCTAACTTCGAGGAATATTCAAATATGAACCGCCAAATTCTGCTGCGTCCTTCGCTTCTCTCAAGTTATGCGCGTGCTTGCTTTGAGGATGGTAGCAGACAGTTTTTTGTATTTGAGACCGGTCCAGCAGGCGCATTTCCTGAAGCGTCGCCACCGGTTGAGAACTTGAAGACTTTTTTCCCATCCAGTACGCGTGCCTGTCTGGGGGCTAAGCAGATCAAGGGGCAACTTGACTTCACGGCACTTAATGGACGCCAAGAGATGGTGGTGTTTGTGAGCTGGGGCCTGCTTTTATTGGTCGCAATGGCGGGTTCGCGATTTCAGCGGTTACCGGCAGACCTACGCTGGTTTCTGATTTGGTTACTTTCCTTCTCCGTCGTGAATTGCTTTATCTGCGCTTCGTTGGCCATGGTAGATCCTCGTTACCAAGGTCGGATGGTATGGCTGTTTCCGTTCGCGGCGTTGATGGTGATCTTTGTCTATTTGGAGCGATACGAAATCCCGGAGCGAGCGAAAAGGTGGCTGAAAGGAAAACATCTCCTCCAAGATTCCCAAAGCGAGGATTGAGCGATCTTCAAGTCACTTATCCTCTTCCCAGTCATTCAACTGCCTTTCCACGATGGCCAATGCTTCGCGGAACGTCCTTGGACGGTAGCCGAGTTCGGTTTGGGCTTTGAGGATGATGAATCCCGTCTTCAAAGGGCGTGTTGCCGCTTGGTTGAGCATATTGCTTTCAACCGGGGTGATCAGTTTTTTGTCCAATTTCCAGTGATCCGCGACCATTTGCACCATTTCGCAGATGCTATACATATCCGGCCCGGAAATGTTGTAAATGCCACTTTTGTCCTTCATGGTCATCAACACAACCCCTTCGGCAAGGTCCTCTGCTAAGGTCGGACAACGAATTTGATCGTTGACCACGTTGATGGGTTTGCCTTCCTCCAATGATTTTTTTGCCCAGAGCACAAAGTTGCTGCGGGACATGTCGGCGACGACGCCAAACACGAGCATCGTGCGGGCAATCGCGTAGGGCACGCCCGACATGATCACCAAATTCTCTGCCTCCAACTTGCTTTTGCCGTACCAAGACAACGGGTTCGGTGTTCCCTTTTCGGTGTAGGGTCCAGCATTTCCATCGAAAATGAAGTCGGTGGAAATATGGATCATTCGCGTCTCAAACTCCTTGCAAAGCGCCAATTGTGTTTCGACAGCCTTGACATTCAACTCCCAACAGGCTTCCTGCTCCTTTTCGCATTGATCGACGTTGGTCATCGCCGCGGTGTTGATGATCTCCGTCGGTTCGTATTTTTCAAAGATCCTCCGCACCTCATCCGGCTTGGTGATGTCCATTTTTTCATAGACATAACCCTCGTCCATCGGATTGCGGTTTTCGCCAACGCCTGTTGCGATCAAGTGAACAGCATCACGGCGAGACAATTTTTGTACAAGTTTCTGACCGAGCAAGCCGTTGGCACCGGTAACGAGGATAGTTTTTGCGATCATAGGAACAGAAGTTTAGCCACGAAGACACTAAGACACGAAGAAAAGGTCCTATTCAAACTGTCGGAATGGGAAATGGTGGGCGCCTTTGCGTTCGATTTCATCGATTCCGAGTTCGAGGTCGGCATTGGGAAGGGCGCCGAGGTTGTGGCGTTGGCCTCCTTGCAAGGTTTTGCCAAGGACCACGCGTTTGGTGCCATCCATGCGCACACTATATTCTATGGTGTAGTAGTGAAGCTTGCTGGATTCGGCATCGAATTGAATGATTCCAAAGTAAGCCTCGGGTGGTGCAATGGGCTCGGGCATGGTGATCACGACCAAATCCCGTCCCTCCTCCCCCTTGCGAAAGGTCGCCTTCAGCCCCTCGGGCTCAAAAAATTCGAGATTCTGCGAAGCAGCGGTCCGGTTCCAAGCCTCCTTCAGATATTCTCCACTTGTCTCGGCGTCAGCAAGTACACGCCAGACACTGAGGCCGTTGTCACCAAACAACATCATCGGAAGCATCCGATAGGCAAACGAATAATGCAGTTTCCGGCTCTGCGAGGCCATTTGGAACATTTTCTCCATCTCTTGTAAGGGCAACCGCCCGTCTCAGCATTTTCCCACTAGGTCGGAAAAGTTCGGGAATTCTTTCCACATAACTGAGCATAATTTGAGCAGAATTCACAGAATTTATAGAATCAATTGGGGGTGTTGAATTTCAATGCGGTTGGTTGAGGTAGGAGGAACGGCCGCAGGTGGGACTGGTTCGAATTCTCATGGTAACCTTGGTTACACCTTGGGTTTGGAAAGCTGTTCATCTTTGCCTCGTTAACTTCTTGTAGTACATCATCATTAAACAGTATTCGATATGGGACTTTTCAGCAGTCTTTTTGGTAAGTCAGTAGATTTTGCAGATTTGATCGCAAAAGGTGCAAAGATCATTGACGTTCGTTCGCCAGCAGAGTTTCGCGGCGGGCATGTGAAGGGTTCGGTGAACATTCCGCTGGACCGCATCCGTTCCGAAGTGGCAAGCCTGAAAAAAGCTGGCAAGCCAGTCATCCTTTGCTGTGCATCCGGCAACCGCAGCGGCAGCGCGACAAGCATCCTCCAAGCAGAAGGCATCGATGCCCACAACGGCGGTCCATGGACGACGGTGAATCGCTTCGTCTGAATCAGAATTTGAGCAGAATTCTTAGAATTTTCAGAATCGGTGTTGGTGTTGAATTCTGCGGGTTTGAATCAGAATTTACAGGATTTGCAGAATTTCCGGAATGGGGTCGTGCCCACGTTCTGGAAATTCTGTCGATTTTGGGAACAAACCCATGATAGCTTAAATGGAATCGGCAACAAGGCAAAGCATACCTCAATTGGGACCATGTCAAGTCCACTTCTTATTGAAAACGCCTAAGCCTACTTTGAAGATCTTTTTGGGATCCCCGGGTAGGGAAATTCGACGTGGTGACTTGGATCATTTTGTCCATGATTTTGTGGCTCCAAGTCACGATTAACCGAACAAGGTCCCACGCTTGTTTGCAGGACTCTTTTGTTCCGATTGGATTTGCTTGCAATTCACAGCTGATTTTGCTCTCTTACAACCTGCTGCGCAGAAGTCCTGTGTGGCGAGAATGTGCCGAACAGCTTTTCGTTGACGCAGTATAAGTCCTTTAAACTACCTCAGCCATTCTGACTGGTTTTGAATCAAGACCATTAGTTGCTGTTCCTCAACCATGATATCAGGCAGGAAAAGTGATTGTAAACGTTGACGTGTGTTCTCATCACCTTGTCGGGATTGAGGGTACTTGATTGTTTTTCATCCATATGTTGCTTTTATTCAAAATAGCGCAACTTTCAGAATACAAGAATATTCCCGATTTTGCTAACTTTCCATTTGGTAACCCTTAAAACAACGGATATTTGCTTGCTGCGATTTTTTGCTTTTAAACCTGGTAAGCTTGTGTGGCGGTGCAGAATGATTCTTCGCTCCATTTGGAAAGTTTCCAAGCTAATGGAAGCAGAATACTCCAGGAATAGCGTATAGTTTCAAGGCCTTCTGCTAATTCTGACGAATTCTGTATCTCAGAATGCGTAGGTTATTCAATTCTGCTCCTTTATGACGCGTGCCATCTCCTCCATCCTGCTCCTTGTCGCTTCGAATGCCTTTATGACGCTCGCTTGGTACGGGCACCTGAAATTTAAAGGCATGAAGGGCTTTGAGAGCCTCGGACTATTCGCGGTGATCCTGATTTCCTGGGGAATCGCCTTTTTTGAATACTGTCTGCAAGTCCCGGCGAATCGGTTGGGGCACCAAGACTATGGCGGGCCGTTTTCATTGCTGGAAATGAAAGTGATTCAGGAAGTCATCACCTTGGTGATTTTCGTGTTGTTTTCACTGCTATTTTTCAAAACCGAACAATTTCGGTGGAACCATCTCATCGGATTTGTTTTGCTGATGGGCGCCATCTTTTTCTTCTTCAAAAAGTGAATCGACTCCTCATCTTCCTCCTCTTGATGTCGCTTTCCCTGCCCATGATCGCCCAAGAAACGGCCCCGTGGTGGCAATCCACGAGTATTTACCAGATTTATCCGCGCTCGTTCCAAGACAGCAATGGCGACGGTATCGGCGATTTGCAAGGCATCATTTCCCGCTTGGATTATGTAAAGGAATTGGGATTTGAGACCATCTGGATTTCGCCGTTTTATGCGAGTCCGCAGGCGGATTTTGGCTATGACATCAGCGATTACCGCAGCATTGCGCCCGAATATGGCACGATGAAAGATGCCGAGCAGTTGATCGCAGCGGTGCATCAACGCGGGATGAAGATTGTGTTTGACATGGTGCTCAACCATACAAGCGCTCAGCATCCTTGGTTTCTCGAATCCAAAAGCAGCCGCGACAATCCCAAGGCCGATTGGTATATCTGGCGCGATGGCAAAGGGAAAAACGGCCAACGTCCGCCAACAAATTGGACGAGCATTCCGGGACCTCCCGGATGGCAGTATTCCGCGCAGCGCCAACAATGGTATTTCGCCTCTTTCCTCCCCTTTCAGCCGGATTTGAATTGGGCGAATCCCGAGGTGAAGGCGGCAATGAAGGATGTATTGCGCTTTTGGCTGACGAAGGGTGTCGATGGTTTCCGCTTGGACATTTTTAATGCCATCGTCAAGGATGACCAATTTCGGGACAATCCCGCGTCGCTGCATTATATCCCGACCAAGGACGGCATGCATGCGCGTTTCCAAAAGCGCATCCATACGGTCAATCATCCCGGAAACTTTGCCTTAGCCAAGGAAATTCGGGCTACCATTGACGAATTTCCCGACCGGTTTTTGGTGGGCGAAGTGTTTGGCGCGCATCCGACGATCAGCAAATTCCTCGGCGAAAATCAGGATGGACTCAACCTGATTTTCCTGTTTGACATGCTATTTTACAAGTATGATGCTGCTTTTTTCAGGGAACGTTTGGTGGAATACAACCGATATTATGCATCGCCGCGCGTGCCGACGTTTGTGGTCGGCAACCATGACAACAAACGCAGCATTGGGCGGGTGAAGGGCGATTTGGAAAAGGCGAAACTGTTGGCCGTTTTGCAAATGACCACGCGGGGCGTTCCCGTGGTGTATTATGGGGAGGAAATCGGCATGTTGGATGCGGAAATCGACAAAAAAGATGCCCTGGATCCGATCTCGCACATGTACGGGTCGGTGCCCACGTGGCTGCGCAAACGTATGCCCGTGCCGCTCAACCGCGACGTTTGCCGCACGCCCATGCAATGGGATTCGACAGCAAATGCAGGGTTTACGACCGTGGATGCAAAGCCTTGGTTACCGATTTCAGGTGAATTGGAACAGCGGAATGTCGCTGGGCAAAGTGTGGATCGCAGTTCGTTGTTTTCCTCCTACAAGGCCTTGCTTCAATTGCGAAAACTGCATCCTGTCTTTTCGCAAGGCGCATTAAAGGTGGTGCAAGAGTCGGTCAGCGGGAGAAATGTCCTAATGTACATCAAAACACTGGGCGAACAGGAATTGACCGTCGTCGCCAATTTCGGGAACAAGGAAATTCAATTGCCGGAATCGACACGCAATCTACCGATGGTTTTCACGATGGGATGGAACGGCAGCGAGGGAATCGGACCCAATGGTTGTATCCTGTTTTTGCGCGACTAAGAACTGACCGAAGCAAGCCTATTTCGACTGCAATCCAAAGTTGCCTCAAATGCAGGGCCTTGGGCTTTTTCTGCGACGTTCTTTTTAATTGCAAAAAAACGGCAACCATTCAGCTTATTTCACAAACTTCGTCCCATCCCAATACAGCTTTTCTCCTGATGGCAAGAGAATTGCATCCGAAAGGACCTGCCCATCGCAGCTGATGTCCTCGGTATCTGATTCGGAGCCGCCTGTTGATTTGACATCTGCAGGCAAGACAGTTTTGGTGACATCTACGGCACCATCGGCATATTTGTATACCGTCAATTCGTAGCCGCAGCTGCTTCCTGAAATGCCTCCGGACATCTCGTCGTTTTCATCGTAGGATTTTTCAAAGCCAGTATAGGTGGAAAAGTGCACAACAAACACGCCTGCCTCGGAGGGCAACAATTGGTAAATTTCCGTGTAATCCGAGGAGCGCGCCGTCGAATTGTAGCTGGTATAATATTCCAACCTGGTCGGGGTAAACACGTCGATTCCGCCACCCCAATTGGGAGCGAAATTCGTAATCGTGCCGTTAGGAGCCTCCCATTGTGCATCATCGATTTTGGCGCCCTCCGCATCGGGCTCTGCCTGCAGCAACTCCCGCAATACAGCAAAGTAGCTGACAATCGCGGAGGATTTTACATTGGCTTCGGCGGCCGTCAAAACAAAAGGCATCGTCTTTGCGGGTTCGGTGAGCGTCCAATTTCCGGTGACTTTTTTGAGTTTCGGATCCCAACGGCCTTCGAAGCGCTCCTTCGGATTTTCGTTGTCCCCCACCGTGAGCATTAGCAATCCCTTCGAAGGGGAAAGTGTGCCATTCAATGGAATCGGCTTCAATTGCGTGCGGTAGAAGTATTTTCCGCGCACATCAATGTTGTCCGTGCCGCTATTGTTAAAGAAGTACTTGCCCGTCTCGAGCTGCAGCACCATGTCGATTCGGATTTTTGTTCCCAAAATGCCTGTGAGGTGGACGTCGTCGGCGACTTGGACTTCTTCGTCGAGGGTTGAGGCAGGCAGGGTTTGGATTAAGAACAGGAATCCCAATCCCAAAAACAATGATTTACAAATACTTACCATGTCGAATTTTACATTTCAAATACATTCGAAGAAAAGAATGTGCAAGCTCATTTTCCAACTTGCCATCAGCGATTCACAACCACGCGCATCGCCGCAATACCATCGGTTCCGTGCACCTTCAACGTATACACTCCATTTGCAACGGTTCCCAGATTGAGATTTTGTTTCCCTGCTCCGAGCATCGATTCCCAAACGATTTGCCCTACTGCATTCCGAACTTCAACTTTGACAAGCCCCGTGAGGGTTGCAGGCAATTCCAAAACAAAGCTACCCTTATTGGGATTAGGATAGAGTGCAATCGACGGTGCGGGTCCATTTCCGACGCCCACCACGGTCACTGCATAGCAGCTCGAAGTATCCGAGCAGCCATTTTCCGTCACCACAACCGCATAATTTCCGCTCGTCGTCGGTGTAAAGCTGCTATTCACTTCGCCTGAGATCGGGAAACCCGTCGAGCAGTCGATCCACTGATAAGTTGCGCCGGTAGCCGAAGCAGTGAGGGTAATGGCAGCGACGGAAACCGCTGTGTCCACAACAAATACATCCACCGTGGTATTGATACTGCTATCACATCCGGCAATGGTCTGAAAGGCACTAATATGGGAAACTTGCGTCGTAATATTGCTCTGTACCGATCCGTCAGGGAATGTATAGTTTCCGCCATTGCAGACGGTGTCTAGCACAAAATAGAAGTAATTGGGCGTAACATCGACCGTGGTCACGATGATGCTATCGCAGCCTGCCAACGTCTGCAACGTGCTCGTATGCACGACTTGCACCGTAATATTCGTATCCAAAGAACTGTCTGGAAACAAATAACTGCCGCCACTGCAAACGATGGCCGATTGCGTGAGGTTGTAGCTCGGCAGCACATCTACCGTTGTCACGATCACGCTGTCACAACCCGCAAGCGTTTGCAGGTTGCTTGTTTGCACCACTTGCGCCGTAATATTGGATTGCGTGGATCCGTCGGGAAACGTGTAACTGCCGCCGCTGCAAACCCATGCCGAATCTTGCACATTGTATGTCTGATTGACATCCACCGTCGTCACAATCACGCTGTCACAGCCGTTCGTGGCCGTCAAAGTGCTTGTTTGAACGACTTGCGCTGTGATATTGGACTGCGTGCTGCCGTTGGGGAAAGTGTAGCTTGCTCCTAGGCAAACTGATGCATTCGCAGCAATATTGTAGCCCCCGGTTGCATTGCCATTGGAGGTGATATTGACGGTAGAGGCAATCCAGTTGGAGGTCGTTCCAGTCAATGCAAAGTTGGAAAGTGTGCCGTTGTTGGCATTCCCGGAATAATCTGAAAGCGTCGTCACACCCGCATTGTTGCCGCCTGCAGTGCCGTGGTTGAAGTCATAATAAGCCACCAAATTGGTCTGCGGACCTGTGAAATGACGGTTCATATTGCTTTGAATTTCGCATTGCGTGCGGGCTGTACTCCAGATTCTCACTTCGTCGATGGCACCCGGAAAATATTGTGCACCCGCCGGGACGCGTGCCCAATGTCAGCAAGCCGCTCGTCCCTGTTGAGGATGATCCGCCCGGGGATGAAGCCTGCAAAACGCCGTTAAAAAACACCGCTACGGCATTCGTTCCGGCTGTCCAGCGCGCGGCAACATGCGTCCATTGGTTGCTGGGCAAGGTTGCGGTGGTCGCCGCGCTGTAATTCGTCCCATTTGCTACGACGTAAAAATAGATGTTGTTCGTTCCGCCAGTGCTCATCGTAGCGAAGCTATTGGTGGTGGATTGCGCATAAATGATCCGGCTGAAGATCGCGCCCGTCGGATACACCCAAGCTTCCATTGTGAAGCTATTGGCGGTGAGATTGCTGAAAAGGCTGGGCACCGTGGCAACGACCTGATCGTTGGCCCCGTCAAAGTGCAGCGCATTGCCTGATTGGGCTTTTACAATGAAAAAAGAAAGCAAGAGACTCAACAACAACACGTAGAAACTTTTCATCGAATGTGATTTTGATAGCCAAAGGTTAAAATTCGGAGAAAAAGCGAAGGTTTACAAGCTGCTTTCGAAGCGTTGAAAATAGGCTCCCCTGAAAATTACTGACAATGAACACATTACACATTCCGGCACCTCCAAACATCGTTCTTACTAATTGGTTATCTTTCATTCGGTATTGTCTTCCAATTCGACTCCAAACGCATGAAACGCAAGGAATTCATCAAAACATCGGCCATCATCGGCGCTAGTCTCGCGGTGCCGGGCATTCTCAAATCTGCTTCCGGGCTGCTCGCAGGCGAATCGACGCGCAAAGTCGCGGAAATTCTGAACATGCAACGCGAGATGGTCGGGACGCTGCCGATTTTGCGGGCATTTGCTGGGGATCGGCAGGATTTGGTGTCGCCGTATGTTTTGTTTGACGAATTCGGGCCTGTCACGATGTCCGCAGGCGCGAAGCCCCTGCGTGTCGGCGCGCACCCGCATGCGGGCGTGATTCCGACGACGTTTTTCCTTTCGGGAAATGGCCACCACAAAGACAGCCTCGACTACGATTTCCAGATCGGGAAAGGCGATTTTATGATGTTCAGCTCGGGACGTGGCGCGATTCACATGGAAGAAACCGGCAAAATGCTCCACGACGAAGGCGGCATTTACCACGGCTTCCAAATCTGGCTCAACATGCCCTCCGCCTATAAATTGGACGCCCCGGCGACCTTGCTCTTCGCAGAAAAGGACTTTGGCAAAATTGACACCGAGAAGGTCAAAGGCACGGTCGTCCTCGGCGAATTCGGCGATGCGAAGTCCAAAATCGAGACGCTGAGCCCCGCATTTTATTACCACATGCACCTCGCAGCCGACACGCGGCTCGACATTCCCACCGATCCGACCCACAACTTCATCCTCTACCTCGTCAACGGCGACCTCGAATTGGAAGGTCAAAAAGTCCTGAAAACCAATCAAGTCGCCCTTTACCACCGTGGCGAAAGTACCGTCCAACTCTATGCCAAGGAAAACGCCGAAATCCTCGTGTTGGGTGGTCAGCCGCTGAATGAAGTCGTCTATTCCTACGGACCGTTTGTGATGAACACGGAGGAGCAGATTCGGCAATGTATTCTGGATTATCAGACCGGAAAGATGGGTGATCCGCAGTTGGTGGATCGTTAATGCCATTTTTGTATGACTTTTCATTCAA